>JAQGOV010000415.1 GCA_028293425.1 Verrucomicrobiales bacterium
GCGGGCGCTTGCCGGATCCCCGCCGCGCAACTCCCGCATTCGCATGCGCCCGCGCGACAACTCGCCCTTGCGGCTCCGGGTGGCGCTGTCCAGCAGCGTCTTCTCGACCTGCTTCGCCAGCAGTTCCGTCTTCAGGGATTTGGCCCGCACCTCGAGCACAGCTTCCTCCGCATCGAGGCTCACGCGCTTGAGCTTGCCCGCTACTTCGGCGACTTCATTGGCCACGCGCTCGGCACTTTCCTTTTCATACCGCATCGTCCCCATGAGCACCTCGCCGCCTGCGGTGTAAATATCCGCCAGTGTCACGCCT
The DNA here is from genome assembly GCA_028293425.1 of Verrucomicrobiales bacterium. Classification (GTDB taxonomy): domain Bacteria; phylum Verrucomicrobiota; class Verrucomicrobiia; order Limisphaerales; family JAQGOV01; genus JAQGOV01. Next base: position 311 of record JAQGOV010000415.1, read on the forward strand.
GCATCGCTTAGGATCAGTTCGCGCACCTGGTTTGAGTGGGACGTGCCCCGGGACTTAATGATGGAGAGGCCGCGGTTGCGTTCGCCCGCCTGCACCAGGTAGTTAAGGTGAATCCAGGTATCCGCAATCGTCGAGATTTGCAGCGGCGTGCCCCCCTCCGCTTGGCCGTTCAGCTCATCCAGCAGGCTGGTGCACACGAGCGTGGTGCCATCGGCTTTAGACCAGTCAATCAACCGCTCCGCCACTCCATGGGCCGTCAACTCATTGCCAACTTTAGCCAGTGTGGAAACTGGATCGATCACCAGGCAACTGGCCTCATGCTCTCGGGCCAGCGTCTTGATCCGCACCAGCAATGTCTCAGCACTGCCGCTGATCGTGCGGGCTGAGATCATCCGCAGGAGTCCACTCTTCACGAAACGCTCCAGCCGGAGGCCCACTGAGGCCAGATTGCGGATCACTTCGCCGCCATCCGAATCAAAACTAAAGAACATTGTGCGCTCTCCGCGTTCGCAGGCCGCCTCAGCGAACGCGCCGCTCAGTGTGGTCTTGGCCGTGCCGGGAAAGCCGGTAATGAGCACGCTGGCGCCGCGGTAATAACCGCCGCCCAGCATCGTGTCGAGCCGCGCCACGCCCGTCGAAACGCGCTCCTGCGTCACGTTGCCGGTCCTCCGGCCTGGCGTTCGCGCAACCGCGACGTCAAAACCGTCTTTGCCGATCACGAAAGGTGATTCATTCTCATCAAACCCGGAACCCCGATATTTCAAGATCCTCAAATTGCGTTGCGACACACCCAGCGCCACCCGATGGTTCAGCACCACGACGCAGTCCACCATGAATTGCATGAATCCGAACCGTTGGGTGCCGCGGGCATCCACCTCGTCACCACCTGCCTTTGCCGTGATCAGCCCGGTCAAACCGCTCGCGAGCAACCATGCATTCAGCCGGTAAACCTCCTGTCGTTTGGAGGCCTCGTTGGGCAACAGATCCAATAAAACATCCAGGGCATCAAACACCACGCGCCGCGCCCCCATCTCTTTGGCCTTGTCGCCCAGCACGGCCAGCATCCCTGTCAAATCGAAACTTCCTGACTGGATTAGATCCGGCGAGGGTTGCGCATCCAGGAAGAACAGTTTCTTGCGCCGCAATTCCGGGAGGTTCCAGCCGAAAACTTCGGCATTGCTCACGATGCGCGTCGCTGTTTCTTCAAACGCGACAAAGATGCCAGGTTCCTTGCAATTCCTCGCGCCATGCGCCAGGAAGCGTAAGGCGAACAAAGTTTTGCCGGAGCCAGGCCCCCCCACTAACAGCGTCGTCCTTCCCCTCGGCAACCCGCCATACGTGATCTCGTCGAATCCCTCAATGCCAGTCCGGGCTTTCACCAAATTGATTTCCACTTTTTTCTTTGGTTCCATACGGGTCATATTCCTATGCGTTGTGAACAGCGATTCTCTCCCCAAGATTTAGGGCCGCGTTTAGCGCGTCCATCAGCTCTTTGATCTTGATCGGTTTGGTCAGATAGCGAAAGAATCCAGCCTCGAGACCTTTCTCGAAGTCGCGTGCCATCGCGTTGGCGCTCACCGCGATAATGGGAATGTGTGCCGTGGCTGGGTCTTCCCGCAGGATTCTAAGGGCTTTGAGCCCGCTGATGCCTGGCAGGTTGATATCCATCAGGATCACCTGCGGCTGGGTCGCGCGGGCCATCTCGATGCCGAGAATTCCGTTTACTGCCGTCACCAGCCGCAGGTCTTGGCGCCGCGCAATTAGTTCCTCTACCAATTCCATGTTCGCCGGGTTGTCCTCCACATAGAGCAGGGTCTGCCGCGTCGCATCAGTGCACGCTTCTGTTCGGACCAACGCCTCAGCCTCTCCATTTTGCATTGCCAACTGCGGCGCCTCCGCCGAGCTCATTTCGCACCAGAAAAGGCTGCCCACACCGGCGATGCTATCGACACACAGGATACACCCCATCAGTTCGACCAACTGCTTGGACACCACTAAACCGATGCCTGTGCCCGCGACCCTTCCCGCCTCCTGACCGAGTCGATTGAACGGCTGGAACAGTTGGGCCAGTTTCTCAGGAGGCAACCCCGCTCCCGTATCCTTCACGCTGATGCGGACGCATTCCGGTCCGCTCGCGGTGCAGTCCACAACCACTGCCCCCCCCTCATTGTTATATTTGATCGCGTTGGAAAGCAGGTTGATAATGATCTGCTTCAAGCGCGTCCGATCGGCCATCACAAAGACCGGCTCCTCGAAACGGGGAAAGGTCATCCGGATGCCACGCTCTCGTGCTTCCGGCTCCATCATGCTCTGGCATTCGGAGAGGATCTCGCACACTGACACCGCTTCAAGGGAAATGGATACTTTCCCGGACTCGATCACGGCGAGGTCCAGGATTTCATTGATCAAATTCAGGAGATACCATCCTGCCTGCAGAATCCGGGCGATGCTTTTGCTCTGCGAGGCATTGGGTGCTGGAGAGGCTGACTCCATCAGTTGTGCGAAGCCAAGGATGGCATTGAGCGGGCTGCGCAGCTCATGGCTCATGCGTGAAAGGAAGTCGGATTTCGCGAGATTGGCCTTTTCGGCGGCCAACTTGGCGATCTCCAGCTTCACGTTTGTGTCCTGGATGGCCAATTCGAATCGTTTTCGTTCCGTAACGTCGCGCGCGGCTGCGAAGACGCCGAGCACCTTCCCTTTGTCGTCCTTGTAAACAGAGCCGTTGTACAGCACGTCTGTAATCCGACCGCTAATGTGCCGGATGGCGAGCGGGTAATCGCGCACGAAGCCCTCGGAGAAGACCTTTTGGTAGCCGGCGCGGGCCTTGCCCGGTTCAGTGAAGTAATCGGAAAAATCCGCTGCGATGAGTTGCTCGCGGCAAACGCCTGTAGCTTGAACGGAAGCTTCGTTCACGTCCGTGATTTTGCCTTCAGGGCTGATCGTAACCAATGGATCGAGCGAGGCTTCAATCAAGCTGCGCGCGTACGCGGACGAGATGCGGACTAACTCCTCCGCCTGCTTCCGTTCCGTGATCACAAAACGGATCGCCAAATACGTTTCAGGCCCGCCGTTGGCATTGAGCAGCGGGACTATCGCCGTATCTACCCAATAAACGGTTCCGTCTTTCGCGCGGTTCTTGATCTCCCCCCGCCAGCTCTGGCCGCGACTGATCGTGCTCCACATTTCTCTCCAGAATTCTTTGGAGTGAAAACCTGAATTGACCAGTTCTCGATGGTCTTTGCCCAGCAACTCTTCGCGGCTGTATTTCGAGATGCTACAGAAAGGGTCGTTCACATATGTGATCCGCCCATGGGTATCCGTTTCGGCCATGATCGCGAACGAGTTTAATGCTTCAGCCCACGCCTTCAGTTTGGCGTTGGCACGTTGCAGTTCTTCATTTGCTTTCTTTCGCTCGGCTTCAACTTGCTGGCGCGCGGTATTATCGGTGCCGATCAGTAGATAACCGATGATTGCACCATAGCCATCGCGGAGCGCCGTGACCGACACGACCGCTGGAAACCGGGTGCCATCCTTCCGGATGTAGGTCAGTTCGTAAATGTCCTCAATCCCGCGCGAGGCCTTGAACACCAGCGCTTCGAAACCGGGCGTAATCTGAGTTCCGAGTTCCAGGCTCAGGGCCGTGGCGCGGGCGATTACTTCATGTGGGTCCGAAATGTCGGCCGGAGTGATCTTGTTCATCACATCTGCCGCCGCATAGCCCAGCATCCGCTCGGCGCCTACGTTGAAGATCTGGATGACCCCCTTGGCATCCGTCGCAATGCTCGAAAAATTTGCACTGTTGAAGATCGCGCTCTGCAAGGCGCCCGCCTTGAGCAACGCGTCTTGGCGCATTTCGGTCACGGTCAAGGCCGCGACGCGGTCGGTGTCGAGAATGGCTTCTTGTGTCATATTGTTTGGCAAGTTTTTCTTCAAGGCTTCAGTGCTCCCGATTCATCGATGCACTTCTAATTTCATTATTACAAAAGAAAAAGGCACAGTTGGGTCACACCGCTCTTGGAGCCTGTGATTCAACTGTGCCTTCGACTTGCAGGCCCTAAGCCTGCCCGAGAAAGCTGCTCACAACCGTGTTGCAAGCCTTTCAAACTCTACCATCGGCAGCAAGCTGATGAAGTTTACGGGAATATGGATAAAACTTGTGGTCTGTGCGGCTGTGAACCTGCCGGGGGGAAATGACTGAGGAGCGAAGGCGGAGGGTATGAGTAAGACCGCAAGTACTCAAAAAATAAAGGCATCGAGAATGGCGGCTCAGGTGTGAGCGGATATCTGATCCAGCAGTAAAGACGTGTAAATGATGGGGATCCACTGCCGTTCAATCTGCCCGCAAGATCTTCCGTCGAGTCAGTCTCAGCTTCAAGCGCCGCACGAGGCGCCGAAACCACCCTGGCCGATCTTGGCTAGGGGGAAAAATCAAGTGTTTGCAGGTTCCCTGCCTCGCTAAAATGCTTTTCATATTGAAATTAATTCAGATGCCGCCCGAAACTCCCCTGGCGACGAAACCCTGGTCAGCCGTCGCGCTGTTTGTATTAATCGAGATGCGCATTGTGTCCTCAGAAACGAGAGTGCGATAACCGGGACCGCCACTGTCCACGTGCTGCGGGCCTTCCACCCTGCTCAAATAATTTTTTTGCTGCTTCGTTTTCACTAGAACCAGTCCGCAAAAAATAAAAAGGCACAGTTGAAGACCCATTCACTAGGTCTTCAACTGTGCCTTCCACTTGCGGGACGTGGCTCGCCACTCCCGCCCGAGAAAGCCTTTCACAGCCGAACTGCGAACCTTCCACTGGATCCATCGGCAGAAACAGGAGAGTATTCAACAACATTATGCGAGGCACAGGCCCGCGGGGCGCATCTCAGTTTTCTGCAGAGCTTTTCTTGAGGTATACTGAATTTGAGGCTACCGGCTTGGTGCGTATTCAAACTAACCTGCTCGCATCGGTATCAAAAGAGAAGTTTGCCCTGGATTTCCAAGCGTTCGCCCTCCAGTGGCAAAGTAAAATGGAGAACTCAATGCGAACGATTGTTGCCAGCCAAGAGGAGTCCTTAGGCGGAACGATTCAGATTGAAAAGGCAGGGCACCGTATGGCGAACTTGTGGTATTATGAAAAACTCAAGTTCCTCGCCTCGACAGGAAGCAAACCAAACGGTGCGTCTTGAAATTGGCACAAAAGACGG
>JAQGOV010000437.1 GCA_028293425.1 Verrucomicrobiales bacterium
ATCCGCCACTTCGTACCCACTCTCAACTTTCTTGAAAAAACGGGCTAAGCGCTCCGGAGAAACTTCCTGGGTGATCTCTGCCGGATAACGGGCCTTCCGCGCCGTTTCCAGGGCGTCACCGTCCAGGTCGGTCGCAAACACCTGGATTCGCGGTCGCTCTTCCAACCGGGCTGCGTGCTCGGCTAGCAGCATGGCAAAAGTATAAGCTTCCTCCCCGGTCGCACACCCCGGCACCCACACCCTCACATGATCGGTCGCTTTCTTCCCCTCAAACAGCGCTGGCACCACCATCTGCTCCACCGCCTCAAAATCTTTCGTGTCCCGGAAAAACTGGGTCACCCCGATCAATAGGTGTTTGAAAAGCGCGTCAGTTTCCTGGGTGGTTTCTTCCAGGTAGGTGACATATTTCGCTGCGGAATCCAGATGTGCCACCTGCATCCGCCGTTGAATTCGGCGGATCAGCGTGCTTTGTTTGTAACGGCTGAAGTCATGGCCCGTTTTCCCTCGGAGAATTGGAAAGATGCTTGGCAACGATTCCATCACCTCCTGCTGGATCGTCACAAGCCCTTTTTGGTGGTGAATCCTGTTTAGATGCCTGGCGTACTCCACAATCCGCGCCGGCATTTCTTCAACTGGCAGCACCAGGTCCACGCATCCTGTTGAAATCGCACTTCGCGGCATTGCGTCGAACTTCGCCGTTTCCGGCAACTGTGCGATCGTTAAGCCGCCACTCTCCTTGATGGCCCGCAACCCAACGGTGCCATCAGCACCCGTCCCCGACAAAATAATTCCCACCACGCCTTGGGCCTGGTCTTCGGCCAATGACCGGAAAAATCCGTCAATCACTTTCCCGTCCCCACGATTTTTTGAAGACAAAACACGTAACGTGCACCCTTCAAACCCAAGTGACATTTTGGGTCCAATCACATAAACGTGGTTGGCTTCCACCGGCAGCCCGTCTTCCACGCGCCGCACCGGCATGCTGGTGTGTTTAGAGAGCAATTCCGGCATGAGCGTGTCATGCTCGGGATCCAGGTGTTGAACGAGGACGAAAGCCATGCCGCTATCGGCCGGCATTCGGTCAAAAAACTGTTGAAAGACTTCCAATCCGCCAGCCGACGCTCCGATCGCCACCACTGGGCATAAAAAACCTCCAAGTACGTTTTCTGCACCTGTGGTTTCCATTTTCATGCAAGGCGCTTTCGAGGGCATTAAAAGAAATAATATTACAACCAACTACGGAATTGACTCACTGCAGCTTCAGCCGGCAGCTCGGTGCATAAACCAACGATTGTTTTCTAAAAAACGGTACCAGCACCTGCACTGTGTCGCAACCGCAATCACTACCAAACGGTAATTTCATGATTCCAAGTTCCTTTGGCGAGGCTCTTTAATATACATGGTGCCACTGGACATTGGGGTGAATCGAATTGTGAGCGCGCTTGCCGCTCTCAAGAAGGCTGTAATCTTCCAGGGAGGAACACGTCTTCCTGGTTCTCTTCTACCAGGAAAATGGCTGCCCTTGGGCAACAAAGATTCCACGAGGGCATTTTTTTTATCAGTTCGATAAACGTAGTGGTGTTATCCTGACAAGCTAGTAGGTGAACACCCCAGTTAATGGACCATCGTTTAGGTGGGAAGCTGAAACTTTCCGCTGTATTCCTGCCTTGGCTCTCCTTCTTTACGACCTTCCTTACGCCTTGGCGCTTCAAAAAAGAACCCACCAAACGCTTGGAACAGTCGGAGGATTGCAATATTACGAACATCAATTAAATGCCACCGCCTTCTTTGTCGCATGCCTGCGTGGAACTGAGACTCAATTCTACCTGAACGCCGGCGCTCTCACCCAAGCCACAGGATGTAAAAATATTTGGTTGCGGCCCTGCCCCTCTAAGTTTTTGCGTTTCTCAAAGACCCACCCAAGCGCGTGGAACCATTAAGCGCATCTCAGACGGGTCCCTACTACCATCCACTGTCCCTGCGCGGCTATCTCGGATTCAAAAGATAACGCTTACGTCGATTCCGCGTTGACTTTCCGCTCTTTCAAGCCTTATTTCCAGTCATGAGAGAAAATGCACTGATTCAGTATAGCGCTGCGCAACTCAAACGTGCGGTCGGCATTAAGGAGCGGATCGAGGACCTCGAGAAGGAGCTAACCGGGCTTTTGGGTATCCCCGAACCCATCACCGTTGGGGGCATGATCCGCCGTCACCGTAAAATGTCCGCGGCAGCTCGGGCAAAGATCTCCGCCGGCGCCAAGGCCCGCTGGACCAAAATAAAGCGCAAAGGCTGAGCCGGAACGATGCATTTGCGTTTCTTACGAGTTACTGAGGAGACCGTAGGATTTGCTACACCGACATAGTCACTGGACCCAGCGGATGGTTCTCCCTCTCCTACTTCCCTTCTCCTGGGGGTGGCGCAGCCGGATGAGGGCGGATTCAAGCCGCTTGGGAAGCGGCGAGAAGGATTCGCACCAGCGAAGGCCCGTCGAGGGCCGACCGAGCGGGCGCGAGGAAGCCACACTGCCCTGTCCCACTTTCCGTTCTGGCGAGGTCTGGGGTGAGGGGAACGGGGCGTCCGATTTCACGTCACTTTCGTATATCCAGCGGACTTGGCAGTAACGCAACCAAAGGTGGTTTTGGAAATTCCCTTTGGTCGTGTAGCGCGCCAGTCCTTTGACCTTCTAAACATTTCCAACCCGCTCAATCCAATCCTGTCGCGCAAGTTGCAAACAAGGGCCACCCTTGATAACCATGTACCACCCTCGGTCTCTAATAGCACGACGTTCTTCCTCCATGGCCGCCACCATTCTCGCTTTTTTCCTCTGCATGTTGGGTGCAAATGCCGCTGATGGCCCCCCAGATGCCCCGTTGATCAATCCCCGGCTCAAGCGCTTGCAGGTCGAGTTGCAAACGCTGTTCAAAAACCATTATCCAAAAATCACTTCACACGCCATCAAGGACACCATCTATTTCGAACACGACACCCGCATCTTTCTGATCCACGATCGTTATCTCACCGGCGAATGGCAAGACCCTCACGAAGCTCGCGGTCCAAAAGCTGGTGGCATCATGTGTGGCATAACTTTGGAAAAGGGCCCTTACAATGGCCAGGCCGTTACTCCTCAAACCTTCGAGAAATTCTATTTCCAGATTTTACTGCTCAGTCCTTACTCGGCAAAATACGACGTGCATTTGATAGCAAATCTTTGCTACCCGCGGAATCCGCCTTTGGACTTTATAAAGGAATTCACTGCCCTGGTTAACAATTTCGAAAAGTACCTCGATTAGATAACCCAAGGCAAATCCTTCCGAGTAGATCTACGGTGAAGTGCATGGTGCACCTCTTCCTCGGTCCCAACCACGCAGGAGTCTACCTGCTCCACGTAGACCCCCTCGCTACCCGCAATTATCAACTTCAAATACTGCAAGTGCGTGATTTTCACGCGGCATCAAATTTCGCTTGGCACGCTCCCTATATATGGAGAGATGTTTTTTGTGTGCGCAGCGCTTAATCCTAATCCTAATCTCTGCTCCTTCCTGCAAAGGCGTACGCCATGCACAGACAAACGGAACAAAACGGAACGGGGTTCACGGTGACCGAGCAAAACCAAGCAGAGTTGACCCAAGCATAAGCGCTCGGTTTTGCTATGGAACGCTCGGTTCTCCTCGCCATGCAACGCTCATGCCAATCTTTCACCATGGATGGCGGCGCGCGATTTTCACGCGGCATCAAATTTGGTTGGCACGCTCCCTATATATGGAGAGATGTTTTTTTCAACTCTCGCCCGGATACCCATATGAGAAACCGAACACCTGCAACTAGAACAATAAACCCGCGATGTCATTCGAAGCATACCGCAGAAATCATTCCCAGCTTTAATCGGATTGCGGCTTTTCGCCTCTGCGCTAAATCAGTCGACCAAAAGAATCGCGGCCAAAAGTACAGAAAAGTACAACAAAGTACAAGTGGCTCTGCAAACAAATCACTTACATCGTTTTTCCTAACTCTCCGCCAGTGCGAAAAGGGGCAAATCGAATGCGATTCCGGTCTGAAAAGTATGTAACAGGCGCAACAAAGTACAACGGCAGCGAATGACCTCAGGACGATCACGCTTTACGGTTCACGCTTCAGCCCACATCTCGTCACATTGGGCCACTATGCAAAGGTTCCCTTCAACCCTCAACCAACAATGAGCACCCAACAACATCGATTCCTCGAACTCCGCGCTCAGGGCGCCAGCTACAACACCATCGCCGTGGAACTTCGGGTTTCCAGGCGCACCCTCTTTAATTGGAAACGGGAACTGGAGAGTGAACTCAGTTGGGACGAAGCACTCGAAATGGAATCTCTCCGCGAGGAGCTACTCGGCGCTCGGGAAGTCCGCGCCCGCCGACTCGGCAAGCGCCTGGCTGCTATCGAGGAAGAACTCGATAAACGCTCACTGGCCGACCTTTCCACCGCTCGCCTCTTTTTATTGGCTGATGGGCTCCACCGCCAGATCCTCAAAGAAACCACGCCTCCCAAACCCCTGCCGCTTCCCATAAACGATCTTGCAACCCCGGTGCAACCGGATTCGACGCTCTCAACAACAGACGATCAACCTTCACCTTCTCTTGCTCCCAAGGTTCTTGAGACGCAAGACCTGGAACTCAACGTCCCTTCGGTTGCACAATGCAAAAATGGTGCAACAACGGAAACGAATTCCGAACCTTCAACAAAGGACACTCAACCCTCACCCAAACTTGTCCCCGTGGAACCTGCTGGAACTCTCAAACCTCAACCATCACAGGCTTCCACGGATTGCGGCCGTTTCGGCCGCAGCAGTGTTAAATGTTCAAACAGTGACGAAAATGCTGACGACTCTCCAGATTCCGATCGCCCGTCCCATCGCCCTCCATTTCCCACTGCACACAAGCCGTGCACTGTGGATGCAAAACCAGTTGGACTTGAGTCTCTGCGCAGCGATGAACTTACCACCTTCTCGGGCAGTCTGGATGTCTATTTGGCAAAGGCCAAGGCAGCTAAGCAGGAGCGAAAGAACGCGGCTACCCCGCCCAGGCCAAGCAAATTCTCGACCAATCTCCCACAACCTCCGCATCCTGCCCAGCGCCTAAGCGAGCATCCAACAAGCCCAAGTGCACCAGGGTGCAAAAATAATGCAGCGGAGGTGCAATCCGCTTCTGGTCCCTCAACAAACGACCTTCACCCCGCAGCTACCCTTGCTCCCATGGAACTTGAGACAAGAAACCTCAAACACACCAACCTTGGTTCCGGGCTCTCAACTCCCGCTAATGTCAATCCTCAACCTGCTAAGTGCCTGCCCATAAGCCCGGAACGCCTCATAGGGACCAATATCAACTTTAGGGAAGTATTGGCACAGCGCAGGCGAGCTAGCCAACATAGTCAGGTGCTCTGATTGACCATTTTCGCCCTATGAACTTGGCATTTCGACCCCAGATCGCCGCTGCCGTCAGGATTCTCCCGACAGCCCACGCTTATTTTCCCATTCGACAACCTGCCCGGACTACAAGATTCTGATTTTATGCTTATACCGGTTCTGGTTCAAAACACCCGAACCCGCAAATTCCTGAAAGAGGATGGGAAGTGGACCAGCAAGGTTTCCGGGGCAACGGTTTTTTGCTCCGCTCAAACAGCCATCGAATTTTGCCTGGGGAAAAGACTCAAGGACGTTGGACTTGTCTATCGATTCGAAGGGTTTGACCATAACGTTACAGTCCCTTTGGCGCTGGATGGAATTTGGAAAAAAGGCTAGCAGGGGCGGGGTCTTGGCGTTCTAATAACGAGCCAGCCTCGTTAACACCGGTCAGCACGCGGCAACGGAGGCACGACACCAAATGGCAGAGGAAAAAACATTGGCTGCGATAAAACTCGAAGCCCAATTTGCTTCCGAGCTGAAACGCCCTGCCGAAGAGCGTCTCCAGGCCTTGATTCGCATTACGCCGGCCATCTTCTGGAACCTGGACGCCCAAGGACAAATGGTCAACGAGGCGACCGCCTGGGAGTTCTTCACTGGCTTGACTCGTGAGCAATGCGTGGGCACAGGCTGGCTCCAGGCATTGCATCCCGAGGACCATCAATCCACTCTCCGTGCCTGGCAGGCAGCCAACAGGACCGGGACCTTTTACGAGGCGGTCTATCGTTTGCGCCGCCGGGATGGCCAATATCGTTACGTCCGCGCCCGCGGAGTTCCGCTCCTGGATCAGGATGGCGCCGTGCGCGAATGGGTGGGCACCATTTCGGACATCCAGGATTTCCGGATGGCCCAGCAGAAGGAAGAACAGTTGCGCATTGCCATGGAAGCGGCACGCATGGCTGCGTGGGATTGGAATACCACCACGGACGAAATCTCCTGGGGCACCCATCACCTGTATTGGCTGGGACTTGAGCCCGGCGCGCATCCGCGGACCTACGCTGAATTTGACAAGCTGCTCCACCCGGAAGATCGCCCCAAGATCCGTGCTCAACTGATGAATGCGGTGCAAAGAAAGGACGAGTACCACGCGGAATTCAGGGTCTTGCTGCAGGATGGCGCGATCCACTGGGTTGAAGCCCACGGCCGCTTTCTGCAGCTCAAAGATCATACCTCAACGCATCTCCTGGGAATCTTTATGGAAGCGACCGCCCGCAAGGAGGTGGAAACAGCTTTCCTCCGCACGCATGCGCAACTGGAGCAGCGCGTCCACGCCCGCACCGCTGAGCTTGCCAAAGCCATCCAGGCTCTCAAGGCGGAAGCGACCGAGCGCCAGTGCGCGGAAGAAGCCCGCGGGCAACTTTTCCGGATGCTCGTAACAGCCGAGGAAGATGAGCGCCGCCGGATGTCGCGTGAACTGCACGATCACATGGGCCAGTACCTAACGGCCCTCGGGCTTGAACTGAAGAACCTGCAGGAGATGCTCCCTCCGGACAAAGCCATCCAAAAGAAGCTGAAGAAATTACAGTCCTTCACCGTCAGTGTCGGACAAGAGGTGCATCGGATCGCGATGGCGCTCAGGCCCACTGCTCTGGATGACCTGGGTCTTTTCCAAACTTTGATCAACCACCTTGAGGATGTTGTGAACGCAACAGGCCTGGCCCTGGATCACCATATCATGGGCTTTGAAAACGTGTCGCTGCCGGCCGAGATCGAAACAACCATTTACCGGTTTGTGCAGGAAACCCTGAATAATATCGCGAAACATTCCGGCGCCGATCGCGTCAGTGTTGTTTTGAGCGCCAAGCCTGACCACGTCCTGACCATCGTGGAAGACAATGGCAAAGGTTTTGCGATGGACAATTATCTCGCAGCCAGCGGTGGCAAACATCACCTCGGCCTGATCGGGATGAAGGAAAGAATCACATTGCTCGGGGGAGAGTTTCAAATTGAATCAGTCGAAGGCAGGGGCACTACGGTCTTTCTCCGTATTCCCCTGCACTCAAACCAAGACGGAGATAACCATGAATAAAATAAGGATATTTCTCGCGGATGACCATGCTGTCGTGCGTGAAGGGTTGAAAACACTGGTCCAGGGCCAGCCGGACATGGAAATATTGGGCGAGTGCGCGGATGGCAAAACCGCCGTCCAAAAAGTGCAGGAGTTAAAGCCGGACGTTGCGGTATTGGACATCTCCATGCCGGGATTGAATGGCGCACTCGCGACCCGCCAAATCGTCCAGAACACTCCAACCACCAAGGTGCTGGCGCTCACGGTGCATGAGGACCGGAGTTATCTGCGTGAACTGCTGGACGCCGGCGCGGCGGCTTACATTCTAAAGCGCTCGGCCGCCGATGAGTTGATACGCGCCATCCGCATGGTAGCGGGCGGCGACCTTTATCTCGACCCCAGCCTAGCCGGCAAAGTGGTCGCCAGCCTCGTGGGCAAAACAACCTCGGGGCCGAATGGAAATCGAAGTGAGCTCAGTGACCGCGAAACGGATGTGGTCCGATTGATCGCCCAGGGTTACAGCAACAAAGAGATAGCAGCCAAGCTGAATGTCAGCATCAAGAGCGTGGAGACGTACAAGACGCGTTCCATGGAAAAGCTTGGACTGCGCAGCCGCACCGACTTTGTCCGCTTTGC
>JAQGOV010000495.1 GCA_028293425.1 Verrucomicrobiales bacterium
CTCAAAAACCCCGAGGAAATGCCTCATTATGTTTTCTACGAGATGGGACGGAACTTCTACACCTTTGGGGACCGGCATTCATGTTTTATCACCGGCTTTGCGGTTTTCATGCGCTACGTTTGCATGGACACTCTTCAGCTCCAGGATGACGACAAGGGTACCCGCGACGTAATCGAAAAAGCAGAGTCTCTGATCAACAAGAGCGATTTATCATTCCTGAAAATGTTCACCAATGCGGATGGCCTGGATGAGAAAGCGTCCAGACTCAAGAACGCGTCGGGCAAGCCACTGAATCCCTCCGATCAACCCGTCACCTACGCATCCGCCATGCTCCGGCTCTACCGGGAAAACGGTGGGAACGAATGGCTCCATCGTTTTTTTCACGCTCTCGCGCAATGCCTTAAGGCTAACCCAAAGGAGCGAGCGGGCGCCCTGCAGCAATCGTGGAACTGGTATCTTGCTGCCAGCCTGGCCGCACACAAAGATTTGTCCCCTGTGTTTGTGGATCAATGGCACCTGCCGCTCTCTCCGGTTACCCGCGAAGCGCTCACAAAGGTTGAGTGGAAAGACACAAATCTCACTCCGGCTAAGTTGAAGGAAGTCTTGGAGCCAGTTTGGCTTAGCGATAAGGGTGTCTTTTGAGCGTAAATCAGCTAAAACCAACATCGCTACCCCTTCCCCGGATACTTCAGCCGCGCTTCCGCTAAATCGATGTCTCGCTGAATCCGGCGCAGCGTTTCATCATTGATCACGCGGTCATTGCGCAGTTTCAGGATCACCTGCCGTTCCGTCTTCAACCCTTCGAAGGCCAGCCTCTCGTAGTCTTTAGAGTAAAGATGCCGGGACTTCCCGCCATCCTGGTCCTCCTCCGCCTCCAGCTGGCGTATGCGGTCCTCGTATTCCACGCGCAACCGTTTCAGCATTTCAGGATCTACCTTTTGCTTTTCTGCCACCTCATCCAGGCGAGCCAAAGCGGCATGATTGGCATGGAGCCGTGCTTCCTGTTCTTCTCTCTCGTTTACCCCATCGTCCTTGAGCTTTAGCCATCGAATCAGCGGCGGAAGGCTGAGCCCCTGCGCCACCAGGGTGGCGAGGATGACGGAAAAAGTAAGAAACAATATTAAATCCCGGCCAGGGAACGGCGCCCCCCCTTTGATGGCAGCGGGTAACGCCAAAGCTGCTGCCAGCGAGAGTCCCCCACGCATCCCTGCCCATCCCAGAATCAACACAGCGCGCCACGAAGGCGCCGGGTCCCGGTCCCGAATCGTCTTCGACAGCAGTCGAGGCAAATAGGTCGCTGGAAAAACCCAAAGAAGCCGGATCAGGATAACCGCGAAACTAAAAACAACCCCATAGGTGACCAGTTGCGTCGTGGAGCGGTTTGCCAGGGTGCGTAGAACTTCCGGCAGCTGGAGACCTACCAATATGAAAAGCAGCCCATTTAGGAGGAACTCGATCATGTCCCAAATGGGACCGGCTTGAAGCCGCATCCGTGCATCCAGAATTTCCGGAGCCCGCCAGCCATGGTAAAACCCGGCTGAAACAACCGCCAGTACTCCGGAAACTCCAAACCGCTCAGCCGTCAGGTAGGCGGCATACGGAGTGAGCAACGAAATCGTGATCTGGATGGACGGATCTTCCAACTTTTCCAAAACCCAGGCCGTCAGCCACCCCAAAAGATAACCGAGCAGAATGCTCCCACTACCACCACGCAGAACTGCCCGCCAGCCCGGGGAATCGAAAAGAATCCAGTGACCACCGCCGCGACCGCAAACCGGTAGGCCACCAATGCGGTGGCATCGTTTACCAGGCTTTCCCCCTCCAGAATTGTAATGATCCGATGCGGCAGCCTGAGCTTGTGCGCAATCGCGGTGGCGGCAATCGCATCCGTCGGAGAAATAATTGCACCCAGCACGAACGCCGCTGCCAGGGGCAGGTCGGGGATGAAATAATGCGCTAAAAGCCCGACAGCTAGCGTGGTAAAGAGGATTAAACCGACAGCCAGCAGCAGAATCGGCCGCAAATTGGCTCGAAAATCCCGCCACGACGTAAACAAGGCCGCGGGGTAAAGCAGCGGTGGCAGAAAAAGGAAAAAAACCAGGTCTGGATCCAGATGAACTTTGGGAAGACCCGGAACAAACCCGAGCAAAACTCCCCCAACCACGAAGAGAATAGGCCCAGGGATTTCAATCTTGCGAGCGAGCTGTGCCAGCCCCGCCACTGCGGCCATCAACCCCATCACCAACTCGATAATCTCAAGCATCCTCTGCAAATCTAGCGAAGGGCTCTCCTTGAGCAAGGAAATGGCAAATCGGGAGCCATGTGGTGCCCATATCTACGCTTAAGGGTTAATGATCTGGCCCACAGCGATCCACAAGGCTGTTGTTTACAGGCGCAGCCCGTGTTCTTAGGATCAGCCCATGCAGTTGGAAGCGGAACTTCTTGAGCCCCTCCGAAAGCCTTTCCTGAAATGGGCAGGCTCGAAGACTCGGCTCGTGAAGGCTCTCCGCCCGCTTCTGCCGCTCGACAAAAAACGTTACGTTGAACCTTTTGTGGGCGCCGGGGCCCTCTTCCTGAATACCAATTACCCCAAAAGCCTTTTGTCCGACACCAACCTGGATCTTTTCCAGCTTTATACCATTTTGAAGGGCGAAAAGGAAAAGTTCATCAAGACCTGCCGAAAGCTCTTCGTGAAGGAGAACAACCGCTCCGAGGCTTTCTACGAGTTTCGCAAGGAGTTCAACAAAGCCAAAGACCCGGAAAGACGGGCTGCGTTGTTCGTCTACCTGAACCGCCACGGCTACAATGGCCTTTGCCGCTATAATCAAAGCGGGGAGTTCAACGTGCCATTTGGAACCTACAATAAAATCTATTTTCCCGAAGCAGAAATGCTGGGCTTTGCCGAACGCCTTCAAACCGCTGAACTCAAGCACCAGGATTTTCGCAAAACTTTTGGAACCATCACCAAAGAGGACGCCGTTTATTGCGATCCACCTTATGTGCCGCTGAGCAAGACCTCCAATTTCACCAGCTACGCCGCCGGCGGGTTTTCCGCAACCGACCAGCGGGAACTCGCCGAGTTATGTTACCTATCCTCCCAACACGGAGCGGTCGTGATCATCTCCAACCATGACACTCCCGGGGCGCGGAAGCTCTATCAGCAAGCGGAAAGTTTACGCTTCGAGTCCGTCTCCCGCACGATCAGCTGCAATGGCGAAAACCGGAAACAAGCCAAGGAGTTGATAGCGGTGTTTCAGAAGCATGTCCCAATTTGAGAAGTCCCTCGCGTAACCAGCACCGAAAGCCGGTGAGCAGGTATTTAACTCTCGTGGAGTTTAACAATCCAACAAACTTTCTCAAATCCTTTTGCAGCTTCATCGGCCTGCCAGTTTGTCGTATTAATTCCAGTAGAAGATCCAGCCACTGCTGAGGGGAGAGAGATTTGTAATATTCTTGTCAGCCTGGTCGCTTTCCTCGAAGGAGCGGAAAACTCGCAGCGTTCTTTCCATCCCGACAATTTTGACGCACGAGACCTCTATTAACCAGCCTTTTCACTTTTTCTGTAACATTTCCACCCCGATCACAGTCAGTAATGGGATGACCGTGTATCACAAAGGGTGTTTTGTCGCGTTTTTGGCGGCCTTATGCCTCTGTTCTTTCCAGGCCTCAGCGGCAAAACCAGACAAAAATGCGCTCACAACCGACCAGCTCTACCAACTGACCAACGTCTGGACCGCCCATTTCACCTTTACCATCGACCAATGGCACGACATGGAGCCGTCGGTTACCGGCAATGGCAATGGAAATCCGCTCAAATCGGGTCCCGGCGGACCAAACCTGACCGGACCGACCGGCGGCAGAAACGGCCTCGCCGCAGCCCGGGGAATCCAGTTCAATTACGTCCAAGCCGAACTCGAACTGGCCAACACCAAACTAAGCAACATCGCCGTTCGCTACAAAGGCAACGGAACCTATTTCCGCTCTCAGGGCTCACTCAAACGCTCCCTGAAGGTGGACCTCAACGATACCAACAAGGACCAGAAACTCGCCGGAGAAACCAAGCTGAATTTCCACAGCAACGTTTCGGACCCAACCTGGATGATTGAACCCCTTTCCTACCGCTTTTATCGCGACGCCGGAGTGCCTTCCCCACGGACCTCCTACGTCAAGGTGTATGTCACGGCCTCGGAACTGCACAGGCACAGATATCTCGGCCTTTATTCTCTGGTCGAGGATGTGGACAAGCATTTTCTCAAGGCGAACTTCGGCAGTAAAGATGGAGCCATCTTCAAGCCGGTCGGGCCTTACCTCTTTGTTTATAAGGGAGAAGATTGGTCCACGTACAAGCAGCAATACGATCCCAAGACTGACCTCACCCCAGCTCAATCGCAACGCATAATCGATTTCTGCAAACTCATCACCTCGGCCAACGACCGGGAGTTTGCCGAGAAGATCGCGTCCTTCATCGACCTCGACGAGTTCTCCCGCTTCATGGCGGCCACCGTTTGCTTAAGCTCGCTCGATAGCATCCTGGGCATGAGCCAGAACTTTTATATGGTGCTCCATCCCAAATCCAACCGGTTCCTTTTCATTCCGTGGGACCTGGATAATTCCTTCGGCAAATTTCGGATGGCTGGAGCGCTGGAAGAGCGCGAACAGTTGAGCATCATGCATCCCTGGCAGGGCGAGAACCGTTTCATTCAGCGCATGTTCGAAGTGCCGCAGTTCAGAAAGCTTTATCGCGGCCGAGTTCAGGAATTCAGCTTCAAGCTCTTCAAGCCGGACCGCCTCGGAAAGCAGGAGGAAGAATTGGCCAAGGTTATTCGCCAGCCTATCGCCGAGGAATCCCAGTCCAAACTGGCACTTTTTGACAAGGCACTCGCCGGGGAAAATGTCCCGCCCGACTTCGGCAACAATGGCAGGCGTCCAGGCGCGGGAGGGGGCGGCGGTTGGATGAATTCCGCAATCAAGCCGATTAAGCCGTTCGTGGCGGCAAGGGCCAAGTCCCTGGAAGACCAGCTTACGGGCAAGTCCGAGGGCAAAATCGTTTCGCGCAGAACGGGCAAACCATAGGAAACGAGGTCAGGGCGTGTTGCCCAATTGATAGGTGGGCGGTCTTCCCGGCCACAGAAACGCTATATGGTCAACCGATGCAGAGCTTTCCCGCCAATTCCCGCCAGCCAGTCGCTCCTGTCACCTTTGGGCAACACGCCCGTCACGAGTCTCTGAGCTACTCCTCCTGAATCAGCCACCGGCTAACCAAGCGAGGCGCTGCTCCTGTACTGAGCAAACCGTGGGATGGACTACACCTTCATAGCCACTTGACGCGGCAGATGGTTCTCCCTCTCCCCGCGGGGCCCCCGCGGGAGAGGGCCGCGGGGTGAGGGGAAAGGGAGCGTTCAATTACACGTGACTGTAGCATATCCCATGGACTTGGCAGTAAGTCGCACCTAGCGTAAAACTTGAGTACAACGTCGAATACCTGTATACTCCGCCTGCCACCATTAACAAAAGGAAAAAGACAACACTCGTT
>JAQGOV010000498.1 GCA_028293425.1 Verrucomicrobiales bacterium
AAGCCCTCGCGGAACTCGAAAGCTACTCCTACAGCATCGCCCACGATAAGCGCGCGCCTTTGAGCGCCATGCAAGGGTTCTCCAGAATCCTGCTCGAGGAATATGCACCCGAATTCGGCCCGGAAGCCCTTAATTACATTCGGCGAATGTCCAAATCGGCCGAACGGCTCGACCGGCTCATTCAGGATGTCCTCACTTCCAGCAAGATCATGTGCAGCGAAATGGATCTCCAGCCGGTCCAACCTGAACCCCTGCTCCGGGAAATCATTGAATCGTATCCCAACCTGTATTCATCCAAGGCGGAGATCGTCCTGCAGGAGCCGCTGCCCGCCGTGCTCGCCAATTCCGCGGCGCTCACTCAAGTCTTTTCCAACCTCCTGGGAAATGCCGTCAAATTCGTGGAGCCAGGCACCCAACCGCGAGTGGTCGTCCGCGCGGAACAAGGCAACGCGTCCGTCCGATTCTGGCTCGAGGACAATGGCATCGGTATGCCCCCGGAAGCCACCAGCCGCATCTTTCAAATGTTTCAAACCCTGAATCGTCCCGGCCTTTATGAAGGCACTGGTTTAGGCTTGGCTATTGTCCGCAAAGCCCTTACCCGAATGAACGGAGCCGTCGGCGCGGAATCCGTGCTCGGCCAGGGCAGCCGTTTCTGGGTAGACCTGAAGCCCGCCCCCTGACCTCCTCCCGCCTCCCCAACTTCCTCCGCTCCGCACTTCGTTTCCGTTCCCCGGCCTGGTCCCGCCACTTTGTCTCCTCGCTTGGTCTTTCAGTTTGTCCCTTCCTCGTCTTCATTGCGGCCTTCCCTGAAATTGTCGTGGAACATATGCCGCGTGATCTCCTTCTCCCCGCCAAAAACGGGGAGAAGGACGGGATGAGGGGCTCGTAACTCTCGGTCTTCCTGTGTTTTCATTTCTGGTGGAGAGCGCCAGCTCATGATGACTTCTCTCGAAACAGACTTCCCGCGCAAAGCCAATCGGACCGTTGAACTTCAAACGGCTGCGAAGAATGCCAACAGTGTCGTTTTTTCCTTCCTCTTGCGTGCTTTGCGGCTTGGCTTGCGTCTTGGGTTTTCAAAAGAATGCACGAACACCAGCGCCAATCTCGGAATGCCACGGGCACCTGCATCATTCACACGCCAGCCCTCGAATTAAAGTTTAGTGAATAGCTACGGGTACCTCGCAGTCCACTTTGCGGCGGATCACTTAGCCCTGATCCTGCCTGGCAATTGCCTTGTGGTTGTTGTCTTTGGATCACTTTGGAAATTTGCGACCGGATGCCGAACCAAATCCTCATAGTAGACGATAATCCCGACGACTCGGAACTCCTTCAGCGTTTCCTCCGCAAAAAAAGCGTCGCAAATCCGGTCCGGATTCTTGCCGACGGCCTTACTGCCGTCGACTACCTTCATGGCCGGGAGCCTTATTCCAACCGGCTCCTCAACCCTTTACCAATGCTCGTCTTTTTGGACATTTCCATGCCCGGAAAAAACGGCTACGATGTGTTGGAATGGCTCAAGGCCCATTCTGAAGTTCCAATGCCATATTTGGTTATCTATACCCAGGCGATCGGCTTCAAGGAACTGGAAAGGTGCTACCTGCTCGGCGCGGGCTCTTTCCTCCTGAAACAAACCATGGAAGAACAATTCCGGGACCTCGTAGTCCGTTACCCGGACGTTTGGGAGTTTGCGGACCCTGCCTCCCTGTCTGGCCGACAAACCTGATTCCGATTAGCAGGAACACTCCGCGGAGTTCCCCACCAACCCTTTTCTTTTACCAATGTCGCCTTCTGGGGACACAGGTTTTGGATTGAACTCGCCAAGGGTGTTTCCTAGCTCCGGGGTGGGCTCGGCCATTCGGACACCGTCGTCCAAAAATCCGCGGTCGTTTGGAACACGTGCCTCATTTTCTCAACCGACATCGGTTTCACAAGATACGAGCTCGCCCCTAAATCAAAGGCTCGGTCAATGTCTTGTTGCAGGTTGCTTCCACTCACAATCATAACCGGAACACGCCTGAACTTGTCCGTGTGCATAATCCAGTGCAGAACATCCAAACCCGTGTGTTTTGGCATCTTGATGTCGAGCATGAGCAGGTTAGGAAAAGGGTATTTCAGTGAATCTTCAAAGGGCGGCTCTCTTAACATATAATGCATCACCGCTTCCCCATCGCCCACAATGGACAAACTGAGTGGTCCCTTCACTGCGTTAAACGCTTTCTGAAGGAATAGTTGGTCGTCCTCGTTGTCCTCCGCTGCAAGAATATGGAATTTACCCCGGTAAAGCATCTTCTTGCATTTTAGCCAAGCCCTGCTTCTCCCGACAGCTAGTACATCGCCTACTCTTTCTCCACTCCATGGACAAAATCCAAACCATAGGCTTCCTTGTGAAGTGGGCACGAAGAACCTCCTGGAGGAGGTTTCCAATCTCGAAGAACATGGACACAACGCGGCTCATCCTTATTGTGGAAGATGATGATCAGGACGTCGAGCTCCTCAGGTTGGCGCTTGCCAAGGAAGGAATCACGAACCCGATTAGCGTAGTCAACAACGGCCGAGAAGCGATTGACTACCTCCGCGCGACAGGAAAATACGAAGATCGTCAGGTTTACCCCTTTCCCGGGGTTCTCTTTCTTGACCTTAATCTCCCGCTCGTCCCGGGTTTTGAGGTGCTCCAGTGGATCAAGGACAACGAAAAGTGCAAGATCATACCCGTCATGGTATTAACCTCCTCGGCTCTGGAGCGTGACATCACCAGGGCCTACCAGTTGGGAGCCAGTTGCTTCATGACCAAGCCTGGTTCGTTCGATGAACTTCGGAAAATGGTGAGTCTTTCGTTTCGTTTTTGGTCCATGTGTGAAATACCTCCTCTGCCCGTAAAGTGCTGAGCTCCCGCTCACCCTTTCCCTGCTTTTTTGCGGCTAATCAATTTTCATTCCCGATGGTGCGTGCGGGTGGCTCATGATGACTTCTGTTAAAAGTTCGGAAGTCCCGTTCCGCAAGCCCCCTTAACCCATATATTCGGCCCGAAATCAGAACGATTCGCGCAATTCCACGCTCAAATTCCAGTCGCTAAAATGATCGTGTATCTACTGGATTTAACGGAACCGGCAAGGCAGATTGCTAGGTGTGGTCGGCGCTGCTTGAGGACTCGATGCCGGTTCAACTAAGTGGTTTTTCGTGCCTGATTTCCCGGTGAGCCACTGTATCCCGCCTGCGGTCCGGACCATCTGATGGTATGAAAAACACAAAAGAACCTCCTGCCCTCAGGACCTCGCCAAGCTCAGCCGAAGCATTCATTCGCAA
The DNA here is from genome assembly GCA_028293425.1 of Verrucomicrobiales bacterium. Classification (GTDB taxonomy): domain Bacteria; phylum Verrucomicrobiota; class Verrucomicrobiia; order Limisphaerales; family JAQGOV01; genus JAQGOV01. The sequence continues at coordinate 3,304 of JAQGOV010000498.1, forward strand.
GCGTGGCAGCAAGCAAGAGCCTCCGTCAAGGGATGGCACCCGGAAGGAATCATCTGCTGTGGTTTCGAAAGAACCCTTCTCTGTCGTTGGCATAGGCGCCTCGGCGGGAGGCTTAGAAGCGTTTACCGATTTCGTGAAGGCTTTGGCCCCGGATACAGGAATGGCCCTTGTCCTTGTTCAGCACCTGGATCCTAGCCACGAAAGTCTCCTAACGAAACTGCTCGATCAATGCACCGTTTTGCCTGTTGTTGAGGTCAGCCACAATACCCCCATCGAACCAAATCACGTCTATGTCATTCCTCCGAACAAGACCATGATCGTTTCCGGCGGAAGACTGAAACTTCTCCCCAGAAAGGCGCAAATCGGGCCGCTCCGTTCCATTGACACTTTTTTAGAATCGCTGGCTGGGGAATTGGGGCCTCGGGCCATCGGAGTCGTTCTCTCGGGCACCGCATCCGACGGCACCATTGGTTTGCAGCGGATCAAGGAGGAGGGCGGCATTACCTTCGCTCAGGACGACCGCTCGGCCAAGTTCGACAGCATGCCTCGCAGCGCTGTCTCGGCAGGATGTGTTCATTTTGTCATGCCTCCCGCCGGGATTGCCTCGGAGCTTTCCCGGATTGCCGAGCATTCGAGCGTCCTCCCTCCCGAGGTGGACCACTTTGAAAAGCATTTTGAGGATGGTGGCGATTACCACAGAATTCTGCAGCTTATCCGGAACCGGACAGGCGTGGATATGAGCCTTTATAAACCCGCCACCCTGAAGCGGCGCATTACCCGCCGCCTGGTTTTAACGAGGGCGGCAAGCGTCCCCGACTATCTAAAGCTGTTGCAGTCTCAACCCCAGGAAATTGAAAACCTTTACAATGATATCCTGATCAACGTCACCAGCTTTTTCCGTAATCCGGAAACCTTTGACGTCCTTAAGGAGAAGATCTTTCCCCAGTTGATCAAGAACTGCGCTTCGGATCAGCCTCTCCGGGTGTGGGTCCTCGGCTGCTCTACCGGACAGGAAGCCTATTCCATCGCCATGGCCTACATGGAATTTGCGGCCAGTGCTCGCATCCAGGTTCCCCTCAGGCTTTTTGGAACAGATGTGAGCGAACCAGTCCTTGAAAAAGCTCGTGTCGGACTCTACACGCCAAACCTGGTTCAGGATCTTTCCCCGGAGCGCCTCAAGCGCTTCTTCGTGAAGGAAGAAGGAGGTTTCCGCATCTGCAAGCCGCTCCGCGATTTATGTGTCTTCGCCAGGCACAATGTTCTCTCCGACCCTCCTTTCTCCCGCATGCATCTGCTGAGTTGCCGGAACGTCATGATTTATCTGGAACCCGTCCTTCAGAAAAAACTGATTCCGATTTTCCATTACGCGCTTAATCCAAGCGGTTGCTTGCTGCTCGGCAGTTCCGAAACCATTGGCACTTTTTCCGATCTTTTTACCCTTCAGGAACGAGGCCACCAAATCTTCCTGAAAAAGGCGGCTGCTTCCCGCGCGGTCATTATCCCGCCCAAAAACCCTCCTGCGGAAAATCAAAAGCCCGGCCAAAAGAACAAGCCGCTCCGCCCTGGCCCTATCAACGAAGTCGATGCTTTTCGCGAAGCCGATCGTGTCGCTGCAACCAGGTTTGCGCCGGCTGGGGTTTTGGTCAACGATTCCCTGGAGATCCTTCAATTTCGCGGCCAGGCCAGCCCTTACCTTCAGCTTTCGCCGGGCAAACCGCGTCTGGATCTCCTTAAAATGCTTCGCGAAGGCTTGCTCGTGCCTGTCCGAAATGCCCTCCAGAAAACAAAAAAGACTAGCCAGCCCGTCCGGTTACCGAGGATCCCCTTTCGTTCCGATCACAAGACTAATCACGTTCATATTGAAGTTTTGCCGGTCAGTATCCTCGACGAACGTTTTTTCCTCGTGCTTTTTGAACCGGCGGATCCGCATGCCGAATCCGCCAGTCAGAAAGAAACCGATCAGGAATGGAAACGCCTGGTCCCTCCTGATCTTGAGGAAGCCGCCCGCGAAAACACTCGCTTGCGCGACGAACTCACCGCCAGCCGCGAATACCTCCAATCCGTCACGGAGCAATTTGAGGCCCTCAATGAAGAGCTCCAGGCGTCGAATGAAGAAGGCCAATCCGCCAACGAGGAACTTCAAAGCATTAACGAAGAGTTGGAAACCACCAAGGAGGAACTCCAATCCACCAATGAAGAGCTGACCACTGTCAACGAGGAGATGAACACCCGCAACGTCGAGTTGCACCGCATCAACAGCGATCTGAATAACGTCCTTACAGGGGTCCAGATGTGCATCGTTGTACTTCAAAGCGATCTAACGATTCGTCGTTTTACCCCGCTCGCCGAGAAGCTCCTCAACCTCGTGCCTACCGACGTTGGAAGGCCCATTACCAACATCAGACCTGCTTTTAATTTTCCTGGCCTGGAGGCTGCCATTCTTAAAGTCATTGAAACTGTCCAAGCCCAGGAAGAGGAAGTTCAGGACAAACATGGCCGCTGGTATTCTCTTCGCATCTTTCCCTACCGGACCCTCGACAACAGAATCGACGGAGCCCTCCTGGTCCTCGTGGATATCGATGCCCAGAAACGAGCCGCTCAGCGGATTCAGGCCGCCCTGGAGTACGCGGAAGCCACCCTGGAAGCCGTTCGCGATCCGCTCCTGGTCTTGAATTCGGACCTGGTGGTCGAGCGCGCCAATCGTTCGTATCATCACACTTTTCGAGCGGCCCCTGCTGAAGTCAAAGGCCTTCCACTTTCCCAGGTCGCCAACGGCCAATGGAATGATCCCGCCTTGCTCGAACTGCTCCACAAGATTTTACCTTCCAACACCTCCTTCCAGGATTTTGTTCTGGATCGCGATTTCGAGCGCCTCGGTCACCGTAATCTGTTGCTCAATGCACGTCCCATCATGGGCGAGGCAGGTAAACCTGAAAAAATCCTTCTCGCCATTGAAGACGTTACCGAGCGCAAGCAACTGGAGGTCCTCAAGGAGAGCGAACATCGCTTTCGCACTCTTGCCGAGTCTTTGCCGCAACTGGTCTGGTCCTGCCTGCCCCCGGACGGCCGCTGTGATTACTTTAACGGCCAATGGGCCGAGTACACCGGTATTCCGGTGGAGGAACTTCTCGGCCTCGCATGGCGTGAATGCATGCACCCGGAGGACCGCCAGCGCACATGTGACTATTGGCTGGAGGCGGTGAATGGCAAAGTCCCTTACGACCTCGACTACCGCCTCCGCCGCAAAGACGGCCAATATCGTTGGTTTAAAACTCGCGCCACCCCGCTGCTGGACAGCCGTGGAAAAGTCATCAAATGGTTCGGCACTTGCACGGACATCGAAGACCAGAAGAAAGCTCAGCTTCTCCTTCAGGAAAGCGAGCAATGGCTGCGGCTCATCATGGATAGCGTTAAGGATTTTTCCATCTTCACTCTCGATCGTGAAGGCCGCATCAACGGCTGGCATCTCGGTGCTCAGCGCGTGTTCGGCTACTCCGAAGAAGAAGTGCTTGGCCAAACTTCGGATTTCCTTTTCACGCCGGAAGATCGGGCTGCTGCGGCTCCGGAAAAAGAATTGGAAACAGCCATGCATTCTGGCATGGCCCTGGATGAACGTTGGCATCTGCGCAAGGACGGCACCCGGTTCTTTGCCAGCGGCGTGCTCCGCGCCATGCGCAATGAAAACGCCGAACTCCAGGGGTTTACCAAAGTCGCTCGAGATATCACCGAGCGTAAGCGTCAAGAGGAAGAACTCCAGAAAGCGCACGACGAATTAGAACGAAAGGTCGAGGAACGAACCCTTCGCCTGCGGGAAACCGTCGCGGAAATGGAATCGTTCTCTTACAGCGTCTCGCACGATATGCGCGCTCCCCTCCGGAGCATCCGCGGCTTTGCTTCCATCCTCAAAGAGCAGATCGGCTCAACGCTGTCGCCAGAAAACGCCGGCTATCTCGATCGAATCGAAACCTCCATCAACCGTCTCGACTTGCTTATCAAAGACGTCCTCAGTTATAGCCGCGTTTCTCGCGAACAAATCGATATGGTCCCAATTGATTTGAACCGGCTCATCCAGGAAATTGTTGACCAATATCCTGGCTTCCAACCGCCCAAAGCCGAGGTTCGCGTCGAACCGCTGCCCCGCGTGCTTGGCTACCACTCGGGCCTTTCCCAATCTTTTACCAACCTTTTCTCCAATGCCATTAAGTTTGTCCCTTCCTCTCGTATCCCTTTGATCAAAGTTTGGGCGGAGCCGAGGGGGACTACCACCCGCATTTGCGTGGAGGACAACGGCATCGGCATAGCCCTGGAAGACCAGCGTCGTGTCTTCAATCTCTTCGAGCGCCTGCACTCTCAAAACAGCTATGAAGGCACGGGCATCGGCTTAAGCATTGTCCGCAAAGCAGTCGAACGAATGGAGGGTCGCGTTGGAGTTGAATCCCAGGCCGGCAGTGGGGCCCGCTTCTGGCTGGAACTAAAGTTGGCGTAGTTAGGTGCGCTGACGCAGCTTGCCCCAAATCCTGACCTGGCAGGATTTCACACAGTAATTTCATTTGTCATCCCAACAAAGCGTGGCACAGTCCCCTCAGGTTGGGACACATAACGATTTAAAACCTATGCCAAAGATGCGCGCAGCCCAAATTACCAAGGCGGGAGGACCCTTCGAGTTAGTGGAACGCGAAATCCCTCAGCCCGGCCCCGGCCAGGTCCGAATCAAGGTTCAGGCCTGCGGCATCTGCCATAGTGATTCGCTTGTCAAAGAAGGCCACTGGCCAGGACTCCAGTATCCTCGGATTCCCGGACATGAAGTCGTCGGAGTCGTGGATGCCGTGGGCTCAGGAGTGGCTCAATGGCAGCCCGGCCAACGGGTCGGTGTTGGTTGGCATGGCGGTCACTGCGGTTACTGCGATGCCTGCCGCAACGGCAATTTCTTTGGCTGCACGGTTGCTCTCCAGATTACCGGGATCTCCTTTGACGGCGGCTATGCGGAT
>JAQGOV010000501.1 GCA_028293425.1 Verrucomicrobiales bacterium
CTCCAATTCAAAAGCGCTTCGGAAATATGCTAGGCATTTGTCGAACTGCCTCTCCTCGAAGTAATGCAAGCCGATCGCATTCATCATAAGGGCCTGCGCCTTGCGTTCATCCGGCGCCAGGTCCGAAGATGTCCGCTTGCTGGAAGGTTTAAAAATCCTGACTCGTTGCATCGCGTCAGCCAGCAGCACCTTCGCCTGCGGGTTCTTCTCGTACGCCCATGCGCAAATGAAGTAATCGATGCCGGAACCTCTGAAAGTTCGCGCCGAGTAGAGCAGATTTTTGTCTGTTTGCTCCATAAGCAGGAGCGTTTCCTTGCCCTCCAGCCCATCGCAGGTCACACGCCCTCCCCCCAGCACCTTCGCACTTTGAGGGTCCAGGCCGGCGGCTTTCATATAAATATTGTGCACCACCTCCAGTTCGGGCGGTTCCTGCTCGAAAATCGGGGTAGCCAGGACGACCGCGGCGTCCTCGCGGTGCGCGGCCCCGAAGGTTGCGATGGGAAAGTCACGCTTCTTCAAGGTTCGCCATGGGCTGTCCTTCATGCGGAAGAGGTAATAAAAATTGAGCGAGACGTAATCCTCATTTTTCAGGGCGCCCGGGATGACCGGGCGAGCCTCGTAGTTTAGCAACTCAAATCGCCCGAGCATTTCAGACGCACCTCTCAACACCTCCGCCGACTCCCGCTTCTCGCCCCAGGAAATCAATTGGTAAGCCCAGCCATTGGTCGCGATGCAATAGTGAACATAGAAGAAGTCCCGCCCTTGCAGCACCGCTTCCGTTTGCATGCCGACGCCGTTGAGGTAGCGGCTCTTTACCGCGGCTCGCTGCAATACTTTCGAGCTTTCGGCGACGCTGCTCAATTGGACGCTGACGGCATCAGCCAACGAATCCGAAGTGAAATCCGGCAGCACAATTTTTTCCGATATGACCACGAAAAAGACGGAAGGCGCTGCCCTCGTGAGGGCCACTTTGGCCACCCGATTGAGTTTAGCTGGCTCAATTACCACCCACGGTCTTCCCGGAGGCGTGACTTGGAAGTTGAACTCCTCCACGATGATGGGCCTTCCATCAGAAGGCTTGCCTTGAGAAACCCCTCTGGATCCGAAAGCGCTCATTAAGACAGCCAAGCAAATCCCGCCGAGTAACAAGGCAAGGGTCCAAATAGCCTGCGACCGTCCCTGGTTGTACTGGCCTTTGGCCTTGGAATATTCCACCAGGCCGATGATGGCCAAAGCGATGGCAGCCACCCCGAAACCGGGAGGAATGTAAAGCAACAGCCCCGTGAAAGGCAACAGGCTCGGCCAATGTTGCCTGATGAGGGTGGCAACCCCGGAGACTGCAAAACCAGAGAGGAGAAAGGCGAGTGCCAGCACACATTTGGTGTTCGTTTGAGGACGCCGAATGATCCGAAAACATTTCAGAACCCCAATGAGGGTAATGAGAACGCAGATCACACCACCGGATATTCTTCCGCTTTGCTCGGCAGTTGTTACCGCGATAAAGGCAGGGGCAAACATGTAATCGTCTCTACTGATTGGCTCGTTTTTTAAATACCTCACCCACACTGGGTTAACCCAACTTATTCCACCACATCCCGCACCCCGAAAGCAAGGATTTTGGGACAGGGAATCGCCATGCACCGCGATATGCCAGCATGGGTGCAATCACAGGCTGTTTAAATCGACGGGCAGTTTCAGCCGGAGTTGCTGCCCATGATCAAGAGTTTCGCTCCGGCTTAAATCGATGTTTTCACCGCTTTTGAATCAGGATGACTCCGCCAATCAACAACGCCGCGCCCAAAATCCGGGAACCGTTCAGCGCGAGCTGCGGAACACCAAATGCGCCCGTGGTATCCAGGATGAGCGCCGCGACTATCTGACCGGCGATGACCAAAGAAAAGACTGCCGCGGCGCCAATCTTGGGAATGGCAATCAAGGATGCCATCAAGTAGTAGACGGCGAAAATGCCGCCGAACCATGCCCATTTGGGAACCGAGTTAAATGGTGGCAACGTCCCACGCCCCATCACCCCGCTCGCCCATATAAGGACAAGCGAAAGCAAACTGACGCACAGTGAGATAAGCGTCGTCAGCACCGGCGAGCCAGTGGCAACCCGCAGCCGTGCATTCCAAGCCACCTGCAACGTGAGCGCAGCCCCACCGAGAGCCACCACCAGAAAAAAGAGGAGTCGAGTCAGCATGTTGTTAAACCATGGCGCAAAAAACTGGACCGCCTGTCCGTCCGCAACCACATCCTTCGCAGCCTATTCTAGCGGCCGCTCATGATTCAAGGTTGAACGTCCTAACGCTTCGGCGCCCAGGCTTTCAAGAATGCCATCACCTTCTCCGGATCGTGATGATCCCCCTCCTCCAATTTCCCTGTGTCTTGCGTGGTAAGTTGTTTTCCGTCCGCATCCAAAACCACAATTGCCGGCAAACCGAACTGAGTGGGATGACCATACTTCATATTAGTCTCTTTGTTATGGTCTTCATTCACATCGATCAGCACCACCACATAATCCTGTTTCAATTTTTCGGCGATCGCCTTGTTGCTTTCGAACAAGCCGTGCAGCCTGTGACACCACCCACACCAGTTCGCGCCGAATTGGAGCAGCACGTTCTTGTGCTCCTTCTTCGCCAGGGCCAAAGCCTGGGTGACCTGCTTCGAACCATCCGCGGATTCGTCGTAAATCCTGGGCCGCGCACTTTTTGCGACCTCCGCGGATCGAATTGGTTGTGGAGAGAGTGCCAAGAGAAAGCAGAACGCTATTAAATTGGAAAGAATCCTGGTTTTCATGGTATTGGGACCTTAGGTGTTTTTGGCGCCGTTCTTTAAGTGAGTTCAATCTAATCATCGCGGCTTTTTAATCAAGAAAAGGAAGACCAAGGACGGAAGGCTGCGGCCGATTTCACGTTCGATGCCCTTGCTAAACAGGCCATTGCCCATAAATTGAGCCCACCCGTTAGGGGATTTACTACTGGACGCCCGCGATCGAAAGATGCAGAACTGGCAAAGCCCTTCCGCGAATTGCAGTGCGGAAAATACGGGACACACTGATATGAAGGATCGAATCTATAAGTCCTGGCTCCTGGGATGCCTATTCCTGGCTGCCTGCCCTGCTCTCCACGCTGCTTTTACCAATGAGGCCACCGGGCAACTGCATGCCCTCCTTGAAAAGGAGTGGGACTACACCATGGAACAAAGTCCCACCTGGGCATCGCAGCTCGGTGACCGTCGCTGGAATGACCGCTGGGACGACGTGAGCCTTTCCGCAACTGAGAAACGGTACAAGCACGTTTTCCAGGTGCTGGATGGCCTCAGCAAAATCCGACGCCAGGAATTGTCCCCGGCGGACCAGTTGAACTACGACCTGTTCAAACGCGAGCAAGACATAGCCAAGGAAGCCTATCCCTTCAAATGGCACCTGCTGCCAGTGAATCAACGGGAGGGAATTCAACTCGCCGACGAGTTGGCGGATTCGCTGCGCTTCGAGAGCATCAAGGATTACGAAGACTGGATCGCTCGCATGCGCAGCTTCACCAATTACATGGACCAAACCATTGCTGTGATGAGAGAAGGATCTCGCTTCCGAATGGTGCAGCCACGCATCGTCATGCAAAGGGTGCCAGGGCAGATCGACAAGCAAATCGTGGCGCTGGCCTCGCAAAGCCCATTCTTTAAACCGTTCCGGACTTTCCCGGCTGATTTTCCGTCCGAGGAAACCAACCGGCTGGTGGCTGCGGCGAAAGAAGCCATCGAGGGTTCAGTGCTGCCTGCCTACAGGCGGTTCAAGGACTTTTTCACTGGGGAATATCTCCCTTCGTGCTTCGACCAAATCGGCGCCTGGCAAATGCCGAACGGAAAGGATTTGTATGCCTTCCTCGCCCGCAAATACACCACCACTAAAATGACGCCGCAACAAATTCATGATCTCGGGCTGGCCGAGGTGAGGCGCATCCGCGGCGAGATGGAAAGCGTAAAAGGCAAAGCCGGGTTCAAAGGTTCCCTGGAAGAATTTTTCCAATACCTCCGCACGGATCCAAAATTTTCCTACAAAACAACGAACGAACTTCTCACCGCGTATCGCGCGATGGCTAAGGAAATCGACCCGGCGCTGGTAAAACTTTTCCGGAGCCTGCCGAGGGTTCCCTATGGCGTGGAAGCGATTCCGGACAAGATCGCCCCAGACACCACAGCCGCCTATTACCGCCAGCCATCGGCGGACGGGACTCGGGCAGGAACTTTTTTCGTAAATCTCTACAAACCTGAGACTCGTTATAAATATGAGATCCCAGCGCTCTCATTGCATGAGAGTGTCCCCGGCCACCATTTCCAAATCGCGCTGGCCATGGAACAAGGGGAACTGCCGAACTTCCGTCGCTACGGCGAATTGACCGCATTCGTGGAAGGCTGGGCGCTCTACGCGGAATCGCTTGGTGATGAAATGGGCTTTTACAACGATCCGTACGCCAAAATGGGCCAGCTCACCTATGAAATGTGGCGGGCCGTGCGGCTTGTGGTGGACACCGGCATGCACAGCCTAAAGTGGGATCGCCAAAAGGCCATCGACTTCTTCAAAGAAAACGCGCCCAAGGGCGAAAACGACATCATCAACGAGATCGATCGTTACATCACGTGGCCTGGCCAGGCCTTGGCTTATAAAATCGGCGAGCTCAAGATCAAGGAACTGCGCACCAAAGCTCAGAAAGAATTGGCGGAGGATTTTGACATCCGCGAATTCCACGACGTGATCCTGCTCGGTGGCGCGTTGCCCTTGGAAACGCTCGATGCGCGTGTCCGAAGCTGGCTCAAGGAAAAGGGGAAATGAAATCCTCCCGGAGCTATAGCAGACTTCTCCATGGTTCTAATAACTTTCGTGAGTAATTGATTATAAACCGCTTAGACAACATCAACAGAGCGTGGCAGGGACTGCCCGGCCTTTGACCCGGATACGCGAAAGATCGCAAACCCGCATGCTCGAAATTCTCTGACTTCCCTTAACTCTCGCCAGATCATGCCGATGCATCGGGTTGACACATGGGACGTTTTGTTGTCAGATGCCCCCGAGTCGACTCAAACACGAATGTAACTATGGACCTTATGGAAATTTTTCGTCGCCGTTTGACTGCTTTTACTTTCTTCCTTTGCCTGCTGTGTTCAACCTCGTTGCTCGCCCAGGACGGTTCGGTCCGCAAGTGGGAACGCTTCGAGCAAACCTTCACCAGTTCGGTGGATTACAAGAATGCACCGCAGGAAGCAACCCTGACGGCGGTCTTTACCTCTCCGTCCGGTCAATCAAGAAAGGTTGTGGGCTTCTGGGACGGCGGCAAAACCTGGAAAATCCGCTTCTCGCCGGATGCCCAGGGCAAATGGACTTATAAGACTGCCTGTTCTGATGCCAATAATTCCGGCTTGAACGGCAAGGGCGGCGAACTGACTTGCACGGCATCTGCAAGCAACTCCCGCTTTACCCAGCACGGCCCAATTCGAGTCGCTCAAAACGGGCGATACCTGACTCACCAGGACGGCACACCCTTCCTTTTCTTGGCGGACACGGCCTGGAACGGCCCCCTGCTCTCCTCGTCCGACGATTGGCAGACCTATGTCAAAACGCGCACAGCCCAGGAATTCACAGCCGTGCAATGGGTCAGCACGCAATGGCGCGCCGCGCCGGATGGCGATAGCAAGAAGCAACTCGCTTACACCGGCAAAGAGAAGATTGAAATCAACCCGGCATTTTTCCAGCGGCTCGACGAAAAAGTGGAAGCTCTCGACAACGCGGGACTGTTGAACGTCCCTGTGATGCTCTGGGCGATTAACGGCGGCTCCAATCCGCAAGTGAACCCGGGCGTTTCGCTCCCGGACGACCAGGCGATTCTCCTCGCCCGCTATATGCTCGCGCGCTGGGGCGCCAACAACGTCTTGTGGATTCTGGCCGGAGACAGTGATTACAAGGGACCAAAGTCAGAGAAGTGGAAAAAGATCGGGCGGGCGGTTTTCGGCGATGTGCCTCATGGCCCGGTCACCATGCATCCCGGTGGCATGCAGTGGGTCTGGAACGAATTTAAAGATGAACCTTGGTACGATGTTGTCGGATATCAAAGCGGTCACGGTGACGACGCAAAAACCATCAAATGGTTGACTGACGGAGATGTGACCGAAGACTGGATGAAGCTTCCGCACCGGCCGTTCATCAACCTGGAACCTCCTTACGAAGGCCACGTGGCTTATCAATCCAAAAAGCCGATCACAGCCGACATGACACGCCGCGCGCTTTATTGGAGCCTGCTCGTAGCGCCCACCGCAGGGGTAACCTACGGCGGCCATGGCGTGTGGGGATGGGACAACGGTAAAAATCCTCCCACCGCTCACCCCGGCACAGGCACTCCGCAGTCCTGGGATAATGCCCTCAAGCTGCCGGGTGCTGAACAGATCAAGCCGCTCTCTGAATTTCTGCACTCCAT
>JAQGOV010000524.1 GCA_028293425.1 Verrucomicrobiales bacterium
ACGATGGTTGCCCGGATCCAGCAGATACACCACCCCACTCGGAAAGACGAATAAGCCGTTGGGGCTATAAAGTTGAAGATTGGTGGCCACGTCAGGCCCATCGCCATTAAACCCAGCAACATGCGTACCGGCAAAGGTGTGAATCCGGCCATCCTTCGTCAGCTTCAGGATCGCGTGGCTCGCTTTATCGGCGATATAAATATTCCCATACGCGTCGCCAGCAGCCATATGCGGATTGGAAAGCCCGGTGCTCCGGGCGACCGCACCTTCGGAACTGGACGTCCAGAAGTTAATGGATGTGCCATCGGGGTTGGTTGTGGTGAAGTGTTTCACTCCCATCAAGGTAAGGGTAGTGCCAAAACTGTCGGTCAGATCGCTGAACTCATCGGCCCGCGCGCTCTGGCCGTCAAAAATGTGGAAAAGGACGACGATAAGCACCAGCCGGGACAGCAGGAAAAAGGACCTCGAAATCCAGCAGAGGTTCATGGAATAATACAGTTCTCGCGCGCACGTGTTGTTGATGACGACCAAAATTTTGTTCTGAATTGCGTTGCGTCCGGGTAAGTGTTCATAACGACGGAAGCAACCGGTAAAACGCCTGTGCATGATGCGCAGGTGGCTCCGGATCGACAACCTCGGTTGGGATTGCATAAGCATTGCCCAAACCGGCGGTCACAGCTTCCCAATTTCCCGAACTCAAATCGAAAGTGCGCTCAACCCGGTAGCCGCGGCCATAGATGCCTGTCCAGTTCAAATGAACTCCGTCCGGGGCGATGCCCATGTGAAAATCCGGCGGCATCTCCGGCGTGGTCAGGTCCTGGACGCGGAATAAGAAGCCGCTGTCATTTGCCAACACGAGCAGGTTTCCGTTCGGGGCAAGTGTTACCGCTCGTGGTTGAGCAAAGTAATTGATGTCCGTTAGCGGCGGCTGCACGCCGTCAGGCACGTAAAAAGCATCGCCTTTGCCCGACCCTCGCAGATACCGGTGAATCAAGCCCTGAGTATCCACAAACCACACGTTCCCATCCTTGTGCGCGCAAAGAAAATAAGAGCCGTCTGGCCGGAAGGCGATGCCCCGTGGCCCTTCAATAAAGCTATTGAGAGCCAGTTGCCCGTCCTGCGGCAAAGGCTGTGTCACATTGCCCGTCATCCGCGTCCGTTGTTCCGGGCCATCAATCCGAAAAAGGCCCGTCGCCGTTCGGTTCGTGTCATCTTCCGCCCGGTCGCAAACATAGAGATAATTATCGATCGGGTTCACCGCGATATTGCCGGGATTCCGGAAGCCCACCGCCTGGCTGCACACCACTTCGATCCCGTTCGCGGGAGTCCACTTCTTGATCACCGCGCCTTGCGTAACGGTATTCGTTACCGCTGGCTTGATTTCATGGGTGTAATAAATCAGTTGCTCGTCCACGCTCACCCACAACGCTCGGCCGGATGGATACCAATCCGGGTCCGGATCATTCACCACCGTGGTCATCATTCCATCCTTGCCCACGCGGCGAATTCGGTGATTGCCCGGATCCAGCAGATACACCACGCCGCTGGGAAAGACGTAAAGACCGTTCGGATTGGAAATGGCCAAATTGGTAGCGGCCGCCGGCCCGTCCCCATTAAAAGCGGCAACATGCGTTCCGGCAAACGTGTGGATGCGGCCGTCCGGTGTCAGTTTCAGAATGGAATGGCTGGCTTTGTCCGCGATATAAACGTTGTTGTAAGCATCGGCCGCCGCCATGTGGGGGTTGGATAGGCTCACGTTGGCGTTATCCTCATCAATGGCTAGCGCTCCCTCGTACTCAGGCTTCCAGAAATTGATGGCTGTTCCATCGGGGTTGACCGTGCCTGTCGTGTGCCTGAAGAACATGAGCGTCAAGGTGTTGCCGAAGCTGTTGGTGAGATCTTCAAACTCCGAACCCCGAGCAATGTCCCCAAAAAGCACTACCCAGCAGAGGCCTACAATCAGCGTTACTAAAAACCGCGAAAAATGCTTCGGGGCACAACAAGGAATCATGTGAAAAGCATGTTACACCATTTTCCAACTTTGTTAAGCAAAAAACTATGACAATACGGTCATTTCCAGTGGCAAAACTGAACTGTTTAATGCCTAACCCGCCAGCAGAGGTTGCCCTCATCTCCCGATTTAACCCGTTTGGATACTGTTTGTATCGCAACTGCGGTCCTCAAGAATCACCTTGTTTGATGGCGTAGCTTAAGATTACGTTCTTCGCCAAAGGTATGTCCACCGAAGTTCCTTCCATGAAGCTGCCGGTTATCCTCCTGGTGGAGGACTCGGAGGATGACGCTTTCTTTTTTCGACGTGCGTTGAAGCGGATTGAACAACCGCACCAATTCTTTCATGTAGCCGATGGCAAGGAGGCCCTGGACTTCCTTGGCCGCAAAGGCTCATTTGAACCTCCGAATGCCTCTCCCAGGCCGAATATTATTTTTTTGGATTTGAAGTTGCCTAAATTTAATGGGTTCGATGTTTTACGCTGGATCAAGGCCCAAGGTCTGAGCAACGCGTTTAAAGTGGTGGTTTTAAGTGGCTCCGATCAGGAAGCAGATCGCAGCCTTGCCCGGGAACTTGGGGCTGCTGATTATGTCGCAAAGCCTCTACAGCCGGATTATTTACGCTCGATTTTGCAATCTATTCCGCGGAGCTAGGCAGCTGGATTCAAAGGTTTTTCATTCCGCACAATATTCTGATTATCAGGAACTTTGACATTCCCTTTTCCAGGAACCAAGTTGACAAAAAGAATTGCCAGAGAAGAAGAATTTTGAGAGTGTTCGTGCATTCGCTGCTTCCTGAATAGGAGCTAACCGCCCGTTTCAAGGTCAGCGCAACAAGTCATTCCCAAATCTGATCAGAGCCGTCTTTTGCGGCTCTCAGGGCTTAATGGAAGGCCAAATCAGTTCCTTTAAATGTCCTCCGAAACGCCATTTGAAATTACTGCTGAACTCCTGAATGACTTCTACACGGAGTGCGATGAGCATTTGCGTACGATCAGGGAAACCCTGGCCACTTTAGAAACAGCGAACTCTTCCTCTGATTCACGCACTCCTTTGCTCGAGCAATTATTTCGCAGCTTCCATTCCTTGAAAGGTATTTCAGGCATTGTTGGACTGCGTGCCTCGGAAAACCTTGCTCATCAGACAGAGGATTATCTGAAGGAGTTAACCCGTAATCCCGCCCGTCTCGATGAACAAGGCCTGAACCTGCTCATGAGCGCCACCCAAAAGCTCGAGCACGTTGTGGCAGCGCATCACGGGAACAAACCTCTCCCTGAGGTCGACAGCCTCGCGCAGCGGTTAGAAGCGATCCTTCATTCCCATGCTCCACAAAGCGCTGCCAAACAGGAGGGCAAACCCGCTCCACCGAATACCTTGGCTGGCAAAATCCGGCAGATGGAAGAGCAGGGCTTCCAACTCTGGAAGTTTCTCTTTGCACCCTCCTCGGCACTGGATGAGCGTGGCATCAATGTCACCTCCGTCCGACAGCAGTTGCAGCAACACGGCGAGCTCCTCGAATCCAAACCCCTGATTGAGGGAGCAGGCTCCATTCGCTTCCAATTTATCGTGGCTTTGCGCCAGGTCCCTTCCGTGGAAAGCAACTGGCCCTTGGAAGGCGTCACCGGCCAACCGCTCCCGGAGACCTTGGAATCACGGGCGCCAGAACCTTCCCAGCCAAGCCCAGGCAACCCCGTCCCGGAAATCCTTAATGCGGAATCACACACTCCCTTCGTTGCTCCATCCCACGTGGTTCGAGTGGACATGAGCCGCTTGGACGAATTGATGCGCATCACTGGCGAAATGGTGGTTGAAAGGGCTCGGCTTGATGAGCAAGTTGAGCGCGTGTTGCTGGCTCATCCCGACATTGACGGCCAGGGTTTGCTCGAGGTGCAGAAAGCCTTTTCTGGCCATCTGCGGGATTTGCGTGAAGCTATCATGCGCGTCCGGATGGTTCCCGTCTCCGAGGTTTTCGGAAGGATGCCGTTTGCCGTCCGAGACCTGGCCCAGGAAACAGGCAAATCGGTTAAGGTCCAAATCATTGGCCAGGAGACTGAGATCGACAAGTTTGTCGTAGAACGCATTAAAGATCCCATGCTGCACCTGGTTCGGAATGCCGTCAGTCACGGTATCGAATCGCCGGCGGAACGAGCCGCTCAAGGAAAGCAGGCGGAGGCGCTGATCACACTTTCCGCGAAAACGATCGGAGATCAGGTGCTTATCGAAATTGCGGATAATGGCCGCGGGATCAATCCCGAGTCCGTGAAACAAAAAGCTCTGGCGGCCGGCTTGCGGGTCCCCGCGGATTTTGACCAGGCGGCACTGCTGGAGGTGCTTTGCACCCCGGGCTTTTCGACGCGCGAAGAGGCTGACCGGGGATCAGGCCGCGGAATGGGAATGTCAGTGGTGATCCAAACTCTCCGTGAACTCGGTGGCAGCCTCGGCCTTCATACCCGCAAAGGCGAAGGAACTCGCTTTACCCTCCGGCTGCCGCTGACCCTCGCGGTTGCCGATGCCATGATTGTTAAAGCCGGTCAGCAGCGCTTTGCCATTCCCCAGGCCGCCATCGAGGAGATTGTTCCCATGGATTCCAGCCGCGTTCAGGGAATCGAGAATGCTCGTCTCTTTCTCCATCGTGGCAAAGCCCTGCCCCTTTACTCCCTCGACAGGTTTCTGGGCACAACCTCTCCGGCACGTCCGCAAGTCCCCGTTTTGATTATGGAAACCGAACGAGGCCGGATCGGCTTGCAGGTTCAGCAGGTCACAGGGCAAAGGGAAGTGGTGGTGCGCTCCTTGCGCGATCCGCTCCTCCAGGTTCCGGGCATTGCCGGCGCTACCGAGTTGGGGGATGGCCTCCCCATTTTGATTCTGGAAATTGAGGGCATCCTCCGGGCTTACAAACATCAAGAGCATCGCCCTCAGCCTGCGCCTCATAATTTATCATCCGTTAGCTTATGAACGAAAACGGCAAAGCCATTCAATCCTATATCCTTTTTGAAATTGCCGGAAATCGCTACGGTCTCCGCAGCAACGAGGTGCAGCACATGGAAATGGTGGATCAAATTACCCCGGTGCCCAACGCAGTTCCCTTCGTGGATGGTGTCGCCTTTTCCAGAGGCCAGGTCGTTCCTGTTATCAATATGCGAGCGCGCTTTGGCTTGCCTCGTGCCGTCCATTCCCTGCGTTCGCGTCTCGTCGTCGTCAAAGTAGGGGAGCGCATCGCCGCCCTTCTCGTGGATGGAGCGCGGGAGTTTCTGCAAATTCCAGAAGATGCCATTCAGCCTCCTCATGAGGGATTGGCTGGCCTGAGTGGCAAATGGCTTTCGGGCATCGCCACGCTTAAGGATCAACTGATTCTGCTCCTGAGCCTCCCGGCTATTTTAAACATCGATTCATCTCCCGAACTGCTGGAACAGGGAAAAACGCGCTGACAAGCCTTTTACTGAGCTTACAATTATGAACAACGGCCATTCAATTACCCGGAATAGCAACCGTTCTCTCGAGGACTCCGCTGCCGAGATCAACATTCTTGCCGAACGTCTCGCTGAGCAGGGACGGACCATGACGAAAGGGGTGGAAACGCAGCTGGGTTCCCTGGATAATGCCCTCAGCGCCTGCAATGAGTTAAGCGCGTCGCTCAAAGAAACCTCTAACCAGGCCGATTCGCTCAGCACCTCGTCCGAGCAAATGGTTTCCGGGCTCGCCGAATTATCCGCTTCCATCGAACAGGTCGCAACCAACGTCACACAGAATACGGCTGGCATCACTCAAACCTCTGCTTCCATCAAGGAAGTGACCAAGTCTCTCCAAAGTGTTGCCACCAGCTCCCAGGAAATGGCCACCTCCGGCCAGGAGGTCACCACCTCAATGAATGAAATGGCCGCCTCCATCAAAAGGGTCAACGAGGACACCGAAAGCCTGGTCAGTTCCGTGAACGAGACCGGCACCGCCGTTGAGGAAATCAGCCGCTCGGTCAAAGGAGTTTCTGGCAATGCTGACGATCTTTCCGCCGCAGCCGAAGAAACCCTCTCCGCGATGAACGAGATGGCTGCCTCGATCGAAGAGGTGGCCGCCATGTCCGAAAGTCTTTCTTCTTCCGTGGAACAAACTTCCGCTTCCGTGGAAGAGATGGCTCGCTCCGTCCAGGGCGTGGCCCAAAATGGTCAAAAGATTGCCGAAGCTGCCGCTGGCGCCGCTACCAGTGCCGCCCAGATGGAACGAACCACCCGCTCGGTCACCGACATTTCCAAGCAGGCCGAAGAAATCTCCCAACGTCTTTCTCGTGATGCCGAGGAAGGCGGCGCGGTCGTCCAAAAATCCATTCTCGGCATCGGCCGGGTGCGCGAATCCATGAGCCAGTCCGCCAAAGTGATTCGCGATATGAGCCAGCGGGCCGCAAGTATTTCCAGCATCGTGGATACCATCAACCTGATCGCCGAGCGGACCAACATGCTTTCCTTGAATGCGTCCATTGAGGCGGCCCGAGCCGGCGAAGCGGGCCGCGGTTTCGCCGTGGTCGCGGAGGAAATTCGTAACCTTGCCGACCGTTCAGCCAAGGCCACCTCCGATATTGCTCTCATTATCCAGGGGCTGCAGGACGCCGTCCGCGATGCCGCCACCTCCGCCAACGATGGCTTGCGCGTCGCCGAAGAAAGCAGCCAGCAATCGGAGGAAGGCGTCGGCGCGCTAAAGAAAATCGTCGCCGGTGTCCAGCAAACCAATGGACTCATTGGGCAGATAACGCGCGCGACCGCCGAACAGATGCAGGCAGGGCGCCATGTGGCGGAAGCCATCAACACCACCAGCCTCCAGGCCCGGGAGGTCGCCGCTGCTACTGCTGAGCAGGCCAAAGCAGCTACTGGCATAGCTCAAGCCACAGGCCAAATTCGGAAAACAGCCAAGGAAGTCGCCCAAGCCATGGGTGAACACGGCCGGGCGGCTCGTGATGTTATCAAAGCCGCGCAAAGCACCAGCACTCTGGCCTCCCAACTTCGCAAAGCGACCGCGGAACAGTCTACGGCCCTGGGCCAGGTCAACCAGGCCATGGATAACATCCGCAAAGGCGGCACCTCCACCTCACGTGCAGTCGCCGAACAAGCCACTGCCGCCGACCAGGTTTCCAAGGAAATGGAGCGGTTGTCCCGCCTCATTTCGGGCATCACCCGCAGCACCGCCGAGCAAGCGGCCGGTGCCAGCCAAATTACCACCGCCGCGGAAAGCATGCGCCTCCAATCCGAACAGGCGGCCAAAGCCATGACCGAGCAAAGCAAGGCTCTGCGGGAAATGACAGACGCCTCCGTGAATGTTACCAAACAAGTGAAACTTATTTCCCATGCAAACCGGGAACATTCAGCCGCTGCTTCCGGCTTTTTGACGAATCTCTCCCAGCTACGTAAAGTAGCAGGGGAGAATACAGACGGAGTGCGGCAATCCGCGGAAGTCGCGGAAGCCCTGCTCCGGAATGCCCGAAAACTGGAAGAATCCACTCGCAGCCGGGGCTCGGCAGCCCGAAAGCTGGTCGCTCGCCGGGGAAAAAAACCGGCACGCTTGCGAAATGGAGCACACCCGAGGGCCCAAAAATAACTTTTCCCGTTGAATCAAAGACTTAATATTTTGAGTTGCACACCATTGCTGGCCCCGAACGAAGGTTTGTCCATTTTGATCCGGGATCTGATCCATGAGCGGCTCGGTTTATTCTTCGACCCCGCTCGCCTTGAGGTGATGCTGGATAAAATAACCCCTCTTGCTCAGGCTCAGGGTTGCCGTTCCTACATCGATTATTATTATCAACTGAAGGATACCGATATCACCAGCGCCTATTGGCAGGCCGTCATGGACGCTCTTTCCGTCCAGGA
>JAQGOV010000552.1 GCA_028293425.1 Verrucomicrobiales bacterium
GGTTGCGTCCGGTTTGGGCTACCACGATTTCCGTGCTCGGGGCGGGCGGCATCCTCTTCGGATCGATTTTGGGATTTGAGCATGGCACATCTTTTCCCTGGCTGATTGCCGTCGCGGTTCAACTCCCAGTCGCGTGGCTTGGCTCCATTCTCTTTCATTTCGTTGATTGGTACAGCACTCGCAAACGGCTGGAGGCCGCCAAGCGAATTGCTGACGCCAAAATTCGTGAGCAGGCAGCACTGATCGACAAAGCGCACGATGCCATTTTTGTGCAGGATATGAACGGGCGCGTCCTTTATATGAACCCAAGCGCGGAACGGGTATACGGATGGTCTCTGGATGAGGTGCAAAAAAATGGCGTCATGGACAAGATCCTCGGCTCGGACAAAGGCAAAGTTTCCGAGGCCAGGGCTGCTACTGTTTCACAAGGGGAATGGAACGGTGAACTCCAGCAGCAAAATCGTGCGGATGAACGTATCATCGTGGCGAGCCGCTGGACCTTGATCCGCGACGATGCCGGCCAGCCGCATGCCCTGCTGATCATCAACAGTGACATCACCGAAAAGAAACAACTGGAAGAGCAATTCCTCCGGACCCAGCGAATGGAAACGATTGGCTCGCTCGCGGGAGGCATGGCGCACGATTTGAATAATGCGCTTTCTCCCATCATGATGGGCGTGCAGCTTTTGCGCCGCCGCTCGGAGGATGAGGAATCGCTACGTTTGCTGGGCCTGATGGAATCAAGTACATACCGCGGCGCGGAGATGGTGCGCCAAATATTGCTTTTCGCGCGGGGCAAGGATGGGGACATGCAACGCCTCTCCATCGCGCCGTTGGTAGCAGAGATTGAAAAGATCGCCCGCGAAACCTTCCCGAAGAGCATAACGGTCGAATCCTATCTGCCCGCCGATATTTGGCCGGTGCGCGGGAATCCGACGCAGCTGCACCAGGTGCTGCTGAACCTTTGCGTCAACGCTCGTGATGCCATGCCCCAAGGCGGTCGGCTCACGCTGGCAGCAGACAACACGGAGCTATCCGCTCAGGAAGCGGCAGCCCTCCCCGAAGTGGCTCCCGGAGCTTTTGTATCGTTGATGGTTTCAGACACCGGGACAGGAATTCCGGCCGAGATCGTCGCAAAGATTTTTCAACCTTTCTTCACCACCAAAGGCGAAGGGAAGGGAACCGGGTTGGGGCTCGCCACCGTGCAGCGCATCGTGAAAAACCTCGGTGGCTTCGTTCGGTTGGAAAGCGTGCCAGGGCAGGGGACCACCTTCGAGATACTCCTGCCTCGCGCCGCGGAAACCGAGCCGGTTGCAACGCTTGCCGCAATTGAAAAACTGCCCCGGGGCAATAGTGAATGGATTTTGGTCGCGGACGATGAACAAGCGATCCGCGAGGTGCTCGGGGAGGGTTTGGCCGCCTACGGCTATAAGGTACTGCTGGCTGCCAACGGGCAGGAAGCCCTGGACATGTTCCGAAAAAATCCCGCCATTGCTCTATTCATCACGGATTCCGAGATGCCAGTGATGGATGGCGCCCGGGCAGTCGCTGGACTGAGGGAACTTCGCCCCGACTTGCCGGTGATTCGCATGGCTGCGGAGGATCCCGAGGCATCCGGCACAAGCCAAAACGTCATTCTCCTAAAAAAGCCCTTTTCGATTGAGCAAATTTTGGTCGCCATCGCGCAACGTTTGGCCAGCCCCTTAAAAAGCCCTTCGGCTACTCTTGGAAAACTATAAAATGCGCTTAGAATAGCAGACTCATGCAATCGACCGAGACAAACAAGAACGCACCGTTTCAGTGCCTCGTGGTGGAGGACGATCTGGCGTTCAGCTCCATGGTGGCCGGGGTGGTCCGCGACACTGGCGGCGAGCCTTTGGTCTGCCACTCGCTGGCTGCGGCGCGGGAAGCGGTCGCGCAAAAGGCCTTTGATCTGGTTTTGCTGGATAATCATTTGCCCGATGGCAAGGGCTATGATTTTCATGCCCAGGTTTCCCGCCGTTACCCGGATGCTCCCATTGTCATGATCACTGGCCTGCCCGATCTGGGAGAAGCCATCACCCTCACCCGCAACGGACTTTTTGATTACCTCACCAAACCGGTGAGCATTGAAGCACTGGAGGATTGCTTGCGCCGCGCCAGGCTTCGCCTGGTCCAAAACAATCCGACAAGCGACAACCTGGCCTGGGTTGGAGATTCAGCGGCCATGCACGAAGTGATGCAGCAGCTTCGTCAGGCTGGGCGTCACCGCGAAGCCACGGTGTTGCTGACCGGTGAGACGGGCACCGGCAAGGACCTCATGGCCCGTGTGTTGCACCAGTTCACCTTCGGCGACACCAAAGCTCCCTTTATAGGATTGAATTGCGCTGCCATTCCGGGCGAGATGTTCGAAGCCGAGCTTTTTGGTGCCGAGCGCGGGGCCTACACCGGCGCCGACAAACGTCGACAGGGGCTGGCGGCTGCGGCCCAGGGCGGAACGCTCTTCCTCGATGAGATCGGGGAAGTCTCCCTAGCGCTTCAATCCAAGCTGCTTCGATTGCTGGAAGCCCGCGAATTCCGTCCCCTCGGCAGCACCGAGGTGCAATCGTTTACTGGCCGCTTTGTGGCCGCGACCAACAAATCTCTGGACGACGAAGTCAAAGCCGGCCGGTTTCGGGAGGATTTGTTGTATCGATTGAATGTGCTGACCATTGAGGTCCCGCCGTTGCGCAAGCGAAGCGAAGACATCCCCGGTCTGGCGGAATTGCTCCTGAAACAAATCAGCGAAAAGTACGGCCGGACAAAGCCCATGCTGAAGCCGGAAGAATTGGCAGCGCTTCAAAGTCACGCTTTCCCGGGCAACGTCCGAGAGTTGAGGAATATTTTGGAACGCTCGCTGCTAAAGACACCGGAAGATTCGCGTTGGTTGCAGCTGGATGGTCATTGGAAGGGCAGCCCGGCCGTTCCACAACCGGCTTCGAAGCCCGCTGCTCCCCAGGCTGCGACGTTGCCTTCAAATCGGGATTTGAACCCGCTGGAAGAGCAGGAATACCGGATGATTGAGGAAGCTTTGCGCGAAGCAAAAGGCGGCATCCGCAGGGCTGCGGCCAAGCTGGGCCTTTCACCGCAATCTTTGTTGCGTCGTTTGGAAAAATGGCCTGAACTGCGGAACAGCGCGGGGGTATGATTGTTCCGTTTTCGGAAC
>JAQGOV010000567.1 GCA_028293425.1 Verrucomicrobiales bacterium
AGGTCAGGTTGATCTCCCGCCGAAACAGGATCCCAACTTTCATATGAATCCCTTCCTCGTCGAAACGATAGCGCAACGTGTGATATCGAAAGAAGAGATAGGGAAGCGAAACGAGAACTCCGGGACCAGTCAACACCGCACGGATAATGTAATAGGTCCACAACGAAGGATCCGGCCGTTCCAAAGCCTTAACCATGTTCGCTAGAACATTTGGTTCCAACGCGCTTCTGCCAGTCCCATCTGCCATGCGCAAAGTAAAAAGGATGCTGCCTGGGAAAGAAAGGAAGGAGTGAAATGCCGTTCGACCTCGACATTTCGCTCGTGCGGTGCTAATGGAGACCTTGGATATGAGCGTTGATATTAGTTCGTTCCTGATCTCGTCACCGGCTGTCCGTGGCGGTAAGCTTCATATTGCCGGCTCTGGCATAACGGTCCATCGGATTGTTCGTTGGTACAAACAAGGTTATCATCCGGAGCAAATTGCTGACGAATATCCCCATCTTACCTTGGCTCAAGTTTATGCTGCGTTGTCGTATTATCACGCAAACCAGCGGGAAGTAGAAGCTGATTTGGCCGCTGAAGATGTGGAGGTATCCCATTTGGAAGGCAGCGATCGCACCCTTTCTTCAGGGGGGTGATGCAAATTCGGCTCTACCTGGATGAGGACGCTTCCTCGCGATCCTTGGCGCGTGGTTTGCGCCTGCGGGGCATTGACGTCGTCACTGCCGTTGAGGCCGAGCGGCTCAACGCAAGTGATTTGGGCCAGCTTGAGTTTGCCACTTATCAAGGAAGAAGCCTACTTACCTATAATATTTCTGACTTCCATCGGTTGCACACGGATTGGCTAAGAGAGGGACGAGCCCATGGAGGGATAATTCTCGTGTCTCAAAGCCGCTTCGCCGTCGGCGAACAGTTGCGGCGGGTGTTGAAGCTGGCCACATCGGTGAGCGCTGAGGAGATGAAAAGCAGAATTGAATTCCTGAGCAACTGGACTTAACTCTGGAACTCCTTTTTTTCCTGAAGCAATTCCTTGAACCAGCGGTTCTCCTTCACAAAGGTGTCATCGTAGGCCGGGAAAGGGAGTGAAATGCCATTCAACGCCGCCAGATGCACTCACCGTTCTTGTACACTTCGCGAACTCGGTGAAATGGCACCCGATGAACTGTTCCCTCCGCATCAGTGAGTCTGAACGCCTGCGGCTCTGCTGGGAAAAAAGACAATTCCCAAAATGGAACAGTGATAATCCGGTTCTCCACCCGGTCGAAATAGCCCAACTCAAAGTTGCCCCTTGCGAAGTCGCGATCCCAGCGGATTCGGTTCAGGAGTTGTTTGATGGGCATCATTTTCAGGGATAGATAGCACGAGTCTGGCAACTCCGCCGTAATTCCTTTCACGGATTTGGTCAATGTTTCAGCTACCCCGGGAAGAACAAAGTCCACTGTTTAGTGCCTTACCTCTTCTCTGCCTCCACCTTGGCTACCAGCTCCGTCACCTTTTTTTCGATGAGGTCATCCGTTCTTGTGCCCCCATATCCCTCGGATTTCATACGGATCACACCCTTGTGATCCAGGACGTACACCGTAGGCCAGCCGCGAATGTTCCATGCCATCGGAATGGGCCCGCCGGACCCCTCCTCCCCGCTCCAGAACGAGCGCCAAGTCATCTTTTCTTTAACTGCCGCCCCTTTTGCATTCGCAAGTGCGGCATCCGCGTTCACACCTATCAGCGCAAAAGGTTTCCCTTCCATTTTTCGGGCCAGAGCCCGCTCCTGTGGCACCATCTGCATGCATGGCCCACACCAGGAAGCCCAAAAACTCAAGAGGACGACCTTGCCTCGAGAACTACTCAGCTTCATTTCACGACCGTCCAAGTCGACGCCTATCGCATCCGGGGCCATTTTGCCGAGCGAGAGATGCCTGAGCTCAAACAACTCGGCTTGAGCTTCCTTTCCAATGGTCGAACGCTGCTGTCGGATCTCTCCCTTGGCAAGACTAGGACAATCGCCATATGACTCGATAACCACGCCAAGTAATTTCTCCGCTTTTGCAAACAGCACTTTCGAATCCCCGTCCTTAACCCAATCCAGGTATTTGGTTCGTCTTTCCTGTGGAAGCTCGCTTGGAGTTGTGTTCTCGAAATCCTCCAGAGCAGCCGCCTTCGCTTTTGTAAGCCGGGCCAGGGCAAATATGGCTTGGCCACGTGCGCATGGTTCCGAGTTTTTATCACTTACTGCTTTTAGGAACCTCACTCCCGGCTCGTGGTCCCAATCCCCTTTGTGCCAAATTGCCCTGCAAACCCTGGCGATGTTTGTATTGTTCACATGGGACTCCCCCAGCAATTCGACGGCACGCAGTCCATCGGCTCTCACATTTTCCGCACCGGCTTGAAAACGCCGGTTTGTTACCACCCATTCAAGCATCTCAAACGATGTAGTTGAGGATGGCTCAAACGCCGCCGCTACGACTGCGTTTGAGACCGCTACATCGTTCGTGGCTGTATATTGTTTCCAGAGGCGGTCCCGTTCTTCATCCGATTTTGCATCCTGGTAGGCTGTTTCCAGATCATCCACGGCTTTCCGAACTTTCCTCCATTCACCGGTGCTCTCACCTTTTGTCCCCATCGTCACCGAGCCTCTGGGCGAAAGTTGCGCGCCCCAGGTCGGCCACGAGAGCAGGCTAGCCAGTGTGATCAAGTTAACGATTTTTTGTGAAGTCATGACTCGCCCTCGGTTTGTTCAGGTTTTGAAACCGCCATTTTGGAATATCCTTAACTTGTATTCTGTGATCGGAAAAGGTCAAGCTTTGGAGCCTTTCCATTACCCAACGTTGCAAGAACCCAACGCCGCTAGGCACCCGAGGACTACGCTGGTTCCAGTTTAAAATTACTAAGCAGTCCAAGAGTCCCATGTCCAAAGGGGAGGGTGATGTGGGGATCGGTGGGGGATTGTCTCTGCCGCGCGGTTTTTGAATTCGACGTTTCGTTCCATGAGAGACAAAGTGATAAAAAGTGTTAGAAGCTGTTAGTAACTGATACTCGGAGTGGGCCTGCTACGATTCCCATTGTGATGGATGTATGTCCAGGGGTGGATTTAGCCGTTAGAGCGTTAGCACCCTTGAATTCATTGGTGATTTGGCACTTTTTAAGCGTTAAACCCTTGTGTTTATTGGTTGGGATGGAGGTTTGCATGTACGGAGATGGCTTTTTATTGGTGTTTTTGAGGTGTCCGGTTGTGTTTTGAGCGTTAGAAATGCGTTAGGAGAGCCGTTAGGATCGGGTTTTTGAATTTGATTGTTACCAAAGAAACGTAGTGAGCATCAGGGACTTTCCCCCTGCCAAGCCGTCCTAGCGTCCTAACCCTTGATTTTATTGGTGCTTTTTGCTTTCCAACCAGTCCCGGTAATGTCCTGATTGAGCTTCAACAGTTCAGTTCTTCTTTTTTGACATAGGAATGGTGGGGCATAGGAATTGGCAAGGAATTCCTGGGCAGCAGAGGGACTTGACCGATTGCTGACTTAAAGAAATAGCATGACCTGCGAGTCCTGTTTTGATATGGCTGTGCAACCGCGACGCTCCCGCCGTCCCGGCCTCCTGGTGGACAGGGAGCTTGGGTCGGTAAAATTCATAGTTAGGCGTTTCCTCGCGCCCCGTATGAACGGACAATTTACAATCTCTTTACAGATTCCTGACAAAATCGCCTTACACTTGATGCCGTGAAACTTCTTCGACATATCGTCACCACTGTTTGCTTGGTGGCCACTTTCATCGCTAACGCGGGCGAACAACTCACCGCCAAAGCCAAAGGTGCCGCCAATCAACCGACCAATGCAGAACTGCAACTTCTCCAAGGAACATGGCAGGGATTCTCACTGCAAAGAGAGACGGGGGACGGTCCAATTACTAAGGGAACCAACATAATCACGGTCACTGTCATCGGCAATTCACTCCACTTTCACCGGGATACAAACTTTTGGTTTGATACGACAATTACACTGTCCGCAGGCACAGAGCCACCGCAGCTACGCGCCGCAATTAAACGCGGTTCTAGTTCCACTGGCCAAGTGGTCGTCGTCATTTTCAAGCTTGAGGATGGGACACTGACCTTAGCCACAGACAATGGTTCCGCAGAGGCGCTGAAGGTCTTTGAAGACGCACCGAATCGCTACGAACTCCGGAAGGTTCAGCCGCAAAAGAAGATGAGTGGGAGCGGATTAGGCTCGTTGGTCCTCGAAGGACACGAGCTGCACGCCTCACTTAAGACGCGCCAGATTGATGATTCGGTTCGGCATGTGCCCCGTGCCTTGATCCCAGAAAACCCGCACGTCTCGACCGACGCCGCATTCGTTGCGGGCATTGCCCGTAATGCGTCGCAAGGCAGTCTTGGTAGAGAGGGTATTCGCTCTGCGCTCTACGCCCTTTACCGCGAAAAAAGCGAGCTCGGTTTCTACGGGTTGGAGGCTGTGTCTGCGGCAGACGCTGACCGGTGGGAGGAAGCTCTACGCAAGATTTGGTCGGTTATGGGGGGCATAGACCACGCACAGATTCACCGCGAAGGCTTGGTCATTGTCGTCGTATGGACTGATGGGGTATCACCAGAATGCTGGAAGGCAGTGAACGCGAGCGTAGTCGAGCGGCTGAGCGCTCCTTGATTATCGAGTGCACCATGGCGATTGAACCGTCGGCAGACTTCGACTCACCCAAAATGCCTCAATGCGCTGGCCCGACAATCGGGACTTACAGCAGCCGAACTCCGGCAGGAGCATCGTGGTTGCACACAGGACAACAAATCAGCGGCACCGCAAAACGGATGCTGGGTCGCTTCCGCGGTCGCCGAAGCTATGGTGGACAGGGAGCTTGAGAGGTGATGCTCGCAGGCTCGCCTCGCTTCGCTCGAAAGTGAGGGTAATTTCATTTTGCAGTTTACCCAGGGTAGGACCTTGCGTGGAAAAGGAACTTGAGTGCAAGGTCCACCCTGGGCTGAGTGACGGAACCCGCGTTGGGGTTGGGGATGAACAGACTTTATGAGTTTGGCATGGCAGCGTATTCGTGTTATTCGGAAGATTCGGCACTCCAAGGCAGGAGCAGAGTTGGTGAACCGAAGGGTGCCGGGTTAAGCTGAACCGTGTTTCAGTTTTTAATTTCATACTCGAACTATGAAACGAATCGCCAAAGCGGATTGGGACCGTGTCCATGAGCTCGCGTGCGAGATCGCCAATGCAACGAACCAGGATCACGATGTGCTGGCTAATTCGAAGACCCAGACGCTGATGTGCGTCCTGAACGAGTTGGAAGAGAAGTATGGCGTTTGTTCCCGGATCACCGCGACGATTGCTGATTACGCGGAGGATGACAGACAACGGTCGCTTTATAGAGAAGCATTGAGCCAAGCGAAGGCGGAGGGCGATCTCGAAAATGAGAGGTTGATTTTAGATTCGTTGGCCGAGATTGGTGATGAAAAAGGAGCCTAAAAAACATGGGCTGCAGCAAACAACGGCTGGCCATTGCGGTTGCCTCGGTGCGGCTTGTGCGCAGGCGGCAGAAAAAATTAACTACCCGACTTCGCGGGAACACGGAACAACAAATCAACTGTCCGTCTTCGCGGACTGGGTCCCTGAGCTTGGGTCCTTAATATGGCTGCATTACGCGTTATGAGTATAAGAAGCTAGGTTGTCCCGGTTGACAAGTTTGGGTGAGACTTGCACTCTCGATCCCATATGCCACGGAAGTTGAGAATCCAATACCCCGGAGCCATTTACCCATGCAACTGAATCTTTCGGGGCAGACCGTGGCGGTCTTTGGTTCGGCCCGCGGCATCGGACGGGCCATCGCCGACGAGTTCATTCGCGAGGGATGTCAGGTGCATGGATTCGATCGGGAGAGCTCAGCCGCACCCCTGTCCCCCGGGGCCGCCTTGACTTCCGGAGACGTCACCAACTCCGGGCAGGTCCAGGCGTTCGCCGACCGACTGGGCGAAGTGGATCATGTGGTCTTCTCGGTCGGCGTCGGCTCGGGCAAGTTCGGTTTCCCATTCTGGAAGCTCCAGCCGGAAGATTGGAGGCCAGTGGTTGAGATCAATCTGTTGGGTGCAGTGAATGTGGCCCACGCGTTTGCCCGGCAATTCGTCGAGCGGCGAAAGGGTTCAATGCTGTTCCTCGTCTCGGTTGCCGGCCAGATCGGCTCCCAGACGGACCCGCCCTACAGCGCGGCCAAGGCCGGGCTGATTAACTTTGTTCAATGCGCCGCGAAGGACTTCGCGCCCTACGGAGTCCGCGTCAATGCGCTGGCTCCGGGCATGGTTAAAACGGATCTCAACGAGTCGGTGTGGCGAGCGGGCCAGGCGGCTTTGCCGTTGAACGAACGCCAGGACTACGAAACCTGGGCGGCGGCGAAAATCCGCAAAGTTTCCCCGCTGGGCCAGTGGCAAACGCCACCAGAGTTCGCCGCCATGGCCGTCTTCCTCGCCTCGGACCACGCGCGCAATATTACGGGCCAGACGATCAACATCGACGGCGGCCAGGTGATGCACGCCTAACAGCCCGTTCAAAAACTGCAAGGCCTGCCGTGAGGAAACCTCTGGAACAAATTTGGGCCAAACGGAAGGAATAACCAAGAGGAGTGGTTTTCGTGAAAAAGGCCGTCTGGCGTTGTTGGTGGACTCGTGCTGTGCCCACAGTACTCGGCCTGACGGCCTGCACCAAAGGTGCATTCCTTTCTTCTGCTCCCCAGCAGAAGAAAGTCTCCCTTACAGACCGCTGCGGGTATGCTCAGTCGTCGCGCGTTGACTTCCCAAGCCTCCACAGTCAGTGTTCCGAAAAGAGACGATCGCTGTCGCGATACGTGGTGCCATCCGACCTTTTTGACGAAAACGGCAAGCCTCGGACTTTTTCAACGGGCTGCAAAAGAACCCGCTTCGTGCCGAGGAAAACAAGGAACTGGAAAGTTCCTTGAACCCGCAGACCGGGAGGTCCGCACCACGTCCGGCCAACAGCTCAGCGATGCTCGCGATCTCGATCCTTCTCGTAGAGCAGAAACAGTCCGGAGTGATCGAGGTCGCCATGGCCTTCCGCATGGACAAATTTCTCCCACTGCGCGAGGGAATTGCGGAGCGTGGGTGAATCCAGTCCGACGGATTCGGCCAACTCGCTCATGAGCCGCACGTCCTTGAGTTGAAGCTCGGCTCTCCCACCTGGAGTAAAGTCGCGCCGCACCATGCGATCGCCGTGCAACTGAAGGATGCGGCTTTCGGCAAACCCGCCCAGCAAGGCCTCCCGGACTTTGGCTGATTCGACCCCGGCAAGCTCCGCCAGGCGCAGGGCCTGGGCGACCGCATCGATGGTCTGGGCCACGATGAGCTGGTTGGCCAGCTTGGTCACCTGCCCGGATCCGGCCGGGCCCATGTGCGTCACCCGGCTCCCCACCGCCTGCAAGACCGGCAACGCCCGCCGAAACGCCTCCTCCGCTCCGCCGGCCATGATGGTCAACGTCGCCGCCTCGGCGCCGACCTGGCCTCCGGAGACCGGTGCGTCCACCCACTGAACCCGCCGGGCAAAGGCCTGCGTTTGGGCCACGCCCGTGGTGCCGAAATCGATGACCAACGCGGCGGGATCGAGCCCTTCAATGAGCCCGCCGGAACCAAACGCCACCTGCTCCACAACGTCCGTGGTGGTGAGATTGAGGCAGATGATTCCATCACCCACGGCCCGCGCGAGGTCGGGCAGAGACAACGCCCGTCGCATCCCAAGCGCCATAGCGGCTGCGGCTGGACCTTCACTGCGGTTCCAGACCACAATCTCCGCGCCGGCCTCATGCAGGTGACGACTCATCGAGCGGCCCATGTTGCCGAGGCCGACGAATCCAATCTTGTGCCCGGCGAGCGCGTTGTTTATCTTCATGCGGTCATTCCATATGAGTCCCGCTCACATTGCAAATCCAGATCCCTCAAGCGCATGAAGGTCATCATTACAGGCGGAGGCGGCTTCCTCGGTTCCCAGCTTTGCCGGCAACTTCTGAAACGCGGCTCCCTCATCGGTCCCTCCCTGGCGCCCGAACCCATCGATGAAATCATCCTGCTCGATGCCTTCTTCCATGGCCCGCCGGCGGACCCGCGGGTTCGACAGGTGACGGGCGACATCAGCGACCGCACGACCGTTTTTTCCGCCGTTGGCACCGACCCAGCCGTGGCCATTTTTCATTTGGCTTCCATGGTCAGCGGGGAATGTGAGGAACGCTTCGACGACGCCCTGCGGGTCAATCT
>JAQGOV010000587.1 GCA_028293425.1 Verrucomicrobiales bacterium
TCGGTAAATCAGGCAGAGAAACATTTCTGCCTTCCACATAACCGGTATAAAGTTCGATGAACTCCTTGAAAAATATTTTTAGCGACCATTCATCGGAGATAATGTGATGAATATTGATTATCAGGACGTGATCTTCCGGAGCGAGCCGGAGCAGATTAATCCTGATGAGCTGTTCGGTGCTTAGGCTGAAAGGCCTTCTGATCTCCTCTTGAACCTTCCGATTAATTACCTGTTCCCGTTCTGGTTCGGAGATTCCGCTTAAATCTTCCATTCCGATTCCTATTTCCCCCTCATCAACAACCTGGCAGGGCTCCCCGTCCTCGTTGCTGAAACGCGTGCGCAAAGCCTCATGTCGCTTGGCTATGACATTGATGGCATTCCGCAAGGCGTCCAAATCCAGTCTCCCCTTCAGGCGTCCCACGCTCGGAATATTGTAAATGGGGCTGTTTGGTTCAAGTTGGTCCAAAAACCAAAGACGCTGCTGGGCTGAGGACAACGGATTGCCCGAAAGGCGTCCGCCCCCTTGCATCAAACGGGCGGCCAGAAGCTGCCGCAGATCGGGCATGGATGGTTCCATGGCTGATGTGCTTGAATCCTTGTTCATAACGTGCCCTTCAATGTCGAATTTTCAAGCAACGCCTTTATCTCCGTGTCTGATAACTTTTCGAGGCGTTTGAGCAACTGTTCCGCATCCATTTCTTTTGTCCGGCGGGTGATCGTGGACACGGCATTGGGGTTTTCCTGTTGCGCCCTTGTTATCGCCTGCGCCAGTTCGGCGACGGTCGGCGCCTCAAAAATAGTCCTTACGGGCAGTTCCACGTTGAACATTTTGGTGATTCGAGCAGTGACTTTCGTGGCCAGCAGCGAATGGCCCCCTACATCAAAGAAGTCATCGTTGCGCCCGAGTTCCTGGAGTCCGATCACCTCCCGCCAAATTTGGGCCAGCCCCTGCTCAACCGGGCCTGAAGGCTCGGAGGACCCATTTACCATTTCAGTTTTTGAGCTCACCGCTCCGTCGACTTGCATCCCTGCAAGTTCCTGTGAAACCATTTCCAACTGGCCGTCCGGCCGATTCAAACTAGGCAGATTCATAAGTTTTTGTTCTGGATTTACTACGAGTGCGGTAAACAACGTTTCATAATGTTGCAACCACCGCTGCACAGTGCTGTCATCCAACAGCTCCGTGCTATACTGGCCGAATAACTCCATCCGGCCTTCACGTTCAGAAACACTCAAGCTGAAATCAAACCTCACCTGGCAATGCGGATTGGTCGAAACTTCTGCTTGGAGTCCTTCCATTTTCAATGGTTCCTGGACCCAATCCAAATTGAACATCACCGAAGTGACAGGCATGCGCCCGTGCTCTCGCGGTCGGTTCAATTTTTGGAGCAGGATGCCCAAGGTAAAGTTCTGATGCTGGTGAGCCTCCATTAAAACCTGCCACACACCTCTCAGGTGCGCCGAAAAAGTATGGTTGTCGTTTATGGTCAACCGGAGTGGCAGAAAGTTTACGCAATGCCCCACGAGCTGGTCGCTGCCTCGCCCCAGGCGGCTGGTCATGGGCAGCCCAATCACGATCTCCTTTTGGCCGCTCAAACGGTGCAGGAGCAGGTAATATCCCGCAAGCAACGTCGCGGTCGTCGTGCAACGTTGCTGGGCGCTTAGCCGCTTCACAGCCTGGGTGAGCGAGGCGCTGATCGGTCTTATTGCGCTTGAACCCGAAAATTTCCGCTTGGCGGGACGGGGATGGTCGGCCGGCAGTTCCAGGGTCCGGGCAGGTCCGGCGTATTGCCTCACCCAAAAGGCCTCCGCTTCCTCGCGCTCCGGTGTTTTTATGGATGCATCCTGCTGCTCCACAAACTGAGTGTATGTCATTTCCAAATCAGCCGGTAATGATGTGCCACGTTTGAGAGCCGAATAAGAATCTGCAAGGTCTTCCAGGATTACCGCCACGGAGCAACCGTCGCAAATAATATGGTGCAAAGTCAGGAGCAAGGCATGTTCGTTGCGCCCCAACCTGAGAAGCCGTATCCGGAAGAGTGGACCTTTGGCCAGATCGAAGGGTCGAATCACCTCCTGCTGGAGAAACTCGTCCAGCTTCTTTCGAGCGGTTTCAGGCTCCGCTCCAGAGAAGTCTTCGCGCGGTAAGGCCATCGGCATGGCCGCATGCAGGTGTTGCGAGTCACCTGAAGGAGCGAACGTTGCCCGTAGTGCCTCATGCCGGTTGACCAGCCAGCGAAGGGATTTGAGCAGACTAGGTTCATCCAGCTCGCCGTTCAACCTCAGGAACACCGATTGATTGAACGAGCAGGATACCTCGTCGGACATTTGCGACCCATACCAGATTTCCCGCTGAGCTTCTGTGAGCGGAAGCGTTTTGATCACGGGACCTTCTTGTTCCGGGGCTGGCGGCGGAGCCGTATCGGGAGAACCAGCCTGAGATTCAGCGCCGTTCGGTGCTTCGGGAAGGGGCAAGGCTTTGCGGTCCACCTTCCCATTGGGCGTCAAAGGAAGCGCTTCCAGCTTGGTAAACACGGATGGAACCATATATTCGGGCAGCTTTGCCTTGAGAATTTTACGAAGTTCCGAGCCCTGGACATTCTCTCCGGGCTGAGGAACAAAATAGCCCACCAGCCGAGTATCGTTTGGACCAGCCTGCCAAACTGACACGATGCTGTCTTTCACTCCCGGACACCGCCGGATCGCCGTCTCGATCTCGCCCAACTCGATGCGGAATCCGCGCAGCTTTACCTGGTAATCCAGCCGCCCGAGGAATTGAATCGTGCCGTCGGGCTGATATCTTGCCAGGTCTCCTGTCCTGTAGATCCGCACCCGTGGATCATTTGAAAACGGACTATGAATGAAACGCTCCGCTGATAATTCTGGCCGATGTAAATAGCCGCGGACCACCCCCGCTCCGCCAATGCAGAGCTCACCGGGAACTCCGATCGGAACTGGTTGGAGCAATTTGTCCAAGATGTAAATCTGGGTGTTCGCAATCGGCCGGCCAATGGAAATACTGCCAGCCGTACGCGTAACCGGGTGCACCGTGGACCACACAGTGGTTTCAGTGGGTCCATACATATTGAAGACCTCTCCATAGCCGTTCAACTGCGCGACCAGTGATTCCGGCAAAGCCTCTCCGCCAAACATGAATTTCTTAATGCCCCGCAGCGCTTCCCGTGTAACGGTGTCCTCCAACATCATGCTGGCCAGCGACGGCGTACATTGCAGGTGCGTGACTCCGTGACGCTGGATTTGGTCAGCCATCGTGAAGGAGGCGCTCCTCCCTTTCGATATCTGCGCCTGGGCCGCTCTCAAACGGGAAGACCCTGATTCATCGCCGTGGAGGATTACCTTGAACCCGCGCGTCAGCGTCCAAAAAAGCTCCAGCACGTGAATATCAAAGGAAATACTTGTCACAGCCAGCCAAACTCCAGGTTCTTTGCCAATCGCCGCATCCATGCCCGTAAAAAAATTGACCGCGTTTCGATGGCGGACCATTACTCCTTTCGGCTTGCCGGTGGAACCCGATGTGTAAATAACGTAGGCGAGGTTTTCCGGCGTCACCGGACTTCCCCCGAGCTGTCCCCGCCTCACGCGTTCGGCGCTTCCAGGATCATCCACGCAAAGCACCGAAGCGGCTGTTTGCGGAAGCAATCCCAGCAACGCTTTTTGGGTGAGCAACACTGGCACCTGGGCGTCCTCGAGCATAAATGCAATTCGCTCGGCGGGATAAGCAGGATCCATGGGCACATAGGCGCCGCCTGCCTTGTGAATGGCGTAGAGTGCAATCATCATCTCCAGGGATCGAATCATGCAAATTCCAACCCTGACGTCAGGTCCCACCCCCATCCCCCGAAGTGTCTTGGCCAACCGGTTTGCCTGTTCGTCGAGATTTCGGTAACTCAATTTTTCATCCTGGTAAACGACCGCAATTGAATCCGGGGTGCGCCTTACCTGGTCCTCGAAAAGGTCATGGACGCATTTGTTCTGGGGGTAATCGAGCGCCGTTTTGTTCCACTCAACCAGGACCAGGTGCTGTTCTGCCTCAGGCAGGATCGAAAGTCGCCCGATACTCGATTCAGGTCGCTCAACCATGCTCGCCAGGAGAGTTTCAAAACGGCTTGCCATCCGTTGGATGGTTTCAGCTTTGAACAAAGCAGCGTTAAATTCCAGGCGGCCAACGATCCCTTCGGTTCGGTTCTCCAGGATCAAGGCCAGATCCAACAGGCAATAGACCCCGTCGTATTTAAAAGCGCGCCTGTTGGCTGGCGCGGAAGTTTCAATCAGGGCAAAGCTGGCTTGAAAAATAGGATGCCGGGCAGCCTCGGGCTCGGTTCCTGTGATTTCCAATAATTGTTCAAGGGCAATCTCACCACGCTCACAGGCTTCTTCATAGCTGTTTTTGATCTTCTCCAGCAAGACGGGAAGGCTATCGTCGTGGCACAAGGCAGTGCGGACCACGAGGTTGACCGCGCCTTGGGCATCGATATGTTCCGTGCCGACCAAAAGATCCTCCTGCCCCGAACATCGGTGCAGCAGAATTTTGTATGCTGTCAGCAGGACCACGAACATGCTCACAGCATGGCCATCTGCCAGTTCTTGCAACCGGTAGCAGAGCCCTGCATCGAGACTGAATTCGCAAATATCAATCCCAGTGGCTGATGACTCTGACCTCGACTTATCGACAGCCAAGTCCAGTGCGGGGAGCTGGCCTTCCAGAACTTTTTTCCAAAATCCAGTGTGGATGGCTAAGGCCGGCAGTTCATCGGGTTGTTCCCGTATGACTGAGTAAGCCGAGGCTGATTCCCTCATTCCCAATTTCATTATCGCTCCTCCTTGTGATGTTGCTCGAGATGCTCGAAACTCACCCAATTTTCCTCGGTTCAAAATTTTTTCCAGAAGGATCAAAAGAATACGTCGTCAGAAATTCAGGCATCCAAGAAATCGAAGCTTTGAACGCCTGATTGCACCTTGGGACGGAACACTCCGCAAGGTTCGTGGGTTGTTGCATATTCATCTTTGGTTGAAAGCTCGTGTGCTCACAATTAACCGTTCGCTGCGGAACGGCTATTGGAGACTGCCACCCAAAGCCGGTAACCGATGGCCCACCAAGCAAAGAAAAATTCAGAAGGCGCGTCAGGATTTTCCGAAATTCAGCCCGCTTCAACAACAGCCCGGGTTAATCTGAGGGTATTCCCGCCCAAGAAAAAGTTGTGAACCGGAACGGGGTGAGCGAAGCTTCCGCTCGGAAGGACCGAGCATGGTCCGAATGGAGCAGGGAATGTCGAATCAGAATTAATTCAAGGGAGATATACGTTGATGCACAAAGCACACGTGAGGTTATTACGATTTGAGGAGTCCAATGAATGCCTTCCACATCCGAGATGCCAGAGGTGAAGCGGCGGCGCTCCATGCGCTCTATCAGGCCTGCGTCAAAGCCTTGCCACGTTGCAAGCAGGAACTTGTCGCGCATGCCATGCCACACCAGTTGTTAACCACTCCGGGCCTGGTTTGCTTTCAGGACACCTCGCCCGTTGCCGCGCTGCTTTGGAGAACCACCGATGCAGGGGTCGTGACCGCTGAGTTTTACGGTGAGTCCCGTGGGGCGGCAAAAGAAGCTGTGGAAGTCCTGGTGCAAGCATTTCTCGCGGCCACTCAGTCGGCGAAGGCTCGCTATTTTGAATTGTGGACCCCGCAGGATTCCAAGGTGCTTCAGGTAATCAGGGGAGAAGGTTTTCAGCCCCTCGATCGTCAGTTGCTCTCGATCTCCAAACCAATTACCAGCCCGGCCCTTTGGAATCAGTTTCGCTTTCTTTCGCTTCGAAATTTTCGCGCCTCCGATTGTAACACAATCGCCCGGCTTATCCAGGAAGCGTATGCAGGAACAGCGGACGGTTTGTTCTATGAAGAATATCAGCGGCCGGAAACCTGTGGCGCGTATGTGACGAGAATCATTAATTCTCCCTTGTGTGATTTACGCAACTCCTGGCTCGCCTGGTCGCCCTCGGCTAACAAATTGGCAGGCATTGCATTATCCTACATTTGGCCGCGAGCGAGCGCGCTCTATTTGGAGCAACTCGTCGTGCATCCCCTGTTTCGTGGGAAAGGCCTCGGTCGTGCGCTGCTTTCCTCCGTTTGCGGCTCTTTGGCGGAAGGCTCGATCGAGAAGGTTATCGTGACGGTGAGCAAGGATAACCATCCCGGTCTCGCACTACTGCGCTCAGCCGGGGCGGAACAAATTCATTCCGAAGTGGCTTTTGTTCACAAGCAGGTGCCCCGTGGGCCTGAAGCCCAAAACAACGCGGGACGCCCAGGAGAAACCAAATCCAATCCTCCGATCCTGCAACCGGCCTGAACCTCCCTTAACATTCACCGCCCCCACTCGGCTTTGCGTGAGCAGGATTGCGAATTTTCCGCGCTGCCGCCTGAGTATTTTTCTCGCATCAGTTTCAGGATGCTTTTGCACCGCTCTCCCGCTAAATTGACGCCATGATTCACTGGTTCAGGGTCCTGGTCGCGTTTACCGTGTGCACCGCCTTCAATGGCTTTTCCGCTGAAAGGTCAGCCTTCAACTATCCAGAAACCCGCAGAATAGATCAGATCGATGATTATCACGGCACCAAAATTGCCGATCCTTACCGTTGGTTGGAAGACGACAATGCGCCCGAAACCAAGGCCTGGGTGGAAGCACAAAATCGCGTTACGTTTGGCTATCTCGAATCCATCCCGCAACGAGCCCGCATCAAGCAGCGGCTAACGGAGTTGTGGAACTACGAGCGTTACGGCGTGCCTTTCAAGAGGGGCGAACGTTACTTTGTCATGAAGAACGACGGTCTGCAAAATCAGGCCGTTCTTTACACGCTCGATTCGCTGGACTCTCCGCCGCGTTTGCTCCTGGACCCAAACAAGCTCTCCACAAATGGCACAATCGCGCTCGCCAGCTACGATGTCACCGAGAACGGGAACCTGATGGCCTATTCGCTCTCGCGTTCGGGTTCCGATTGGCGGGATTGGCACGTGCGAGATGTGAGGACCGGCCAGGATCTGCCAGATGCGTTGCAATGGGGGCGCTTTTCAGGGGCCTCCTGGACCAAGGAAGGCAAGGGGTTCTTTTACAGCCGGTATGCCGAACCCGCTAAAACAAATGAGTTCAAGGGGCCTTTTTATTATCAAAAGGTTTATTATCACCGCCTCGGGACCCCGCAATCGAATGACCGGCTGGTTTATGAGCGCAAGGACCAAAAGGAGTGGGGTTTCGAAGGCCAGGTCACGGACGATGGACGTTACCTGATCATCCATGTCTCGCAGGGAACGGATACCCGGAACCGCGTGTTCTACCAGGATTTGTCAGTGCCTAATCCCCCGACTGTCGAGCTGCTCAATGATTTCGATGCCGAGTATGATTTTGTCGACAATGATGGCCCGGTGTTTTGGTTCAAGACGGATTTGAACGCTCCGCGCCGGCGGGTCATCGCCATAGATGTCACGAAGCCCGATCGCTCATCCTGGAAGGAAATCCTCCCCCAAACCAAAGACCTCCTGGGTAGCGTCAACGTAGTGAATAACCGATTCATCGGCGTTTACCTTCACGACGCGCACACCCTGGTGAAATTCTTCAGCCTGCAAGGAAAACCGCTGAAGGAACTAGCATTACCCGGCGTCGGCAGCGCTGGAGGCTTTGGCGGCAAGCGAAACGAGAGCGAAACTTTCTATTCCTTTGCCAGCTTCACAATGCCCCCGGCGGTTTACCGATATGATTTCAAAACGAAAAAGAGCAGTGTTTACAAAAAGCCTTACGTCTCCGCCGATCTGAGCCGTTTCGAAACGCGACAGGTGTTTTACCCGAGCAAGGACGGCATCCGCATCCCCATGTTCATCGTTCAAAAACGAGGGCTCAAGTTGGACGGCAACAACCCGACGGTGCTCTATGGCTACGGCGGCTTCGATATCAGCCTCACTCCGGTCTACCGGCCATCCGTTCTAAGCTGGCTTGAATTGGGAGGCGTTTATGCCGTTGCCAATCTGCGAGGGGGCGGAGAATACGGCCAGGAATGGCACCAGGCGGGCATGAAGCTCAAGAAGCAAAATGTCTTCAATGATTTCATTGCCGCTGCTGAATGGCTCATCAAACAGAAATATACCCGTCCCGCAAAGCTGGCCATCAGCGGAGGCAGCAACGGCGGTCTGCTGGTGGGCGCTTGCCTGACCCAACGCCCGGACCTGTTCGGGGCGGCGCTGCCGGCAGTGGGTGTTATGGACATGTTGCGCTTCACCCAATTCACCGCTGGCTGGGCATGGACCTCCGATTACGGCTCCCCTGAGAACCCGGAAGAATTCAAAGCGCTCTACGCCTATTCTCCGTATCACAACATTAAATCGAACCTGAAATATCCTGCGACGCTTATCACCACTGCGGATCACGATGATCGTGTCGTGCCTGCGCACAGCTTCAAGTTTGCGTCGGCCCTCCAGGCCGCCCAGGCAGGACCGCGACCTATTCTGATCCGCGTGGAAACGAGCGCAGGGCATGGCGGTGGCAAACCAACTGGGAAGATCATCGATGAAGCGGCAGACCAATGGGCGTTCCTGGTCAGGGAACTGGGAATGCAATAGTGGCAGGGCGCTCCCGTTCAAAAATACGACAGCCGACGG
>JAQGOV010000676.1 GCA_028293425.1 Verrucomicrobiales bacterium
GGGGAAACCGCCGTATGAAAAATTGCCGGTAACGTTGCCGAATAAGGATGTATCCGCTTTTGCTTTTGAAATCACCTTGAACGCCGTGTACGTCTTTTTTTGAGGGCCCCCGATCCATGCGCTGTCCACGACCAGGGTGGCGATGACTTCGTGGATCATCACCGCGGTAGTATCGTACGGGGAAATTTCCCGATTGCCATCCATCCTCTGGCAACATGCGGCGGCGGGAGAGACGGAAAAAATTCCCGCGCAAAGGATGACCGTCAGAATTTGAGCGGAGAATAAATCGCGCTGATTCTTTTTCATTTTTTCTCGACCCTGAGTTGTTGCAACCTGGTTAATCAATATTCGTGCCGGAACCTGCTTTGGGAATTTTCGAAGCCGGCCGAATCCATAAAGGATAGCCATGAAGACTGACACCGGTTCGGACCTGGTCCCGGAAATGGACGGATCTTCCGTCAAGGAACCAACAAAAACCGGCGCCGGAGCTCGTTTTGGGGTTCCAACATCCCAATCAATGAACCTTCCCACCTTCAAGAATCTTATCGATTTTGCTAATTTCCCGCCCTGCTTTAATGGCCCAGGCCATATTCCATGCGTTTCGGGACCGTACCGGATTCTCGAGGTTTAGAAAGGACCAGCAATGTCTCTGAAAGTGTATACGATGAAAGACGGTTCCATGGCCCCGCTCAAAGGCAAGACCCTGGCCGTGATCGGCTACGGCAGCCAGGGCCATGCCCAGGCCCAGAACCTCCGCGACAGCGGCGTCAAGGTCATCATCGGCCAGCGCAAGGGTTCGCCCAATTACAAGCTCGCCGTCAAGCACGGCTTTAAGCCGGTGTCCGCCGCCGAAGCCGCCGCCCAGGCCGATATCATCCAGATCCTGCTGCCGGACGAAGTGCAGAAGGCCGTGTATGAAACGGACATCCTGCCCCATCTCAAAGCGGGCAAGACCCTGATCTGGTCCCACGGCTTCAACATCCATTTCAAGAACATCGTCCCTCCCAAGGACGTCAACGTGATCATGATCGCCCCCAAGGGCCCGGGCCATCTGGTCCGCAGCGAGTTCGTCAAGGGCGGCGGCGTTCCCTGCCTCATCGCCATCCAGCAGGATGCCACCGGCAAAGCCCGGGACATCGCCCTGGCGCATGCCCGCGGCGTGGGCGGCCTCAAGGCCGGAGCCATCGAGACCACCTTCAAGGACGAGACGGAAACGGATCTCTTCGGCGAACAGAGCGTGCTGTGCGGCGGCCTCTCGGCCCTGGTCAAGGCGGGTTTCGAGACCCTGATCGAGGCCGGCTATCCGGAGGAACTGGCCTACTTCGAATGCATGCACGAGGTAAAGCTCATCGTCGACCTGTTCTATCAGGGCGGCCTCAGCTACATGCGCTACTCGGTTTCCAACACCGCCGAATACGGCGACATGGTCACCGGCCCGCGAATCATCACGGCCAAGACCAAGCTCGAGATGAAGAAGGTGCTGAAGGAAATCCAGAACGGCAAATTCGCCAAGGCATTCCTCACGGAACTCCAGAGCGGCGGCAAGAATTTCCGCGCCTGGGAAGCCAACGAGAAGAACCATCCGCTGGAAGTGGTCGGGCGCAAGCTGCGCAAGAACATGAAGTGGATCGAATCCAAGGAAGTCTGAGACAGGGTCGGGGTCGGGCGGCTTGGCCGCTGGATCTCCCGGCACTCGGGATTATATATTGAGGGACGGGCGGGGATGCGATCTCCGCCCGTTTCTTTTCCAGGAGGCAGCATGGCGAAAACCGGCGATTCACTTTTGAAGGCTTCCGATTCCGCGCTTCTCATCGTGGACATCCAGGAGAAATTCCGCCCGGTGGTGCCGAGCATCGAGGGCGTGATCCGGAACGCGGAGATCCTGGCGCGGGCGGCGGTGCGGCTGAAGATCCCCGTGCTGGCCTCGGAGCAATACCCGAAGGGCCTGGGCGCGACGGTGGCGGACCTGCGCCAATGGCTTCCGGCCGATCAGGAATACTCGGAAAAGTTGCGCTTCAGCGCGCTCGGCAGCGACTCGGTGCGCGAGGGATTGAAGACCGCCGGGCGCGGCCAAGTGGTGATGACCGGTCTGGAAACCCACGTTTGCGTGATGCAAAGCGGGCTGGAACTGATGGCGGCGGGCTATTCCCTCTACCTGGTGACGGACGCAGTGGCGTCCCGCAAGAGCCCGGACCGCGAGGCCGCTTTGCAGCGTCTACAGCGGCACGGGGCGGAGCTGGTGACCACGGAGATGGTGATCTTCGAATGGCTGCGCGCGGCGGGCACGCCCGAATTCAAGGAGCTCCAGGCCCTGGTGAAATGATCTATTGGGGCTTGCCCATCATCTTTTTCATCGTCAGGCCGGCGGGGATTTCGAACAACGCCGCCGGTTGGTTTTCCTTTTTCGCTTCCTTCAGTTCGGTTTTGAAATGGGGCTTGCCGTCTTTGTAGGAAATCGTCTTCACGGGCAATCCCATTTTATCGATCTGGTCCAGCCAATCCATGTTATTGGAAAACCTGCCGTAGAATTTGGCCATATCCTTCATGACCTGGTAGTCATCCTGATCAACGTTCATGTTCTTCAGCGGCGTGGTCCATAAATCCATATTCTTCAAATTGTTCTGATCGGCTTCGTACATATCCGTGGAAACCCCATTTACGATCCCTCCGGCTCCGATTTTTTTATAAACCACTTTTGGGGCGTTGGCTCCTCCCGGCAACATTTTGTCCATCATCGCTTGCATGGACTTACGCTGTTCCGGAGGAAGTTTCGCCATCATCTCCTCCATCTTCTTTTTGGCGTCGTCAATCTTGGCTTTCGCCTCCTCCAAATCCTTCTCCGTCGTTTCCAAATACGTCTTGTCCTTGAGGTTGACGGAGTAGAAGGTCTTTTTGTCTCCCCGATATATCATATACGTATCGGGGGAAATCCCTCCGTCGATGCGCATGCGATCCTTGTCTATGTGGATGGTATTGGTCGTGGCGGGTTTCTGTCCCCCGATTTCCTCGTAGGTCTGGACGATGGTGACGCCCGCATGGGCGGAAAGGGCGAAGACGAGCGACACGGCGGCGGCGATGGGGGACAGCTTCATTTTCACTCCGGAAGAAAGGGTCCGCGTACTCCCACCGTTACCTTCACGGAGGGTTCCGGGAAAATAGCAATCGGATGGGCCGAGAAGCGTGGTTTGCGGGGAATCCCGACTTGAACGGCCGATCCGGCCCATCAGATAATCAGGCATGCTTTCCAAAGGGCCCGGGGCGTTGCTCCCAGACGTTCGGGCCTACCGGTTGCGGGCCGCGGCGGTCGCGATATGGGTGTGGTGGCTTGCCCTCGGCGCATGGACCGCGGGTGGCAGGGGACAGGCGGCGGGATTGGCCGTCGCTTTGGCGCTGGCGATGAGCCTCTCGCGCGGCAAGCCTTGGCGGCCTCCCGATCGCTTGGAATGGATC
>JAQGOV010000638.1 GCA_028293425.1 Verrucomicrobiales bacterium
CAAGGAGAACCCTCCGTGAGAGGGTATCCCTGTCGTGGGGACAGGTGTGGGGATACCCATCATGCCTGGTTTTCGAGAAAAAAGGTTCGAGCTTCGTTCAGAAAGCACCACCATCCTTCGCTCAAAGCGAAGAAGGGCCTCGGGCAATAATGTTCGAGCTACGGATGGCAGACCCTCTTTCGGGACA
This sequence comes from Verrucomicrobiales bacterium, assembly GCA_028293425.1. Classification (GTDB taxonomy): domain Bacteria; phylum Verrucomicrobiota; class Verrucomicrobiia; order Limisphaerales; family JAQGOV01; genus JAQGOV01. The sequence continues at coordinate 188 of JAQGOV010000638.1, forward strand.
CTCCTTTCACGGTTTCCAAAGATTTTTCAGCCTCCTAGAATTCCTGCATGTTCTACCCTACATTCTTGAGAGTCGCTCAAAACCTCCCACGCCCCCATTCTTCCCTACGCTGAATTGCTATCCCTTAAATTTCGTAGGGGGTATGACAGTATTTGGCAGACCCCTCCTGCTATTTTACCGCGCATGAACATATTCTTGAATCCACGGCTCCGATGGAAATCCTTGCACGATAGGAATTTTACCCACATTTGGTCTTATCCCATTTTTCGGACCTTTCCCAAGTGTCCAAAACCGGCGCAACTCGCGTGCTATCAGCAAGGCCTCTTGGTAGATCCCCCATGCACTGTAGGGTCAATTACGGAGAGCTTATTGGTACTTTCACGGATTTGACCTTCGGTAATTCCCCAATGCCCATTAGTTCCAAAGGAAGGTAGTGTCTTGATTTATGAGAAGGCTAAGCTTGATAGCCCTGATGCTGTTCCCCATCTTTTCGTATGGGGCTGACAGGTGGACCGCGCTCTCCATGCTTGAATCCGGCGATAATGACCGGGCCATTGGCAAAGCAGGAGAGATTAGTAGGTTTCAAATCCTAAAAGAGGAATGGAGGAGTGTCACACCGTCCAGGCGTTACACCGATCCGTCCCTGGCAAAAGTAGTCGCGGAGGAACTCATGAAACGACGGGTGACTGCCTTTTCCCAGGTGTATCGGCGTGAACCCTCTGATTACGAGTTTTACGTGTTGTGGAATGCACCGGGGCAGGTTTTGAACCGGCAAGTGACTCGAACCGTTGCCGAGCGGGCAAAACGCTTCAGAAATTTGTGCGAAGCGTTCAATCAACCGGTGCGTCTATACGCTGCGAAGTAGAACCCTTTTAACCATTAAGACTGCGGCGAGCTTTCGCCCCCCGAAAGGCGCCGCAGTCTTTTTGCGTTTTTAGGTTATTCCGGCTGGAGTGACTGGCGTTTTCCTCCTAACCTGAAAGCCATGCACTGGATTGAAATCCCATCTCTTGTTGAGTTGAAGCTCCGGCAATGAAGTATCGCTGGTCAACTGCAACTCCGCAGGATGCTTTGGCCGCCTTTTTGGCAAAGGAGCTGAAGATTTCCTCTTTGCTCGCCCAATGCCTCCTGAACCGCGGTTTGAGCGAACCAGACCCGATCCTGAGTTTTCTGGAACCGCGGTTAAAGAACCTTTCCGACCCATTCCTCCTGCCCAACATGAAAGAGGCAGTGGATCGTTTGTTCGCCGCTCGTGAGCGCGGGGAATCAGTCGTGGTCTTCGGCGATTACGATGTTGATGGCGTCACCGCCACAGCCATTCTCACTGAGGTCCTCCGCACCTTGGGCTGGCAGGTAAATTTCTACCTGCCGCACCGCATGGAAGAAGGGTATGGACTCAGTCAGTCGGGCGTCGAAAACTGCCTTTCAAAATATCCCACCCACCTGCTCCTAGCGGTCGATTGCGGTTCCACGGCCAACGAGGCTATCGATTGGCTCCGTGGTAAAGGGGTGGACACACTCGTATTGGATCATCATCAGATCTCATCCCCTCCTCCAAAGGCCTTTGCGCTGGTAAACCCGCAATTGGCTGCCGAAGGGCAGCCCAAGTTCACGGAACTCTGCTCAGCCGGCCTTGCTTTCAAGCTGGCCCATGCCTTGGCCAAACGCGGCAGAGAACTCTCACTCGAAGAAGCCCTAAACCTCGACCTCCGCCCGTTGCTGGACCTGGTCGCGCTTGGAACCATTGCGGATCTCGTACCTTTGCGAGGCGAAAACCGCATCCTGGTGACCGCCGGCCTGGACAAACTCAGCCAGACCAAGCGGCCAGGACTGGTCGCTCTCAAGGAAGTTGCCCAAATCAACAAAAAGGTAGGCGGTTATGAAGTTGGCTTTCAGTTGGCGCCGCGCTTGAATGCCGCCGGCCGCTTGGAAACTGCCCTGGAAGCTTTGCACCTCCTTTTGGCCCAGGACTCCGGCGAAGCCATGGATATTGCGCTTCGTCTGGATGCTCAGAACCGTGAGCGACAGGAAATTGAACGCCACATCGCCAAGGAAGTATTCGAGGTTGCCCGCTCACGTTTTGACTCAACTCGGGATTACGTCATCGTGGAAGGCAATGCCGCCTGGCACATCGGCGTCGTAGGAATTGTGGCTTCGAGGATTCTGCAGGAATTTTACCGTCCCACCATTATTTTGGGCGGAGACGGCGAGCATTGGCGGGGTTCGGGCCGCAGCATTGAGGGTTTTGACCTCGCGGCTGCTTTGCGACAATGCGATGAGTTCCTGCTCCGGCATGGTGGACATTCCATGGCAGCCGGCGTCAGCCTGGATCCATCCAACATCGAGTGCTTCCGTACCCGTCTCAATGAGGTGGCTCACAGGCTCTTAAAACCGGAGCAATTGCAACCCGTCTTGCGACTGGATGCGGAAGTGCAGGCGAGCGACCTGACTGTGGAACGCATCCAGGAACTGGAAAAGCTCCAACAAACCGGCATCGGCAATCCTTGCGTGCAGCTCTTTGTCCGAAATCTAAGTCATCAGCGGCCATTGCAGCGCATCGGAGCAGACAAAAAACACGTCAAACTCTGGGTTACGGACGGAAAAACCAGCCGGGAAGGCGTCTGGTGGGGCGCAGGCGAACTGTCCCTGCCTGCCGGGAAGTTCGATTTAGCCTTCTGTCCTCAGCTCAACACCTATAATGGCAACACTCAGGTGCAGCTCAAAGTACTCGACTGGCGGCCGACCGAAGCAGCAATTCAATAAACGGCACGTCGCTCTGAACGGTCACTTTTGGGTTTGGCCTGAAGCTTTCCACCAACTCCACGGGTTGGCCAATCAGTTCACAAGCCGCCGTGTCATCGGTTACCAGTAATCCTTTTTGCCGCACCAGGCCCAGCGCTTTGCGAATGACCTCCACTTGGAATGTTTGGGGGGTTTGCACCGCCCATAACCGGGAACGGTCCAGGTGGCGGGAAATGGTTTGGCCATTCTCGGATTCTTTGATGGTATCGGTCA
>JAQGOV010000009.1 GCA_028293425.1 Verrucomicrobiales bacterium
CCGGAATTCGCCTCGTTGTGCCCTCCACCGGAATTGGCAGCGGCATCTGCATTGACGAGTTGGAGGTGAATCCGCCTGACACCAGCGGGGATATTGCCTTCGCGGCTGAGCTGGTCCTCACCACAACTCTGATCCCCGCGGTCCCGTTCATCAACTCGACGGAGGAATGGATAGAGCTTTATAACTGGAGCACCAACACAGTGGATCTCACCGGCTGGAAGCTCGACGGAGCCATTGCCTACCGTTTCCCAGCGGGCACGACCATTCCTGCCAATGAGTATCTGGTGGTAGCGAATAGCACGAATGATCTCCGAGCCAAATGGCCTGAGGTTGCCGCAAAAATCCTGGGAAACTTCACCAGCAAACTGAGCGTTGGAGAAATCGTGCGGCTGGAGGATCCCTCCGGGTTCCCGGTGAATGCGGTGCCAATTTACGAAATCGGCTGGAGCGACGGTGGTGGCTCCAGTTTGGAACTGATCGATCCACGTGCGGATAATACAGCTGAGCAGGCGTGGCTCGACAGTGATGAGAGCATCAACAGCTCCTGGCAAACCATCACTTACCGCATGGTCGCCGGACAAAGATTCGGCCCCACGGTCTGGAATGAGTTTCGGCTTGGCCTGGTGGATGGAGGGGAGACCCTGATCGATGATGTGAGCGTGATCCGTGATCCCGATGGAACCCGGCAGCAACTCATTCAAAATGGAAATTTTGAAACCACTTCAGGAAATACGCATTGGCGAATGCTGGGAGATCACGGCGGCAGCCAGATCATCCCTGAACCCGGCAACCCGGCGAACCATGTGCTCAAGGTCGTGGCCACTTCGCCTCCTCGCACCAGCCATAACCACATTGAGTCCACATTCGTGGGCAATACCCCGGTGATCGATGGCCAGGAATATGAAGTGAGTTATCGAGCACGATGGCTGGCCGGCCCTCCGTTGGTCGGCACTACGGCTTACTTCCAAAGATTGGCTCGGACCACGATTCTGAATGTGCCTTTGCGGCACGGGACTCCCGGTGCTCCCAACTCCCGCCGGGTGCCAAACGCCGGACCAACCTTTGCGGATTTAAAACACTTTCCGGTTGTGCCAGCCACCAACCAGCCCGTGGCCATTTCAGTTCTGGCCGCCGATCCGGATGGCGTTGCCTCGGTCACCTTAATTTACCGGGTAAACCCGGATGCCTCCTTTCTCTCCGTGCCCATGACACAGCAACCGGATGGGCATTGGGTTGCAAACATTCCTGGGCAGACCGCCGGGAAGATTGTGCAATTTTACGTTGCAGGCGCGGACAGTCTTGGCGCGTCTTCGGTGTTTCCGGTCAAAGGACTAGACTCGCGCGCCCTCTACCAGGTCGCTGATTCGCAAGGCACAACCCTCCCGACCCACGAATTGCGCTTAATCCAACTGGATTCGGATCGGGATTTCCTCCTCAACATCACCAATGTCATGAGCCAGGAACATTTGGGGGCTACCGTCATTTACGACCGGTCCGAGGTGTTTTATGACGCGGGGGTCCGGTTGCATGGATCGGCAGCCGGGCGCGCACGCGATGGCGAGGATTATATCAGCTACGATATCGCTTTTCCTTCCACCCATCTCTTCCGCGGAGCGCAAGGGAGCCTTGGGATCGATCGCTCTGGCCGTGCCCCGGTGGTGCGGCAGCAGGATGAGATTTATATCCTGCACATGTTCGAACGGGCTGGCCTGCCCATCTACTCGCGGGACCTCTGCTATTTCATCGCTCCTAAAACCCTCCACACCGGAACGGCCATCCTGCAGTTGGACGCCTATGGCGGGCTATTCGTGGGCGAACAGTTCCCGAGCGATGGGTCTGTGTTTAACTACGATATCACTTATGAACCCAGCACCACCACCGATGGTGGCATTGAGTCTATCAAACTGCCCGTGCCGCTCCAGGGGCATATTGGCACGGACTTCACTGATTTGGGCAATGACAAGGAGCAATACCGTTACCCTTTCGACATGCGCCATGGGGAGCGTCAGGACGATTTCTCAGGCATCATCCGGCTTTGCCAAACCATGGCTCTGCCTCAGGATCAATTTGACGCACGGATCTCTTCCGCCCTGGATGTGGACGAAGCACTGCGAGCGACCGCACTGACGATGCTCTGCGGGATAGGCGATAACTATTACAATCAGGGCGGCCTTCCCCACAACTTGCGGCTGTTCACTCCGTTCGACGGCGGCCCGGCTAAATTCCTCCCATGGGACATGGATTTCATTTTCACTTTGAGCAGCAGCAGCTCCATCTATCCCGGCACCGATAAAAACCTTTATAAGCTCATCAACAATTCCGCGACAAAACGGCTTTACCTCAGCCATATTTATGACCTATGCCAAAACGTCTTTAACTCTGCTTACATGAGCCCCTGGCTTGCGCATTATGGCAGCGTGGTGGGACAGACATACACTGGCAGTTCAAGCTACATCGAAAGCCGAAAGGCCTACGCCCTGTCCCAACTGCCCGCAGCCACCCCGTTTTCAATCACGAGCAACGGCGGAAACGATTTCCTGACCAACACTCCCATGGTAACCATTCGCGGAAATGGCTGGCTGGACATTTGGAAAATCCGGCTTGGCACAGGCACGAACTATATCATCGTAAACTGGCCGGCCTTGACCAGTTGGGAAGCGACCGTGCCATTGTTGCTTGGGACAAATCTGCTGAATTTCCAAGCGCTCGACCGCAACGGCAATCTGCTTGCCTCGAAGAATATCACCGTCACCACCACTGCGACGGGGGGCGGCGTGGATAGCGATGGAGATGGCATGCCGGATGCCTGGGAGATCGCGAATGGCCTGAACCCGTTCCTCAACGACGCCAGCCTGGACAAGGATGGAGATGGGGTTTCGAACCTCAACGAGTATCTCACCGGCACAAACCCCAGCGACTCGCATAGTTATTTGCGAATGGAAGCAGCGAATGAGGCTTTGCAATTGCGGCTGAACTTTTATGCAACCGCGGGGCGTTCCTACTCGGTGCTCTACCGGGAGAACGTCGAAAGCGGTGCCTGGCTCCGCTTGACCGACGTCCAGGCGGAGGCCACCGATCACCTGGTGACAGTAACGGTGCCGAAACCGGTTCCGGCCACGCTCAGGTATTTCAAGCTCGTCACCCCAATTCAGCCATGAAACACCAATCAACCCAGTAATTAGCCGACGACTTCCCATCCAACGAACCCAAAACCTACAAACCCTATGAATCCTAAACCATGTTCTTTCCACGACCGTAAGATCCGGCGTGGCATTGTTCCGCTGGCGTTCCTCCTTACCGGCGCGCTCTTTGCCAGTGTCTCGGCCGAGGCCGCAACCCACCCACGCCTGGTGCTGACCCCGGCTGCTGGCTACAGCATCACTTGGGACGGCAACAACGGGGCTTTTTTCAGCGCGGGTGCCGGTGCCGGGCCATCCAACAACGTAGCCCTGGCCTCCAATGGCACAGTGGCATTTGGGAGCAGCGAATTTGGCGGCGGCGGCGCTCATTTGATCAGCAACGTGAACGATGGCCTTTATGGCAATTCCCATAGCTGGATTGCCAACTTCACGATTCCTGATCCCGCTCCAGCCATCGGCCTCCGGTTCGCGTCCTCGGTCAATGTCTCCAGCATCGCTTGGAGCCGGGATAATGGCGACACGACAGAAGGCCCTTGCGCCGGGACCTGCACGGATCGCGATATCGGTACCTATACCCTTCAATACACCACTTCCGCTTCACCCGACAACTCCACGGCTGAGACTGGCAACGCTGCTACTGGATGGGAAAACCTGGGGACCGTCCAATACCTGGCTGGCGCGGATGACGCTGATTTCTCGGCTTACCTGAGGCATCGCTTCAATGTGGCAAAGGCCGGCGGACCCATCGGGGCCACTGGCCTCCGGATTAAGGTTCCAGATTCCGGCACCGACATCGATGAAATCGAAGTCAACCCGATTGCTGATCCAGTGGTGCCCATTTCGAACTTTATTGAGATCACCCCCACCGCTGGATTTACCATTAACTGGGACCGGAACGAAGGCGTTAATAGCACCACTGCTACCCCTGCCCCGGCGCCAGCGAATGACGCTTCGACGAGTCGTGGCGCAGTCGCCTTCGGCAGCAGCGAACTCAATTTCGGGGTGCATTTTATTCCGAATGTGAACGATGGCCTTTATGGGAACTCCCATAGCTGGATTCCTGATTTTGCGGCCAACCCCGATCCCGCGCCGTTTATAGGCATCAATTTTGGCCATCGTATCCTGCTCCGGAACATTGCGTGGGGTCGCGACAACGGCGCTGCCGGCGAAGGCACATTCAAGGATCGCGCGCTCGGTTCCTACGTGGTGCAATACACAACCGTCTCCAACCCGGGAGTCGCTACTCCGGAGGCGTGCGGAATCACTCCTGAGTCTGGCTGGGTCACTTTGGGCGTCATTAATTATAAGGGCGATGATCTCAAATTGTTTAATTCCTACCTGCGCCATCGCTTCGACGTGACGCAAGGCGGGAATCCAATCGGCGCTACTGCCATTCGGATCAAGGTGCCCAATAATCAAAGTGATATCGACGAAATCGAGGTCAACGCAAACGTGGTCCTTGAGAAACAATCCCTGGCCATCAGCGCCGCCCCCGGCATTTCCATTCGGTGGGATGGCAACGATGGGCACTTCAACGACCCGGCTGTCGGCGCGGCCCCGCCGGATAATCGCGCCCTGGCCACCCATGGGACCACTCCTTTCACGAGCAGCGACCTGGGACCTTCGCTAGGCATCCCCTTCCATCGCGCGGTGAACCTGAACGATGGTCTTTATGGGAATGCGAATAGCTGGATTTCCGCCAATGGCATTGGTGGAACATCGGATCCGGATCCATTCGCCGGCCTCAGTTTCGGCGGCAGCGTGTCCATAACCAACATCGCCTGGAGCCGAGATAACGGAAATGTGGGCGGCGATTGTTGCGGGGGCACCCTGACGGATCGCGCGATCGGAC
>JAQGOV010000029.1 GCA_028293425.1 Verrucomicrobiales bacterium
CGGCTTTTAGTCAGTAACTTGTGTGATATCAGAGAAGTAGAGACAGAAAGCGAGCGCAGAAAACTGGGTCCAGAAACTAAAAAGTCATAAAGCACTTTTCAGTCGAGCATCCTGAATTGTTCAGGAAATGGAGGAATTTTGCCTCTTGGCGGCACGCTGTGGGATGCTACTGATGTGAAATTTGAGATCTCAGAGTCGGAAGCGAAGCCTTGCCGGCAAGGCTTGCGGACGTGTTTTTTCGGGAGGTTTGCGTGGCCTTGCCTGAGCTTGCATAGCCTTGCGTGGAACTCTGGCAGAACATAGGGGCAGAAAAATCGACCACCAACGGACACGAGCCGATACGAATCTGGTGACAGGTCAGATTAAGTCGGAATTCCTGGCGGAAAGGCCGTTGACTCAGATTGGGTCGGAATCGGTCGGATTGACTCAGAAGTTGTGCCTCGTAGCTCAGATGGATCTGAGCTAAGCCGGGGTTCGCCTGAGTGAAGGCGGTTGGATGTTTAACAGGAGGAAAGAGGGCCTGTGAATTGATTTGGGCGCGGTAATCCTTCACCGAGACTTCCACCTTCGCCGAGGCTTTGGCGGACAAGTTGGAGGGGAGCCAAGAGCCTTTCCCTACAGGAATTATCGTTTCGGCGGCTGCGGGCTGCGGCGTTGTCACGTTTCTCTTCATACGTTTCCATTTCTGTGGATGAGGACGTTCCTCACCTTTCGCGCCATAGTTTTAGCATGCTGTTCCGGAATTGCATAACGCGTGGGGCGCAGGAGGCGCATGGGGCGCGCAGGATGCAGGGGAAGGATAAGAGAGTAGAAAGGGCGAATGGTCAGGACGCTGGCTTCAGCGGCGTTGTCGAATCCGATAAGCAGGCTGCGATGTTCCTCATCTAAGGTCTAATTGAAAGCAATGGCCGAGAGAGTTTGGGCTAATTAGGCAACGAAAGTGATGGCAGAAATATAGTCGGCAGAAAATAAGCGAAAATTAACGGCGCAATACAGATTAAAGGTGAAAAAGAACAGAGCCTCGCCCTACTGGTCTTTGGGGATTCCCATGGGTCTGCGTCATTGACACGAGGATGGAGGACGATAGGGTCATTTTATGCCAGGCCTGAAACACGTTGGAATGCGGAGTTATGTCGCCAATCTTTAAAAATGAGCACAGTGGGAAAGGTGGAGAAGCAGCCAAGCTTCTCCGGCTTTGCATGTGTGTTGCTTTTTGTGCTTCCGTGGCACCGGCTGCGCCGAAACCGGTTGCGGCGGGGGAGCTTTACGACCCGGGGCGGGTGCATACGATTGAGATAAGGGTCTCGAGCGAGAAATGGGATTTGCTGCAGCCGAGCGCTGGGGCCAGCAAAGCGGGGGCGGGCGCCAGCCGGCAACAGGGGAGGGCTGCCGGGGTGCGGCTTCGTCCCAGTTCTCCCGTGTACGCATATGTGCTGGGCGAGATCGTGGTGGACGGCCAGCGAGTGGCCGATGCGGGGATACGGCTAAAGGGGAATTCTTCTTATGCAGTTTCCGCCGGAACGCTTCGGCGGCCAATGCGAGTGGATTTCGATCGGTTCGTGAAGGGGAGACGGTTTGCGGGGGTGGAGTCGCTCAACCTGAGCAATACTTCTTTCGATCCTTCCCAAGTGCGGGAGGCGCTGGGGTTTTGGCTTTTTCAGAAGCTGGGAGTTCCGGCTCCAAGCACGGGACATGCCCTGGTTTATTTGACGGTGGCTGGGAAGTACGAGCGGGAATACCTGGGCCTCTACACGCTGATTGAGGAGGTCGATCCACATTTTTTGAAACGGCACTTTGGCAACTCGGATGGCATGTTGCTGAAACCTGCCGGGATGCGGGGCTTTGCTTATCTGGGGGAGACCTGGGATCAATATCGCGGGATATGCGGTCCGCGGAGCAAGGAACGACCGGAGGCATGCCAGAAAGTGATTGAATTCGCCAAGCTGATTCATCGAGCGGATGACGCGACGTTTCGAGCGAAGATCGGGTCTGTTTTGGCGGTGGACGAGTTCCTGCGGTATGTGGCGGTGAGTTCGGTGCTGATCAACTTCGACAGCTTTCTGTCGACGGGTCACAACTATTACATCTACGTGAACCCGAGGGACGGGAAGCTGCACTTTATTCCGTGGGACCTGAACATGTCGCTGGGCGGCTACGGCTGGCTGGGGACGGATGAGGAACTGGCCCGGACGAGCATCACGCGATCGTACGCGGATCATAACATCCTGATCGAGCGGCTGCTGGCGATTGATGAGTATGCCAAGGCTTATCGCGGGCACATGCAGAAGCTCGCGGTCACGGCGTTCAACCCTGAGGCGATGCGGCAACGAAGGGAATTTCTGCGGCCGGTTTTGGAGGCGGCTGACAAAGCGGCGCGGACCACGGGCAAATCCGGAACTACGAATTTGGTATCAGCGAGCGGCATGGGATTGAATGCGCCGGAGCTTTGGCAGTTCGTCGAGCGGCGGGCGGAATCGATCCGGTTGCAGCTGGACGGGAAAGAGATTGGATTCAAGCCGGAGTTCAGCAATCCGAAACGAACGCTGGTTGAGTGGGCTCCGTTGACGGTGGCGGCGAACACCTTCATGAGCGCCATGGATACCAATCATGATTGGCGGCTGAGCGATGCGGAGGTGATGGATGCGAGTAAACGATTTTTGGCGGCAGGCAATATTCCGGCGGACGGGTCGATGGACCTTGCGGGCTGCATAGCGGTGATTGAGAAGATCATGCCGGAGGATCTGCGGCGTCGCGTTCCGGCGAAGGCGTGGGGGGAATGGCTGTTCGCGATTAGTGATGCGAACAAAGACGGGCGGGTCACGGTCCAGGAACTGTTCGGGGCTTATCGGCGGTTTCAAAGCGGTTCGGATGCGGACAGGGATGGGATGATGGATGAGCGGGATTTGATTGAGGCACTTGGGGCGGCGGGTGCGCCGAGGGATCTGGATCCGGGGAGGTGAAGAGGAATGGGACTTATCTTAGCCGCAAAAAGGCGCAAAATTCACATAAGGGAAACCGATTTTTACATGAGGTAACGGAGGAAGCGGAGGTCGCAAACGGGGAGCGTGGAATTTTCAGAAAAGATCAGAGTCTGCCTGACGTTCCACCTTCGCCAAGGCTACGACGGACGGGCATCTCCTACGAGGGGGAGATTAATTTATTGTGTGTTCTCATCCTTCGCCGGGTTCGGTTCCGGGGGCGCCTGGATCGATGGAGATTAAGGGTAGGAACAGGGCGATGACGATGCTGCCGACGATTACTGCCAGAACCACGATGAAAAGCGGTTCGAGAAGGGAAGTCATAGCGGTGACGGAGTTGTCGACCTCGTGATCGTATTTGTCGGATAAGCGAGTGAGCATTTCGGGCAAGGCACCCGTTTGCTCGCCGACATCCACCATGCTGATGACAGATGGAGGAAACACGCCTGAAGCATGGAGCGGGGCGGTGATGGTTTCGCCTTCTTTGACACTGTCATGGACTGCAGCCACGGCATTGGCGATGACGGTGTTGCCAGCGGTTTCTTTCACGATGGTGAGTGCCTGAAGAATAGGGACCCCACTGGACAGAAGGGTGCCCAAGGTGCTGGTGAAGCGGCTGATGGCGGCTTTGCGAATGACCACGCCCAAAATGGGTAGGTTGAGCTTGATGCGATCCCAAATGCCGCGGCCAAAACGAGTTCTGGTGAAATAGAAGCAGCCAGCTCCAAGCAGGGTCGAAAGGATCGCGACCGTCAGGAAGTGGTGCGCAATACCGTCGCTGATACCCAGGACAAAGCGCGTGAACGCCGGGAGGGGTTTGCCCGGTGACAGGTCGTGGAAAATATCTTTGAAGCGTGGCACAACAAAGACCATGAGAATGGCCATGATGGCTATGGCTACGAAAAGCACCGAGATCGGGTAAACCATGGCGGCAACCACCTTGCCTTTGATTTTTTGAGCTTTTTCCATGTAGTCGGCGAGGCGATTCAAGACGGCGTCCAGCACGCCGCCGATTTCTCCTGCTGTTACCATGTTGATATAAAGCCTGTTGAAGATGCGCGGATGCCGAGCCAAGGCTTCCGAGAAAGCATCACCACCTTCAATGGAGTCTGAGATTTGAATGATCGTGTTCTTGAGAACGGGACTGTGCTCCTGTTGCGCCAGGACCCGCAAAGCCCGCAACAAGGGCAGACCTGCCTCAGCCAAAGTAGCCAGCTCCCGGGTGAACTCGGTGAGGACCTTGGTTTTCACACCTCCGCCGATTCCGGGGATACCGATATTGGACCGCAGGGGACCGGTTCTCAGGCTGGGCTGAACTTTCCTGGACTTGATTTCGAAGAGCTTGGTTGGGAAAAAACCCATCTCCTTCAAACGTCCGATCGCTTCGTTTTGGGAGGGGAGGTCGAGAGTGCCTTTGGTTTCTTTGCCGCGGCAATCCATGGCAACATAACTAAACGTGGGCATAGCGAGTGGCCTTTCCTGATTTGTTGTTGGGTCTGCTAATCAATAACATTGAATTGCACGGGCGCAAGGCGAGGAATGGCGAATGAAGCGTGAATCGTAAAGCGTGCAAGGACATACAGCGCTCTTGCGACGGGAGAGAGTTTGGGTTAACGTCCGTCCCATGAGAAGCGGGTTTGTTTCCGTTTTTTGGGGAGGGCTTATGGCCTGTCTGGGACTTTTTTCAATCCATGCGGCGCAAATGGTGAGCGTGGATTACACGGGCACGCGGTCGGTGAACAGCGCTTTGACCGAAAGTTTTGCGGTGAGCGGCGACGGGGGCCTGGCTGCGTTTGCGAGCTTTGGTACCAATTACACGGCTTTGGACACCAATGGGTTAAGTGATCTCTTTGTGCATGACTGCCTGCTTCGCAGTAATGTTTGGGATACTACGTTCTCGGCTGCAGCAGTGAGTGGGAACCTTGGTTCTTATCCCGTTCAGTTTACGCCTGATGGACGTTTCCTCCTATTCGTCAGCCGGGCGACAAATCTGGTTCCGAACATTATATATCCCGCAGGTGCCGGTTATCAGTTGTATGTGCGGGATTTGGTTTCCAGCATTACTACGCTGGAAACAATTTCCCCTGATGGGAGCACGGCAGGAAACGCTTCGGTAACATTGGCTGGTGCCGCTCCAGCGCCGATCTTTATGAGCACTGATGGACGCTTTTGCTCGTTTGCTTCTTTGTCCACGAACCTTGTGAGTTCTTTAGATACCAATAACAGCCAGGATGTATTCTGCCGCGACCGAATGCTGGGAGTGACGGAATTGATCACGATGTCGCCAAGTGGAAGGTCACTGGACAGGGCGACTTTCAAATATGCGATGAGCACGAATGGGCGGTATTTCGCTCTTGAGACCTCGGCCACGAATGTGGTGGCTGGGATTTCGAACACTGCGGGCACATCCCAGGTTTATTGGCGTGATCGGCTGGCCGGCACCAACCAGGCGGTGGCGCTGGATTTGAATGGCGCATTTGTGCCCCGCGGGACATCCCTGCAAAGCATGAGCCAGGATGGCCGGTTTGTTTGCTTTAGGTCGATCGGGACGAACTTTGTCCTGAACCAGAACGATCCGAATATCAGCCTGGATCTTTTCATTCGCGACATGCTGGCTGGGGAGACGTGGCTGGTAACTCGGGCGACGAACGGCGGAGTGACGGCCGGGCAGGCATACGGTGGGCAATTCAGCGCGAATGGGGAGTGGCTGCTTTTTTCGTCGGCGATAGCCGATTTGGTTTCCGGTATCCAAGATGTCAATGGACAAGGTTTGGACATCTTTGCGCATCATCTTCCGACCCGGACCAATGCCATAGTGAGCGCGTCGTATGATGGAAAGTCGGGAGCTGATTCCTATACCTCTGATAACTTTGCGCGGATTAGTTCCTCGGGCAGATTCGTGTTGTTCACCACAAGCGCCACGAATGTAATGGCAGGGCTGACAAATCATGCGCAGCGGTTGCTCATGCGAGATATGCAGGCGGGCCGGACCCTGGACCCATTGCGCGTGTCCGTGTTTCCGACTCCGGCATACAACGAGGCGCGGTTTGCCATTTCGCAGGACGAGCGGTTTATCTTTTTTCTGACAACAGGGAACTTTGATCCATCCGTGACGGACACAAACCAACAGGCGGACCTTTTCCGTGCGCCATTGTTTGCGCCGGAGCTGAGGGGCCGGTTGGAGGGGAACCATGTTCGGGGGATCGGCCTGGCCGGAAACCCTTATGTGCTGGAAGCGAGCAGTAACCTGGTGAACTGGACGGCGATCGTCACGAACATCGCGGGCGCGAATGGAGAGTTGGATTTGGCCGATCCAGAGATGGGGAGCCAAGGGAGGCGTTTCTATCGGCTGGTTGCGCCATGAGCCTTTAGGGCAATGGCATGTTTGGCGAGGCATGGGGAAGGGAATGCTTTGGCGTGGGCTTTACGTGTCGGAGCGATGTGAGGACGGAGTTAAGCGACCCATTCGTCGGGCAAGGACGAAGGCTATCTCGTCGCCGCCACCATAACGGCAGTCATGATCATCATGAAGATGGAAAGGAGCACCACCAGGTTGAGCAGAAAGGTGCCGGTGCCGACGGCGGCGCGGCGGTAGCGGGGCCAGCGAGTTGAACGCCACTCCAAGAACACCAGCACGGCGATGATGCACAGTGCGGCTGTCCAACCGTAGTGACGGAAGAAATTCGTGGTCAGGATATTCGTATGAGTGAGAGTCCAAAGTGCGCCGGTGCCTCCCAGCCCCGAGTTCTGACAAAGCATTTGGAGTTTGGGTATGATAAAAATTGCGGCTACTGCCCAGAGGAACAACGGGGGCGCCAGGAAGGCTGTGGCTCGCAGGTAGGTGGCCCAGCGGGGTTCGGTTGTGGTGATCATAGGTGTGGTGATGTATTGGTTTGGAATTCCAGCAAGAGTAAGGAAGGCTTCCTTGACTCGCTCCTGAGGCTGAGTGGTTTTTTCAAATTCCCTTTCCAGAAGCTCGGGCTGGCCGAGTCGTTGCACGGCAAGAGCAAAGGCCTGCTCCGGGTTGGCTCCCGCTTGAAGTCGATCTTTGATATCGTCCCTCAAGTGGCTTTCGAGCTCTTCCAGAATGTCGGGATTGTGCAGGCCGTTGGCGTCCAACTGCTGTTGCCAGGCTTTGATCGAATCATCCAGGTTAAACATGTTGTTCCTTCCAAAGTTGGCTAAGAACAGAGTGAACGGTGGTCCACTGAGTCTTTTGGTTTTCCAAGGCCTGTTTACCGTCTTTCTTGATTGCGTAGTATTTTCGTTTTCGTCCAGCTTCGGACTCCATCCAGCGCGAACTGATCCAGCCCCTTTTTTCCAAGCGGTGCAGCACTGGGTAAAGCATGCCGTCGGTCCATTGCATTTGGTCTTGGGAGAGGGTTCGGATCTGCTGAATGATCGCATAGCCGTAGCTCTCGCCCTGGGAAAGAAGCGATAAAATGAGCGGTTCAGCGGACGCAGCAACCAATTCCTTTCGAAGCATAGAGGCACTATACATAGAGGTGGAATGTATGTCAAGAACGCAGCTCTTGCTCTCGGCAGGGTTTGACGTAGCGTTCATTATTGGACGATGGATGCTGGGATCCTTATTTCCCAAAAGCGGCTCAAAATGCATTTGAAAGAGAGAATTATTGGCATTCTGGAAGTTTCCGCGGTTCATACTTATGAGCGGAATCGTACCACTCGGTATATTTTTTCCTTTCTGTCCATCCTGCTGATTAATGTCATTCGTTTACCCCTGATTCCCTGGATTGGAAACCCGCTGCCGACTCTTTTCGTGAGCCCAGCGATCGTGCTGGTGACCTGGTTTTGCGGGGTAGGGCCGGGACTATTTGCGGTAGGGTTATCGTTCCTGTCGGTGACAGTTTTGTGGATGGAACCGCATTTTTCGCTGGACCTGAGCATGGACCAGGATTGGCTGGCGATGCTGCTGTTCGCCGGGACCACGACCTTCCTGGCGCTGTTTACCGAGTTGACTCGAAACGCGTTGTCATCGCAAAAGAAAATGCGTGATCAATTAGAAACGATGGTGGCGGAGCGGACGGCGCACTTGCAGGAAACCATCGGAGATTTGCAGGCGTTTTCCTACACGGTGAGCCATGATTTGCGGTCGCCGTTGCGTGCCATGCAAGGGTTCGCAACCATTGTGGCCGAGGAAAACGAGGGCAAGCTGGATTCGTCCTCGCAGGCCTATCTTCGGAGGATCTCGGCGGCTGCTTCCAGGCTGGATGGTTTGATTTCGGATCTGCTGGCCTTTAGCAAGATAGGCCTCCAGCAGGTCGCGCTGCAGCCGGTGGACCTTGAACACTTGCTACCGGATATCCTGGAGCAGTATCCATCCATTCAGCGGAGCAACGCGCTGATCACAATTGAGCACCCATTGCTGCGGGTGATGGCGCATCCACCGTATTTGACACAGGCGTTGGCGAACCTGCTGGATAATGCGGTGAAGTTTGTGCCGCTTCGCACGAGCCCACGCATCATCATCTGGACTGAGGCGAGAAATGAAGGTGCGAATGTACGACTCAACATTCGCGACAACGGGATGGGGATACCGGAGGATCAGCTTGGCAAAATATTTGAAGTGTTTCAGCGACTTGACGCAACCATGGAAGGAACCGGAATTGGGCTCTCGATCGTGAAGAAGGCCGTGGAGAGGATGGGAGGTCAGGTCGGGGTAGACTCAACAGTGGGGCAGGGCAGCACCTTTTGGATTGAATTGGCTGCTGAATCGAACAAGTTAGGCCACCAGCCAGGTGTGCTTCTGGGGAGTGGCGGTGCCACCACGCGAACGCCATAAGCGGGCTCCGCCGGCGAATGCCTTGTTGTTGGATCCTCGGCGGGCCTTCTCTGGAAGCGCCTTTAGAAGCTTGGCATTTCCTCCACCAATAACGAGGTAATCCGCGCGAAAAGCGGAGACCAAATGATCGGCGACTCGATGGAGTGATTTTTCCCAAACGGTGCGGCCTGTTTCCTTCAGGCCGGCCTTGCCCAGAACTTCGGCGAGTGTTTTGTCTTTGTTATAAGCGAGGTCGCCCAAGTCGAGCGGGACGATAATGTCGTCCAGGATGAGAGCCGAGCCCACGCCTGTGCCCAGGCCGAGGAAAAGCATCCGGCCGCCGTTGTAACTGCCAAGCGCCTGCATCGCGGCGTCATTAATAATTTTGATCGGCTTGCAGAAATGCTTTTCAAAATTGAACCGGACCCAACCTTTGCCCAGGTTAGGGGGATCGGAAGCGGGACGTCCGTGAATGACTGGCCCAGGGTAGCCGATGGAGACGACATCATATTCCCAGAGAGCAGCCTTGGCGAGCACCTCCCGCACCATGATTTGAGGGGTGAGCTTCTTTCCAGAGTCGAATTTCTCCTTAAGCCGCTGGCCCCAGACTTTGAATTTGACGTGAGAGCCACCAATGTCGATGACCAGCACTTTCATGGGGAAAAAGGGAGCCGTTTCAAATGCAACAACTGTGCCATGAGAAAATATTGACTCTAAATAAGAGGGGAGCAATGGGGGCGAACACCGAGGGAAAGGGGAGTAAAAGCGCTTCAACATCAGAAAACGTCTGGCGGACGCATGGCGGTTCCGTATGATTCGGACGTGAGCAGTCCGAAGTACCTATTGGTGTTGGAAGATTCAACCTCTCGCCTCATGGCGCTTCAAGGGGCGGCCCACCGTTTGTCCCTGGAGATGATGTCCTGGAGCGACGTGCATACGATGCGGAAAGAGGCACCTGCGTTTTTCGGAAAGACCCAGGTAATTTCCCTGGATTATGACCTGAGCGGCAGCCCGTATCGTGAAATCGGGGAGCCGGGCACGGGCGAGGATCTGGTGAAGTTTCTTCTAACTCTTCCCCCATTCTGCCCCGTGGTGATCCACACCTCACTGGATAGCCGGGGAAAAATGCTGGCAGCATCATTAAAGGCTTCGGGTTGGAAATCGGAGTGGATTGGCTTGAAGGGGCAGAAGGACTTGAATTTGTGGGAAACAGCCGTGAAAGGTTGGACAGCCCAGGCTCAGTAAGTGACGCGGAACGACCATGGTGTGGCCTCAACAATTGCCGACATGAGTAAGTTTTGCTAATCAAAACCTCGAAGCAACTGGTTCCGAGCATTCAGGCTTAATTCGTAAAAACCAAGATATTTTGGCATGTGGTGTGAATCGATGTAAACGGTTGTAAATGCCGGTTTTCGGGATACAATAGGGACGGGTCCACCTAGATGAATACAATTGTTGAACCCTAGTCGGATCCTTTAGCTCGTTTAACACACGATTCGTGAGGCGAGCCATAAAAGAAAGCGCGTTATGAAAAGCCAGTTGATGAGGATGGTAGCGGTGAGTGCCGGAGCATTTGCTTTGGCCTTGTGTTCCGGTTGCCTTGAGAGCCAGGCAGAAAGCGAGGTGCCTGTAGTCACCTCCGTTCCGCCGCCGGTCTCAGTTATTTCTCCAGCAGCAGCACCTGCCATTGATGTCGCTCCCGCGGCACAGGCAGAGCCGGGAATTGTGCCCAGTGCCCTTGCTGATCAAACGACGCCACAGGAGGCACCAGGAGCAGCCGAGGCGGTCTCAACCAACGCTGTGAAGATGGTGCAGCCGGTGCGTCCGCCAGAAAACCTGCAGAGCTCGCCGGTGGTGCGAGAGGTGATGAAGCTCGCCGAAGCAGGCGTGAGCGAAGACGTGTTGCTGGCGTATGTGACCAACTCGGTCCACCCCTACCAACTGACCTCCGACGAAATTCTTTATTTAAACGATCTGGGTGTTTCCACCGAGGTGATAACCGCGATGCTGCAAAAGAATGGGAGTGCAGACGCGACAAAAGCCCCACCAGTCTCGATTGCGTCTGCTCCGGCAGCTCCGCCCGCCGCCATGAATCCTCAAGGAAATCCTGGTCCAGCGGGTCCACCTCCACCTGCGAATGGTCTTCCTCCTGCCATGACAGAAGTGGGACCTGAGCAGGCTGCGACAGTTGCGGCCCAACCGCAGCAACCGGTGACTACCACGACTTTTTACAGTTCACTCGCGCCGTACGGCAATTGGGTGGAAGTGCCGGAATATGGTTTGGTTTGGCAGCCTACGGTGGTGGTGATGAACCCGACCTGGCGTCCGTACAGTGACCGTGGCCGTTGGATGTGGACGGATTGCGGCTGGTATTGGTATTCCGATTATTCCTGGGGGTGGGCTCCGTTCCATTATGGCCGGTGGTCGACTCACCCACGGCTGGGCTGGATTTGGGCGCCGGATGTCACCTGGGGAGCATCCTGGGTAAGCTGGCGGTATACGAGCAGTTACTGCGGCTGGGCACCGTTGCCTCCGCGGGCACATTACCGGAGCGGTGTTGGCTTTAGCTTCAACAGCGGCGCAGTGGGGATATCGTTCGATTTCGGCCTGGCGCCGGATTGCTACACCTTCGTTCCGGCCAACCGGTTTCATTATCGCAACCCGCGCCAGTACGCGGTGCCGGCGCGCCAGACGACTACCATTTATCGCAACTCCGTAGTGATAAACAATTATGTGAGCGGGAACAACAATACGGTTGTTAACCGTGGCTTCGGAAAGGAGCCAATAGTGAGGGCAACCGGAACGGATTTGCGCACGGTTAATGTGAGGCAATCGGGCACCGCACCCTTGGCCGGCCGGGGCGAACAATTGGCGAACAATGGCAATACCATTGTCGCTGCCAGGCCGCCGATGCAACAGCACGCCGCGATGCGCAACTCGCTCCAGGCCTCACGCGCCGCAGCGTTTAGTCCAGCACCCGCGGCGCCGGCGGTGGCCAGCACACCCGCTTCGTCCGTTCGCAATTCGGGCGGTGGTTCTCCCGGAACCAGTATCCCGCAGAATAGAACCGGTGGGCGTGCCCAGCCGTTGAACCTGGCCAAAGCGGACGCTCCGCAAGTTGCGCGGATTCCAGGCGCTGACGCTTCTCCCAGTTCCGTACCCAGGACTACTCCAAACCAGAATGGAACCAGAGGCCCGGTGTTCACGCCTGCAGTTGGTGGTTCCCAGCAGCAGCGGGTCCCGTTGACGACGGCTCCAGCCGCGGTTCAAGCGAATCCATTCGCTGGAGCAGTGACCGCCAAAAATTCCACAACCACTCCTCGACCAGTCACCAGCGTGCCGAATGGATCCAACATCACGCCAGGAGCTGAGAGAGCCCCCGGTGCAAGGCTTGGAGCCGGTGGGTTCACCCGGCCGAATGTGGCACCGAACCAGGCGGGCGGGCGGGCAGCACAGCCTCTGAATAATTCGCTGGCGAGAAATAACGCGACCGTTTCCGAGCCAGTTCCATCGTTGCCGATGAGCCGGCCCGCGGCAGCGGCAGGCCCGCCCTATGCTCCACGAATGGCTGCGCCCGCGAATCCTAGCGGCCCAGCGATACCGAGCCACTCCTATTCACCGGCAGGCGGGTACAACGCGCCGCCATCGTACTCTCCCCCAGCGGCGCCTTCAGCGCCGGTGCGCACCTATAGCGCTCCACCCAGCTCAAATCCGAAGGGAGATTCCAGCGGTTCGGCTCGGGGAAACCCGAATGGAAGAGGGCGCCAGGAAAAGTAAAGTTCATCGCTTCCATTCATCTTTTTAGCTTAAGCGCCGGGGTTAAAGCCGGCGCTTTGACTTTGAGGTAGCATGAATGGGACTTCCAGGACGCTCGTCTTTTCTTTGTGGCTGATGATAAATCAAATTTACTGACGAAGAAAGTGTCGCCCAGATTCGCGGCGATAATCAGTGTCGCTGCCTTAGCAGTGATCGGCGCAATTTGGGTTGGGCCAGGGCTGGTCCGGAAAATGACGAATCGTCCTCCGACGGCAGGGGAGGTGCATGGCACTATTTGGAGCTATCTGCACAAACGCACCGGAGAGAAGGAATTTGTGGTGGACCTCAGCTCGGAGACGAACGACACGGTGGAGGCCGCGTCCGGCTCCCCGGACAAGCCCCGGGGAAAGAAAAGCCTTCGGCCTCCGCAGGCGATCTATTCCAAGTACTTCAAACAAAAGCAGGATGAAGTCACAAGCTATAAACAGGTTTATAAATTGATTGGGCAGGAGCTGCAGCTTACCGAAAACCTGCTCGCCAGCGCGGAGCCAGAGCAAAAGCAAACCGCGTTGATCCTGGCCACTGAGGCCAGTCGCTATGCCAATGACCCCGGCGGGGATCCGTGGCTCGGGGCCCGGATTTGCGAGGGCTATCTATGGGCGAACCTGGACCTTGCTGAATCAACGGAGAAGCCTGTGATGTCCGTGGAGCAGATCTTGAATGTTTGCGACATTGCTTTTAAAGAAGCCGGGGAAAGGTACATAGTCATTCGCTATTACAGATATCTCAGTGAGAAGAGCAAGGGAACGCAGACGGATATCTCGCGGTTTCGACTGTCTCGGATCCTGGAGGACCAGGGAAATTACGGGGACGCCCTGGACTGTTTAAAACAAATTACCAACACGAATAAGAACGGTGTGCGACAGCGCATTGCCGCACTTGAGCAAAAGGTGAAGAATACCAAGAAGTGATGGAGTGAAGCGGCGTTTAAGGCCGGCCTTTCAGGTTTTCAAACTTGTTGCAGAGAGAGACGGGATTTCTGATTGTATGAGCTCATGACCGAGCCAATCGGAAAAATTCAGGTGCTGCCCGTCGAACGGAAGCACCTCCAGTCAATTCTCGATATTTATAACGACGCTGTCCTCAACACCACGGCATCGTATGATTATGAGCCTCGCACGATGGACCAGCGCGTTACCTGGTTCGAGGATCATCAAAAGAACAACTACCCGATGTTTGTGGCCGTCGATGCCCAAGGGAAAGTTTTTGGCTGGAGCGCGTTGAACCCATTCCATTCCCGAATTGGTTACCAATTCACCACAGAAAATTCCATCTACATTGCGGCGGAGGAGAGAGGTAAAGGTATTGGGAAATTATTGATGCAGCCCTTAATTGATGGCGCTCGTGAGCGCGGGCTTCATGCAATTATTGCGGCAATCGATGCAGCCAATGAAGCAAGTGTTCGTTTGCATGCGCGCTTTGGGTTTGAGAAGGTCGCGCACTTGAAACAAGTGGGATTTAAATTCGGACGGTGGCTGGATGTAGTGTACATGGAATTGATCCTCTGAGGCTGCAGACACGTTCGGGGGAGCTTACCTCTTCCAAAGGATCGCAACACAGGAGAGGACCCCGCCTAAAACCAAGGCAACGGAGCAAAGAGTCATTTCCACAAAGCCGAAAGATGTTGTGGATTTCAGGGCCAGAACACAGGCCATGGCGATCAAGAGGAAGTCAGCTAGAATCAGAATTCCGCGGATGAAACCTGTGGCAGGGCCCTCAGCAAGGGCAGAGGGTAGTTGCTCCAACTCAGGTGCTGCAGGGATTTCTTCTTCCTTTTTCCCATGCAAAAGTCGGCCGACCCCGGGACTGACCGGAGCCGAAGCCGGGGGGGCTGGAAATTCCTCCTGCCTTTCCACCACCGGGCTGTCTGTCATGAGTTGACCGAGGCCTCTGCCTAAAACACGCTTCGACACGCGGCCAACTTGGGACAGAGTTCAAGCTTCGGCAATAGGAAATGTCCAGTAGACGAAAGAATCAGGTCAATGTTTGTCTCCGGCTTTGGCCAGGGCTTCAGCAATTGTTTCCTGACGCTTGAGTTTGGCCCGCTGCACATCGTAGGTGTCATTGTCCGGATGCTGGGGGTTAAGCGGCGAGATCGAACGCAGCTTGGAGATAATCTTCGGCAAATGGGATAAGACGAAATCCACTTCTTCGTCCGTGTTATAAACGCCCAGGCTGAAGCGCAAGCAAGAGCGGGCCCGCATGGGACTAATGCCCATGGCCGTTAAGACGTGCGAAGGATCGAGCGAGCCCGTAGTGCAGGCTGAACCGCTCGAAGCGCAGATTCCAAGCTGGTCCAACATCATCAGGACGGATTCCGCCTCTACATAATCGAAAGCCAGGTTGGTGGTGTTCGGCAGGCGAGGTTCCTTGGCACCGTTGCGGAGGGTGTTGGGAATTTGCTTTAAAATCGTATTTTCCAGCTTGTCCCGCAAGCCGCGCACGCGCGTGTTTTCCTCGTTCAGGTGAGACATCGCAATGTCGGCCGCTTTTCCAAAACCAATAATGTAAGGCACGTTTTCGGTTCCTCCACGGCGTCCACGTTCCTGGTGCCCTCCGATGATATACGGCTGATACTTGGCTTGCCGCCGAATGTAGAGCATGCCAATGCCTTTCGGGGCATGGAGTTTATGCGCCGACAGAGAGAGATAATCGACCCCCGTGGCCTTTACATCGATCTTAAGCTTGCCCGGGGTTTGCACGGCGTCCGTGTGGAAAAGGACTCCTTTGCTCTGGCAAATCGCGGCAATCTCTTCGATCGGGAAGATGACGCCGGTTTCATTATTCGCCCACATAACGGACACGATGGCCGTATCCGGCCGGATGGATTGATCGAGCAAGTGCAGGTCTATGGAACCGTCCGATTCAACGGGGAGAAAAGTGATTTCGTACCCGCGGCGTTGGAGGTAATCACAAAACTTGATGTTGGCGGAGTGCTCCACCGACGTGGTCACGATGTGGCGCTTGGCTGGGTGAATGACCAAAGCACTGTGGATCGCGGAATTGTTGCTTTCGGTCCCACAACTGGTAAAGACGACTTCCTTGGGGTCCGCGTTGATCAATGCCGCTACCTTAGCGCGCGCTTCCTCCACATGTTTGGCGACCTGCTTGCCGAACCGATACGCGCTGGAAGCGTTTCCCCAAAACTCCTCCAAAAAGGGGAGCATGGCTTGCACGACCTCTGGGGCAACCCGGGTCGTAGCATTGTTATCAAAATAGTAAATTCGGCTCATGTGGCAGCGGCTCAGGCAAAATGGCCTGAAAAGCTGGGTTATTCCAGCGTTTCATTGTTCTGAGAGTGTCATATGAATCAAAAGACGGCTTGGTTCAAACCTTTCCTTGCAAAAAGCAGCCCTTATTTGGATAAAATCCAAACTCGTTGACAAAACGAGCAAAGATGTCTAATCTTTCGTAACATTAGTAGATAACTTATGATTACAAACGATCCAGTCAAGTTCACTCGAAATGAGGGGCTCAAGACGGGCAATACCGTTCTTGCTGGAACTATCGCGCAAACGCTGGCCAATCCCGAAATCGACAGCTTTACCCAGGATGATTATGAATTCCTGAAATTTCATGGGGTTTATCAGCAGGATGACCGTGATAAACGGAAGGTCGGCAAACAATTTATCATGATGGTGCGGACCAAGTTCCCGGGTGGAACTTTGACTGCTGATCAATATCTAGCCTGTGATCGTTTGGCATCTACCTACGGAAACAACACCCTGCGCATTACCACGCGGCAAGATTTTCAATTCCATGGAGTCGTTAAGTCTAATCTCCGGACCACGATCAAGGAATTGAATGACACGCTTATCACCACTATTGCCGCTTGCGGCGATGTGAATCGTAACGTGATGGCACCGCCGACCCCAGCTACCAGCGCGATAGTGGACCAGGTGCTGGAGCAAGCGCGCAAAGTGTCCGATGCGCTCAATCCTGCCACAAAGGCTTATCATAAGATTTGGATAGAAGGTCAGGAACTAGATCTGAATGAGTCTGAGAACAAGGAATTTGTCGACCCGCTTTACGGCAAATCGTATTTGCCCCGGAAATTCAAAGTGGGGTTTGCGATTCCTCCGCTGAATGACATCGACATCTTTACCAACGACGTCGGATTTATTGCTATCACCGAAGGGGACAAGCTGGTTGGCTACAATTTGATTGCAGGTGGCGGCATGGGAATGTCCCACGGCAACGCCGAAACTTTCCCACGCCTGGCCGATGTGCTTGGGTTCGTTCGCCCGGAGCAATTAGAAGCCGCAGCCAAGGCTGTGCTGACCATTCACCGCGATTTTGGGGACCGAACGAACCGCAAACATGCACGCTTAAAATATGTGCTGGAAGAGAAGGGCGCGAAGTGGTGCCGCCTGGAAGTGGAAAAGCGTCTCGGCGCTGTTCTGGAAGAGGCTCGTCCGTTCAAGTTCACCAAGCAGGGCGACTTGCTCGGCTGGCATCAGCAAACGAATGGGAACCATTTCCTCGGGCTCTTCGTCGAAAACGGCCGGATCAAGGATGCCGAAGGTTACCAGCTCAAGAGTGGTTTGAAGAAAGTGCTGGAACAGTTTCCGACCGAGGTGCGCCTGACAGCTTCCCAGAATCTGCTGCTCGTCAATGTGAAGCCGGAGCAGAAGAGCGGGATTGAAAAAATCCTGGCGGACCACGGCGTATCGGTTTCGAATCCATTTTCGTCCACGCGCCTGGCGTCGATGGCCTGCCCAGCGTTGCCAACATGTGGTTTGTCGCTGGCTGAATCGGAGCGCGTCCTGCCCGCCATCATCACCCGTTTTGAAAAGCTGCTCGAAGAGGTGGGGCTTAAGAACGAGGAGATCGTCATCCGCATGACAGGCTGCCCAAACGGCTGCGCCCGGCCTTACATGGCGGAGATCGGCTTCGTCGGCAAAGCGCCCGGCAAATACCAGGTGTATGTGGGGGGCAATGAATCGAGCACTCGCTTAAACCGCCTTTACAAGGAATCCATGAAAATTGACGACTTGGAAAGCGAATTGCGCCCGGTGTTCACCCGGTTCCTGCAGGAGCGCATCGGGGCTGAACGATTTGGCGATTGGAGCGCGCGCGTGCTTTGGAATGAAATTCCACCGGTCCCAGCCAAGAACTAACCATAGCTATGCTAACGGTTGAGGAAGTCCAGTCCCTGGACGCGCAGTTCAACACACTCCCAAGTGAGAAAGTGCTGGCCTGGGCGTGGGAAAAGTTTGGGAATCGGGCGGCCATTGGCACCAGCTTTCAAGGGGCCGGACTGGTTATGATGCACCTGGCGAAGCGCCATGGCATTCAGTTTCCTGTTTTCACCCTGGACACGGGTTTGCTGTTTCCGGAAACCGTGGCGCTGAAGAAGAGGTTGGAAGATTTCTTTGGCTACCAGATTGAAACGCTTGTTCCCGACCTGACGGTGGAGCAGCAGAACGCTGCGCAGGGTCCTGAATTATGGAAGCGTGATCCCGACCTTTGTTGCACGATGCGCAAGGTGTTGCCCTTGCAAACCCGCCTGGAAAGCCTCGACTGCTGGATTACCGGTCTGCGCCGCCAGCAATCAGATACCAGGGCGAGTATAGGCATTATCGAACTCTACGAATTTGATCCCGCGGTCAAGCGCGACATCGTGAAGCTGAACCCGATGGCCAACTGGAAACGGGAGGACATTTGGAAACACATTCAGGAGTTCAAGATCCCTTACAACCCGCTGCAGGATCAGGGCTACCGCTCGATCGGCTGCCTGCCGTGCACCAACAAATCGGCCGGGGGTGAAAACGAGCGGGCAGGGCGATGGACCGGTTTTAACAAAGTGGAATGCGGCATCCACACCTTCATGGCGAAGAAGCAAGACGCCACCAACTAAGATTTATGGACTACCTTTCCAAACTGGAAAACCAAAGCATTTACATCATGCGGGAGGCTTTCAATAAGTTTGAAAACCTCGCCATGCTCTGGAGCATTGGCAAAGATTCGACCGTGCTTCTATGGCTGGCTCGGAAGGCTTTCTTTGGCCATGTTCCTTTCCCGCTGGTCCATGTCGACACGACCTACAAAATCCCATCCATGATCGAATATCGCGACCGTCTGTGCCGCGAATGGAAGCTGGAGCTGATTGTTGGCAAAAATGAACAGGTGCTGCGCGATGGCCAAACTTTTCCAAATGGCAAAGCCACTCGCGTGGAATGCTGTGGGATGCTGAAAAAGGACGCGCTCAAAACCATCCTGGACAAACATCATTACAATGGTGTGATTGTGGGTGTGCGTCGTGATGAAGAGCCCACCCGCGCCAAGGAACGCTACTTCAGCCCTCGCGACAAGAACATGGAGTGGAACGTGGAGGATCAGCCTCCTGAATTGTGGGATCAGTTCAAAACAGATTACGACAAGGGCGCGCACATCCGGATTCACCCGCTGTTGCACTGGACCGAATTGAATATCTGGGAATATATCGAGCGTGAGAATATCCCAATCATTCCGCTCTATTTTTCGAACGAAAAGGGCGAGCGCTATCGCTCGATTGGCTGCTATCCCTGCACCTTCCCGATCAAGTCGCCGGCGAAATCCGTGCGCGAGATCATCGAGGAGCTGCGCAACACCAACACCCCCGAACGCGCCGGTCGCGCCCAGGACAAGGAAAGCGAAGACGCTTTTGAGAAGCTCCGCCGCGACGGCTACATGTGAAATTACCTGCCACCATTGACGGATTTGATATGCAAGTTTTAGCTCCCACGGAACAACTGAAGATCGTCATCGTCGGCCACGTGGACCACGGCAAATCCACCTTTGTGGGCCGCCTGTTCCATGACACTGGCTCACTGCCCGATGGCAAACTGGAGCAGCTCCAGAAAATTGCCGAGCGCCGCGGAGTGCCCTTCGAATGGGCCAACCTGATGGACGCTCTTCAATCGGAGCGCGACCAGAACATCACCATCGACACCTCGCAGATCTGGTTTCAAACGCGCAAGCGCCAGTACGTCATCATCGATGCTCCCGGCCACAAGGAGTTCCTGAAGAACATGGTCACCGGCGCCGCCAACGCGGAAGCGGCCTTGTTGTTGATCGATGCCCATGAGGGCGTGCAGGAAAATTCACGCCGGCATGGATATCTCCTGAACCTCCTGGGCATTCGGCAGGTGGCGGTGCTGGTCAATAAAATGGATTTGGAGAATTACTCGCAGGAGCGATTTGATCAGATTGAAGCCGAGTATCGCGGGTGGTTGAAAACAGTGGGAGTGGAACCGAAGCTCTTCATTCCGATCTCGGCATATCATGGCGACAACATTGCAGGCCGAAGCAAAAATATGGCCTGGTACAATGGCCCGACCGTTTTGCAAACTCTTGATGAGTTCAAAGTGGCCGAGTCCCCGAAGGACCAATCGCTGCGCTTTCCGATCCAGGACGTGTATCGTTTTGATGAACGCCGCATTTTGGCTGGCCGCGTCGAATCCGGTTCGATCAAGGTAGGCGATCGGCTGCTCTTTGCGCCGACCAACAAGGTCAGCACGGTTAAAACCATTGAACGCTGGAATGCTTCGTCGCGCGATAACGCGCAGGCCGGGGAATCCATTGGCATTACGCTGACCGAGCAGATTTTCGTGGAGCGCGGCGCGGTCGCTACCCTGGAAACGGAGCCTCCGTACGAACTGAGCCGCTTCAAGGCCCGTGTTTTCTGGCTGGGCAAGCAGCCGTTCAAGAAGGGCAAGAAGTATAAGCTGAAACTCACTACCCAGGAAGTGGAGTGCGAGATCGAATCCATCGATAAAGTGATCGATGCTTCCAGCCTTGCCACGGTTTCTCGCGCGCAAAATGAAGTGTTTGTTGGAAGGCATGAAGTCGGCGAACTGACGATTAAAACGAAGCGTCCGGTAGCTTTCGATGCTATCAGCGAAATCATTCCAACCGGCCGATTTGTAATTGTGGACGGCTTCGATGTTTCCGGGGGCGGGATTATCCCGGCGGACAGCTATCCTCGCCGAAGCACCGATGGCACTCAGAAGAGCGATAACCTTTATTGGAGCCACGGCAAGATCAACGCCGAGATGCGCGCGCGCCGCAACGGGCACCCCGGTTGCATCATTTGGCTGACAGGCTTATCGGGGTCCGGCAAATCCACGATCGCTACGGAGTTGGAACGCGAGTTGTTCAACATGGGCAAGCAGGCTTATGTGCTGGATGGAGACAACATCCGCCACGGACTCTGCTCCGACCTCGCGTTCTCACCACATGACCGGAAAGAAAACATTCGACGCATCGGAGAAGTAGCCAAGCTGTTCGCGGATGCCGGCATGGTCGTCATTACGGCTTTCATTTCTCCTTATCGCTCGGACCGCGACCTCGTGCGCCAGATGATCAACGAAGGCGGCTTCATCGAAGCCTATATTAACGCTCCATTAGACGTCTGTGAGCAACGCGATGTGAAGGGCCTGTATGCCAAGGCTCGCGCGAATGAGATTAAGGAATTCACCGGCATCTCCGCTCCCTACGAGCCGCCCCTGAATCCTGAGTTGAACCTCGAAACGGATAAACTTTCCGTGGCGGAATGCGTCACTCACATTTTGGATTTCCTGCACCTGCAGGACGAAGCGACAGAAATTTCGATTTAATCGAGTTAACAAATCGCCGAACCTGCTGCGCCAAAAAGCCAGCAGGTTTTTATTGGTTCTTGGGTGAACCTGGGGGTGGCTCATGGGGCTCAATACGGGAGATAAGGGCGACATCGAGCAAATCGACCGCTTCTTTATCGGCAACAGAAACGAACAGGGTTCGCCCTTTGGGCGTCAGCCAGGCAAAATCCTGGTGAGGAACTACGAAGGACTTCTCGATCGCCAAATAAACCGTAAAAGGCCGAAAGGGGCTTGCATGTAAGAATTGCTTAATTTCATCTGCATGCATAAGGCGACATGTTCGCTTTGTTCTAGAATACGACATTTTAACGCAATTTCATAAGCCGCCAATTGTTAAACACTCACGAGGCTTTTGGCGGTAGCGATCGTATCAATTTCAGCCGGCGTCTTGTCCGTTCTAATCTTTACGATTCTTGGAAAGCGCATGGCGAAGCCGCTGGAATGACGATCACTCGTTTGGAGTTTATCGAAGGCGATTTCGAGGACGGTATCGGGCACGACTTCGTAGTAACGTCCGTGCTGGCGGATGGCGTTTTGGAGGAAATGCTCGGTGAGTTGGGCGATTTCGACGTCGGTCAAGCCGCTGTAAGCTTTGCCGATGGTCTTCAGTTCACCGGTGCGATCGTCGCGAACGGCGAATGTGTAATCGCTCAGGACTTTGCTGCGCTTGCCGTGACCGTATTCGGCTCCGACCACTACGCAATCCAGAGTGGCGAAAGCTTTCTTGAGCTTCAGCCACGAAAGACCGCGCCGTCCGGGTGAATAAAGGCTGGCAGGGTCTTTGATCATGAGGCCTTCGTTGTTGCGGCCGCGGGCAGCGTCAAAGACCTGGTCGATTTCCTCCGCGGACAGGGCAGGGGTGATGCGGGCGAGTTGGAACGATTCGGGCAAAGGTTGCAAGGCCTCGAGGGCTTTTCGTCTTTCGCGCAGCGGTTCGGTTAACTGGCTTGTGCCATTGAGCCAGAGGAGGTCGAAGGCCACGAATTTGATGGGTACCTCCTCACGCATGAAAAGGTCGTGTTGCCGGCGTCCCAGGCGCTTCTGCAACTCTGAAAAGGACAGAACCTGCTCGCCACGCATGGCCACGATCTCGCCGTCCAGGATCACATCGCCTTTCAAATGATGGGCGGATTCGGCTAAATCGTGGAAGGTTGCAGTGATGTCCTTTAAGTCTCGTGAGTAAAGAGACACACGGTCTCCCACTTTATGTAACTGGCAGCGTATGCCATCGTATTTGTCCTCAATCCAAACCGAATGGCAGGCTGGGATTGAATTTTCGGAGGTGACAGGCGCCAGCGTTTGGGTAGCCGTTTCAGGTCCGACTCGGTTGCGCTCGCAAATGCGGTCCCAGATGTCCTTTGCTGTTTCTTCCGGTGAGGCGAGCATGAACTTGACTGGGCGGAATGGGACGATGCTGGCTGAGGCGAGCTGTTTATTTTTGGCAAGGAGCGCCGTTTCTCCAATGTTACCGACGAGCAGATTCGCTTGCCGTAATTCATCTCCAGAAACATCGAATGCAGAAGCCACCGCATCCTCGACCAAACCTTCCTTCAACCCGATGCGCAAGTCGCTGGTGATCACCTTTACCAAGTACTTCGCTTCAAGCGGAGAACAGCGTTCCAACATTTTGATCAGGAAAGGTTTTTTGCCCGTTGGACCGCGCGCGGCATGAAGCTGATTGAACAATGCATTTACCTCATTGATCTGAATTCCTGGAGCAATATGCGGGTGATGTGAAAAAAGCTCGAAGACGGTTTCCCCCAGGTCGCTGTGTTTCAGGTAAACCTGGTGGAATTCCATCTCCCCCACTTGGCTGACAGCGCTGATCGCATCCCTGAGCAACGCCCAACCCAAATGGAGGACCTTGTTAGCATTCGACGGAAACGGAGCTCCCGTGAACCAGGTCGTCACCAAAGGTAAATGATCAGTGCTGGCCTGTTTCAGATAGCTGGCCAGGAACCGGACCTTCTCCAGCTTGCTGGCGGTGCTGCAGATCCCGACACAGGTCTCCGCGAAGCCTATGAACAATCCCGAAGAATCGGTGGGTGCGGACGACAGCGGGGTTTCTTTGATGGCTACAGGTTTTTTTGCCTTGGTCGTTTTTTGTGGCTCTGCGCCCATGACCAGGGGCAAAGCTATCTGTTCGCTCTGGCTGAGCGCTTGAGCATCGAAGCCAAGGTCGCGCAGGGTTTGGGCAAAATCGGCCGCGAAGCCGTGGAGAGTAAATACTTTCTTGGGGTTAACCTTTTTGACCATTTCAACGAGGTCCGGAAAGTCCGCATGGTCACTCAACGGAAATGCCGCATCGGCCTGGTAGCGGTAACGGCAATTCGGATCGACTGCCCAGCCAGTGAGTACCGCTTTCCTGGTCTTGCCCAAATTGCGAAGCATGGCTGAGTTGCTGAGGTGAGGTGGGCAGAGCAGCACCTTTCCCTTTGCTTTGGCCGCATCATATTTTTCGTAAGCGGGGAAGCATTGCCCAAAGGTCTTATAAATTTCGGTCAGCTTAAAAACGGAGCCGTGCAGCATAATAGGCATCCCGGCATCCGCCAGGGCGCACAGGATTTCCTGGCTTTTGCCCAGGGAATAGCCAAGCAACACTGCGGTTTCGTCATTGTCCAGCGCCTCCTTGCAAAAGCGAATGACTCCTTTCATGACCGCTTCTGTAGGTGGAAATTGATACTGAGGGCGACCGAAAGTCGTTTCCATGATCAGGATGTCGGCAGGCCTCGGTTCGCAGGCCTCGGCGGAACGGCCTTTGCGCAGCTTGAAGTCACCGGTGTAAAGGAGCGATTGGCCTTCGGCTTCCACCAGGGCCATGGCGCTTCCGAAAATGTGTCCGGCGGGCAGCAGGGTAAGGTCGTAACTTTTCCCTTCAGAATCGAAAGTGCGCCGCTCGCCATAGGGCATAATGATTTCGACCCTTTTGCCTCCCATCCGCGCCTCCATCAGCCGAGCGGTTTGCGCGCTCAAAACGACTTCGCGATGATCCTCCGTATGGTCCGAATGGGCATGACTCACAAAAACGCGTTCTGTCTTTGGGTCGTGTGGATCCAGCCAGAGGCTGAGCTCCGGCAAATAAATTCCACCCCGGTGAAATTGAAACTCCAATAACGGCACAAGGAAATTTACGAGATTGCACGGGTCAGTCAAATGCCGTGGAGGGTCTCAAGTTCGCTTGCTCCTGGTGATTGAAAAAGTATGATTAGGCCAATGCACGCCTACGAAACCGTCAAACTGAAACCGAAACAGGTTTACCTTATGGCCAATGGGGATCTGCGGCTTTCTGCCAACCAGAAATGCTGGCAGGAGCAGGCAAAGATGGAGGCTATTCTGGAACAGGCGTTGCGACAGGAGGGCTGGAAGGTAGTACGGGCTCATGTTTACGACAAAAGCAAAAAGCACGGATTCATAGATTCACAGAAATTAGGCATGGAGGTCTTTCGAAAAATGGATCCAGATGCACCGTTGATTGTTGCTGAAGCGGTTTGGCAGTATAGCCATCACATTTTGCACGGACTTCTCACGCATCGCGGTCCCATCGTGACCGTCGCAAACTGGAGCGGCACATGGCCGGGATTGGTGGGGATGCTGAACCTGAATGGTTCGATGACCAAAGCT
>JAQGOV010000054.1 GCA_028293425.1 Verrucomicrobiales bacterium
ACGGTGTTTTGGCTAACAACGAAGTTTTTGCCCGCATTCGCGATTAGGCCATTTGTGACGCTGGTTTGACTCAAAGCTCCAATGTCGAACCGAACCAGAGGACTCCCAAAATTGGCATCGTAGCCAAAAAGTGTCGTGCCCACTGGGGACGCTGCGAGTTGCGTGGGATAAGCCAGCCCATTTAGAGACACCGCGACGGGTGCTCTGTTGCTATAAAGGCGTAGGACGCCTTGGTAGCTTAGGTTTGCAAGGCTCACGACAACGGAATCGGGTGCACCGGCAGGAATTGCAAAGTCGTTCGCATGGTATTGGCCATCCCCCAGGCCGAACCCATAGGTTATCGGCGCGGCAGCAACCCGGGACTGGAGGTCAAAGCGTTGGATAGCGAGGCCATTGCTAACCCCAACGTAAAGGTACGAACCGCCCGGCGAGATCTCGATTTGATCCGGATTATAAGCTAGCGGATAGCCGTTGGTGATGATGCCTCCAAAGGGGTCGATCACCAACAGTTTGTTGGAGTTGCTGCCATCATCGGAGGGCACTGTGGCAAAGATCTCCCCAGACAGCGGGTTATAGCACACGTCATTGGCTTTCTGTGAGATAACGCGGAACGGAGCGGGCTCGACATGGAAAG
Source organism: Verrucomicrobiales bacterium (assembly GCA_028293425.1). Classification (GTDB taxonomy): domain Bacteria; phylum Verrucomicrobiota; class Verrucomicrobiia; order Limisphaerales; family JAQGOV01; genus JAQGOV01. The sequence continues at coordinate 635 of JAQGOV010000054.1, forward strand.
GATTGCTCTGCCCGGAGGCCAATGCTGTCTGTAACCTGACGGAGGCCCCGGAGGTGTCTATCCGGATAAGGCCAGTCCAGAGCCCATTGGTGAATGGGCCCAACGCCGAAGGCTGCACGGAAATCGGTCCGGACGGGCTGCTCGCACTCAACGATGTGGAGCCATTGAAATTTGTGAGCCGAAAACCATCCACGGATTCCGCAGAAACCGTGACAGCAAAATTGCTCCCGACATATTGCGGTGGCGGTATAAGCTGAAATGCGAAGTGGTCGAGATCGTTATCCCGTACTGAGATTGACTTACTTGCGGGATCAAACTGGTTTGCAGAGGCAGAAATAACTACGTTTTGGGTGCCATCCCTCAATTGGTCTTCTCCAACAGAAATGTCAAATACCGCGTTCGACTGTCCTGCTACAATTGTAACAAACGATGGGACGGAAATTTTATTCGAAAGACTTGAGGTAAGCGCTACGGTCACGTTTGAAATAGCCAGTCCGGAAAGGCGTACTGAGCCCGCGTTGGTGATGAGTCCCGTTCCCTCGCTCAAAATGGTAGGCAGACTCAAAAGTAAATTGGTTGTCTCGTTATCCAGCACAACCAATCCGGCACTGGCCGGTATCCAACCGGGAACCTGCGCAACAAGACTGGCTTGCTCAGCACCGTCTACGAACCGGTCGTCGATTACTGTGATGGTGAAGACAGCCGAAGTCTGCCCGGCACCAATGCGTGCCCACATCGGCACCTGTATTGCATTTGTATTCGTGGAAGAGAGTTGTACCAGCAAATCAGCGCTCAATGGTTGACCAATGGAGACCTGCCCGGTTTTCGCCACATCGCCCTCGCGAAATTCGGATTCTGTAACCAGGCTCAGCACTGTCGATTCATCGTCGGTGATCTGGATTGTGGCAAAGATTTGTCCAAAGAAAGAATTAGTCGACCGCACCCAGATACGCGCAGGTCCTTCTACCAAGCTATTGTCTCCCACAAGTAAATCGAACACCGCGTTGGTTGAACCGGCGGAGATAGTAATGTTCGCCGGCACGGCCAACCTCGAGGGGTCGCTGGAAATCAACGGAAGTGTGAGGTCGTTGGTGAGTGTGGCTGACAGAACAATTTGTCCCCTTCCCGCAAGTGTACCGGAGCCCTCGTGGACCACCGCTGGGAGGAGCAGTTTAACCTGTCTGACCGCGTCGATGGCCACAGTGCTGAGAGTACTTCCAAAGACCACATCCACCGGGCCACTACTGACCTGATGCACCTCAACGGCAAGGATATTATCGCCATGGAAAAGATTGCTGAGAGCACTGCCGCTTAGGGTGAAAGTATCGAAGCTTGTAGCGTCTCCACCGGCAGGTGTGGAGGTCGCATTCACCGGGTAGGTTATGGGAGCCGGGGCGACAGGCATTCTGATTCTTTGGATTTCAGCCCCGTTGAGATAAAATACTGCCCCATCATCTATAAGGTTAGAGAAGGTTATGGCTGCTCCCGTGGTGCTGTAAGGGAAGTTAAAGTGCGTTCGGAAATAATATGTGTTCTTCCCCGACGTGAGAGGCGTGTTCTTCGGTCCGATGCTTGGATTAGTCTCAAAATAGAGCAACGCATTTCCGAGAGGCCAACTCCCATCATCAAAGGGAAATTCGAACCACCCACTCCCATCCCAGGAAGCCGTCTGTTCATATCTCCATGTGTTGGTTAGGTTGACGATTACCTGATCGCCTCGCACGGAAAGCTCTAGGATATGAGACCATAAAATCCAAAGAAGTAGGCAGGGTACTAGCTGTTGATGTCTAATTTTCATTCCTTCGTAGGCGTTACGATATAATTATCAGGTTCATCCAGAAAAAAGAAGCGAATAGTTAAGGGAACCGGGGAGATTGGGAGTTTAAGCGGCGGGATCAAGTGAGAGAAAATGCAAGGGACGGACCATGCGAAAAGCTTGTCCCCAGTACTGGTGACTGGTGGGAAACAGCCATTCGGCTAATCTGGAGTCGTGTTTAGGGTGTATTGAGTTCTCAAATACTCCCGTGTGTGAAAAGGCCGGATGAGTGTCCGGCCCTTCTCTTTTTCAAGGGGTCTTCCAATACATCCGTCCGCCGTCGAATCCGCGATTGAGTCCCGGTGCGAGGAGAGACTACTCTTTTAAGGATGAGCAAACCTGGATGCCCGATGTGTGAGATGACGGATGTTTTGGAACTCCCTGATAAATGGGAATGCGTGACCTGTGGCCATGAGTGGCCGCGCGAAGCGCAGCCGGAGGCCGCCGAGGCGGTCCGGGTCGTCAAGGACGCCCACGGCAATGTGCTAGTGGACGGCGATTGCGTTACGCTGATCAAGGATTTGAAGCTCAGCGGGTCGCAGGTACTGAAATGCGGATCAAAGTCCAAGCCGATCCGGTTGGTGGATGGCGATCATGAGATTGATTGCAAGATGGATGGAACCGCTGTCTTCCTGAAAGCGTGTTTTGTGAAGAAGGCGTAAATCGAACGGGCTGTTCCACAAATCCGAGCCGCAGATGAATTCGTTTTTCCACTCAGATACATTTCACATCATAGCTCAAATTCTGATTGGATCTGTTTGGGTGTTTCACGGCCTCTACAGCAAAATTCTTAACGGCATTCCCCGGCACCGCCTTATTGTGGGGAAGATTCTCGGTGCGGCGAATGCAGGGCTTGCGACCAAGGCTATTGGCCTCCTGGAAGTGCTCCTCGGCATTTGGGCCTTCACCGGGTGGCAGCCGGTCGATTGTGCGGGAGTGCAGTCGGCGGCAATCGTGGCGATGAATACGCTGGGAATGTGGCACCGCCTTCGGGGTGCGCGAATCATTGCCTACTTAACCGTGGGTCACACGCGGGGCGGTGACAACCACGGCTACTATATCCCACCCCCGATAGGGGTGGAGAGCTTACAAGGCAGGGCTTGGTAGCCAAATAAGAATAGCGGTTGTGGGAGTTGGGACTTGTTTGCGGATTTGCGATTTGAGTGGTGTTGGGTCGGTTGGAGAAGCCCGAAAGCGCCAGAGGACTGGACGCAGTCCAAAACCTGGCGGAATTCTCGAGGCTTCAACGTTTTACCATCTGATTGAGATGCGCCTATGGCAAAGGTAGGATGGAACGCTGGCTGGCATCGATTCGGGATGCGGGACGTTTTTCGTCCTGGAGCCGGGCGTGGCAGCGCTCAAGGCCTGCGGCTTATCGTGTCTCAAGTCCAGAGACCTTGTCCCCACCCCATTACTGGTGACTGGTGGGAAACAGCCATTCGGCTATTCTGGAGTCGTGTTTAGGGTGTATTGAGTTCTCAAATACGCCCGTGTGTGAAAAGGCCGGATGAGTGTCCGGCCCTTCTCTTTTTTACAAGCCATCTCATAAATCGACTCGTGCCTTGCCCAGGGCACTCGGCCTGACGGCCTGCACCGAAGGTGCATTCCTTTTTTCTACTCCCGGCAGAAAAAAGTCCCGGGGTGGCGTGACGCCAATAAACGCGAATCCAAAAGTTGCGTGTTTAGGGCAATGGCATGTTGGGCAGTGGCATGGGTAGAAAAAAGGGACGGTCAGAGGAGAATTGATTGTTGAGCAATGGGAGGTTGAAGAGGTGAGACAATGGCCGACGCACGACAGGCGGGACTTGTGAGTTCTTCTGGCATGAGTTTACTTCCGTTTCTTGGAAGCGGGTGCTCCACCGTTCCAGCCGGCACATCTTGGTGTAGAACTCCCGTTTCCGCGTGTCGTCGAGGTAGATGAGGCGTTTGAAATGCGACCACATCAATTCTCTCGCAGTGCGGAGACAATCTCCTTTACCTAAAACCTCCCTTTTAAGCAACCTTTCGGGAATTCAGGCAAACTGGCAGCCGTGAATGGAGGATTAATGCCGAAAACAAAATAAGGCTTCGGTTGCTTCCAGGGACTTTAACCGCCAATGGACGCCAATAAACGCAAATTCGAAGGGTCCTGCATACCAAGGCATAAACCTGGGCTGAACAAGGCGGGGAGACGAAGGCTTGATTGGAAAACGTGAGAGACACGTGCAGTTGAAACCGTTTGAAGCCGTAGCTCGAGCTGAGGTAAGGTGTAAGCGTGACTGATATCCAACAGATTGAAGAAGCCATTGCGAAACTGCCACGCGAAGACTTCGCCGCGTTGGCCCGATGGTTCGACAAAGAGCGCAACCGCAAATGGGACCAGCAGCTTGAAGCCGACTCCGAGTCCGGCAATCTCGATTTCCTGTTGAAGGAGGTTGAGGACGATATCGCGAAAGGACGGACCCGACCGACTGATGAATTCTTCGACAACCTCTAGGTTCCGCGAAGCCTTCGCGGTTCTGCCTGCAGAGGTTCAGGACCGGGTTCGGAAGGCATATCGTCTGTGGCGGAAAAATCCCCAGCACCCATCCCTTCACTTTAAAAAGGTCGGGAAAGTGTGGAGTGCGCGCATAGATAACCGCCATCGGGCTCTGGCTCATGTTGTCGGTGATACAGTTTTCTGGTTTTGGGTTGGTCCGCACGATGAGTACGAGAGAATGATTCGGGACCGCTAAATCCTTCATTTTTTTCCGGTCTCGAAAAAGCCCGAAATCTCACCTTGGGCGGTTGTAGATGTTTAATTGGCCGGGGCCCCAGTTCTGCCAGCCCGATGGGCAGGGGTACAGCCTTTATCCCTCCGGGATACACTTGCCATTGTGGACCCGCGGGACGAAGATCAAGGGTTCAAATGCATCGATTCACATACATCGTCCTGACCCTGGTTGTTGAAATGTTGGGCGTATCCGCGGCTCTCGCCGCCGATGCCCCTGCCCCGCTGCTCGATCGCGTCTTTACTGCCACCAACCACGAAGGGAAGGTCTTCACGGAGGCCAAAATACTGAGCATCTCCACCAACCATGTGCTGGTGACCTCGACGGAAGGTCCGGGCAAAGTTTTCTTTACCAATCTGCCGCCGGTCATCAGCGCGGAACTGGCCGGCCTGGCTGTGGCCCAGCGTCTGAATACACCCGACCAACCACGGTCCAACCGCCGGAATTTTTATGAGAAAATTCTCGATGCCCTGCATGGCAAAACCGACGAGGAAAAAATCAAAGCCTTTGGTCCGATGGTGGATTTTTGCGTTACCGAGATGAAGAAGCTCAACCAGGAGATGAGCGAGACCGAAGCCACGGGCAAGCAGGCCATCGCCGCCGAGGAAAAGAAAGCGAAACTGATCGCAGAAGCGGCAGCCAGTCAGCGTGATTTGGATACGGCTCGCGCCGAACAGGCTTTCGCAACTGGAAAAATCAGCGCCCAGCAGCGCGACACCCAACTGCTGGCCACCAAAGAAAAGTTTCTGGCGGCAGATGAACAAGGCAAAAAGGATTTCGCGTCCGCGAAGGCCCGTGTTTGGAACAGTGTTATCAGCGTGGGCAAAGACCAGAAAGCGGCCTACGACGAGTTGGTGAATGTGCTTAAGCGGGTTCAGGAAGAGCAGGAACAAATTTCCAAGCGACTGCAAGGCGGAGCACCCGCAAAATAAGATCATCGAACTCAAAGGTGAACATCCGGACGTCTCGACTTGACAGTAACACTGTCTACTGTTATTAACCACGTATGGGCGAGATGTTCTCGATTGAGGTTTTAGCGCAAAAGGTCAATGATTGGTGTGACACCCATCAGATCTTTCCTGCGAGCAGGCAGGCTGGGGACGTCATGACCGAACGGAACATTCGTTACTATCGAACGCTGGGCCTGGTGGATGGACCGCTGGCGGGTGGTGGCCAGGGCTACGGCGAGAA
>JAQGOV010000689.1 GCA_028293425.1 Verrucomicrobiales bacterium
GCGGGGATAAAAGTTTTGTCGGGGCATTCCTTTTGCAGGCGGTGGAGCATGCCTGCCTCGGTGGCGATGATGATGGCTTTTGCCGGGCTGGCTTGGCAGTAATGTACCATCTTTTCGGTGGAGCAGACTTCATCGGCGAGCATGCGCACGGCGCGGACGCATTCAGGATGCGCGACCACCGGCGCGTTTGGATACTCCTCCCGGATCTTCATGATGCTGGCATGTGTGAACTCGACATGCGCGTAACAATTCCCGCGCCACAAAGTCATTTTCCGGCCCGTCTGTTCCATCACCCAGGCCCCCAAGTTTTCGTCAGGCACGAAAAGCAGATCCTTGTCCTTGGGACTGGCATTGACGATCTTGACCGCGTTGCCGCTGGTGCAGATGACATCGCTCAATGCTTTCACCTCGGCGCTGCAATTGATGTAGGTGACTGTGTAGAAATTAGGATTCGTATCCTGCAGCGCCTTCAGCTTGGGAGCAGGGCAGCTTTCTTCGAGCGAACAGCCGGCATTGGCATCCGGCAGGATAACCGTTTTCTTCGGGTTTAAGATCTTCGCGGTTTCAGCCATGAAATGAACACCGCAAAAGACGATCACGTCCGCGCTGGTTTTGGCAGCCTGTTGTGACAATCCCAATGAATCACCCACATAATCAGCGACATCCTGGATTTCCGGGACCTGATAATTGTGGGCGAGAATGACGGCATTCATCTTCTTCTTGAGAGCGAGAATATCGCGCGAAAGAGCATCGAGCCGAGCCGGGGGAAGCGGCTTTCGCAGGCCAAACCGGTCAACTCCAGGAGGTTGGACATCCGTCAGGTCAATCATGGCCCAAAACCTATCCGTGCGGGGAGGGCGCGTCAACCTGCCGGTTTGACTTCAAGGATCGTCAAGATGGCCCAGCGCAAGCGCTCAGCTCTTCCGCCACCGTGCCATGAAAGTGGGATTATGGCCCGCCAAATCCGCGCGGCGTTGCCGGGCCAGTAGTTCGCCATAAACGCGGATGTCGTGAATCATCATCTCCAGTCTTCCTTTGAGCTGGTCGTTCACGATGACCTGATCCTTCACGTCCACTTTGTCAGCGAATGAGAATCCATAGGGCAGGGACCAGGCATAGCATTGACGGGCAACCGTGCGCAGTTGATCCGTGACGGTCAGACCTTTCTCATGCGAAGCCACGATCGTGGCAAAAAGCTTTCCGGCGAATTCGTGCCAAAAATGGTCCAGGAAGTTTTTCATGGTGCTGCTGATGCTGCCGTGGTAATCCGGCGTTCCCAGGAGAAACACATCCGCGCGATCCACACGAGCTTTCAGTTGAGGAAACTCTTCCCCAGCGTGGGAATGGTCCGGGTTGAAAAGTGCCAGGGGTTCATTGAGCAGATCCAATACATCCACGGTGGCCCCGGACGCTCTAAGTTTCTCAGCGATATAATTAACAATGAACCGCGTGTTGGAAACTTTGTTCAAGCTTCCAACCACTGCCAGGACATGCAACGGAGCGTCACTCATAACGGAACCTTAAGCAGGGCTCCAAAAGATGGCAACGCCGCAATCGGCGCCTGACGTGTTACGGCAGGGGTGATTGCGGCGTTTTGAAAACGGCAGCCTAGTCTACTTCAGCACGGCTTCGTGGAATTCTTTCCAGTCATCCAGGTTATCCAGGTTCACTGCGTCCTTGGGTGCGTTGGCATCATCGGGCAACCCGTTTGCACCGAGAACGGATTTACGGGTGTCGTCATCGTGAATGTAGCCCCGGATCGAACTGTTGAGCTTTTCGACGGTTGCTTTGTCGAGTTTGACGCCGGGCTGCTGCTTGATCCACGTCTCGAATTGCGGGTAAGTGGGGCGCTTTTCCTTGATGAAAGCCAAAACGGCATCACGTTGCAGGCCAAGGGCATCAATGACCATTTGGTCATAGCCTTTGCCCGCACCGGGGTAGCCGGCGGCCAGCTTGCCGCGGGCTTCAAGGGAAGCCTTCAGCCAAAGCCGTGGCAGGTGTAACACGCCGAGTGGTCCGGCAACTCCAGAGCTGATCAGTGGAACGATTGTATTCATAGATGAATTTCCATGGATTTGTGATTAACCGAGATGTGCTGACTGTAGGAACAATGATTTTGCAGGGTCAACACGAAAGATGAGTGTTTGTGCGTATTGAAAATTTCAAAAAGTACGGTTTAATTGTGGCGGGAAAATATATGGGAAAACGCTATCTTGTTTTGATTCTGTCGCTGGTTGTCCTCGTCACTGGCTGCAAAAGCACTTACTACGCAGCTTACGAAAAATTTGGCGTTTATAAACGGGACCTCCTGAAGAAGAAGGTGACTGCAGCCCGTGATGGCGAAAAGGAAGCCAGCGAACAGTTCAAGGATGCCCTCACGAAGATGCGAGAGCTCTACAATTTCCAGGGCGGCAACCTGGACAAAATGTACACGACATTGCAGAAAGAATTCGATCAATCCACCGCCCAAGCTGACACGGTTCACAAACGTGTGAAGGACATGGAGGGTGTGGCGGAGGATTTATTTACCGAGTGGGAGAAAGAGATAGGCCAGATTTCCACCCCGTCGATGCAGTCAGCGAGTCGTCAACAACTCCGTGATACGCGTTCAAAGTACGAATCCCTGCATGCCTCGGTGAAAAATGCCGAGCGCAGCATGGATCCAGTGCTGACCTTGTTCCGGGATCATGTGCTTTTCCTGAAGCATAATTTGAATGCTCAAGCCGTGGCTTCGCTGAAGGGGGAGGCTGCCAACATTCAGAACGAAATTTCCAACCTCATCACCCAGATGAATGCCTCCATCGCAAAGGCGGACGAATTCATTAAGACGATGCCTTGATCTACCTGCCGTGGCCAATCCACACGATCAG
>JAQGOV010000069.1 GCA_028293425.1 Verrucomicrobiales bacterium
AAACGCATGCGCCAATCGTTTATGGTGCGCAAATGGCCATCACGGCAACACCACTTCCAGCCGCCCTCCTCGCTTACTTTTACCAGTCTGTCGCTGCACTCGTCAGTGCGGCCATGAAACTGATGCGCCTTGGGCAAAACGCCAGTCAAAAGCTGTTGACCGAATGCCTGGCTTTAAGCGGCAAGGCCAGCATGCGCGCCCTCGCGGTTCCCGAAGCCGAGGCCGGTTGGTTTTCGCCGTTGTTGGATATCGCCAGCGCCCAGCACGAAACAGCCTACACCCGGATTTTCATTTCCTAACCTTAACCTTCCATCGCAGATGAACGAACCAGCAAAAAGATTTTCCCGAGCAGTCCGAATTGGAGTAGGCGGCCCGGTGGGCTCCGGCAAAACCATGCTCGTCCTCCGCCTCTGTCAAAAGCTGCGCGAGAAGTACAGCCTCGGTGTGGTCACCAATGACATCTACACTAAGGAAGACGCCCAGTTTCTCGTGCGGCACCAGGCTCTGCCCATGGAGCGCATTATCGGTGTCGAAACCGGCGGCTGCCCCCACACCGCGATTCGCGATGACACCACCATGAATTCCCAGGCCATCGCCGAGCTGGAAGCCAAATTTTCGGACCTGGAAGTCGTCATCGTCGAAAGCGGAGGTGATAACCTCTCCGCTACCTTCTCCCCTGAATTGGTGGACGCCTTCATCTATGTCATTGATGTCGCCGAAGGCGATAAAATCCCACGCAAAGGCGGCCCTGCAATCCGTTACAGCGATTTACTTATCATCAACAAAATCACCCTCGCGCCCTATGTCGGGGCCGACTTGGGGGTCATGGAACGCGATGCGAAGCTCATGCGCGGCGAACGGCCCTTTATTTTTTGCGACCTGAAGACTGAGCACAACCTTGCGGGTGTTATCGAATGGATTGAGCACAACTACCTTTTCCAGTAGCCTAGGCATGCAGATCCTATCCGGCCATCTCTCACTGGTGTGTTCCCTGGATGAAAGTGGCCGCAGCCACATCAGCCGCCAGTCTTTTTGCGCTCCTTTTCACATCAGCAAGCCATACCAGGATGAACACGCCTTGATGGTTCAGGTCGTCAATCCAACCGCTGGCCTCTTCTCGGGGGATTCCCTTCAAAGCGAGATCTGCGTGGAACACGGTGCCCGCCTCCATATCAGCACCCCCAGCGCCAGCCGTATCCACACCATGCACTCGGGCCGTGCGGAACTGCATCAGAGTTTTCACGTCGCGGAAGCTGCCTGGCTCGAGTACAATCCCGCCGCGCTCATTCCCCAGAAAACCGGCCGCTATCGTCAAATTACCCGCATCACCTTGGCCGCCGGCGCTGAAACGTTCTTCATCGAAACCCTCGCCCCCGGTCGAGTCGCTCGCGGAGAATGTTTCGAGTTCTCACGCATCGATTGGGACCTCACCCTCACCTATGACCATCAACTGATCGCTGCGGAGCGCTACCACCTCAGCCCTTCCGACGATAGCCTCGCAGCCCTCCGTTATCCGTTTCCTTCCGCATGGTATGCCTCTGGCTATCTCATCACCGAACGGATCGCTCCCTGCCACAACTGCTGGGAGCAAATTCGAAAGCTAAATTCCCCGGATGTCCTGCTCGGCGCGAGCAGGCTTGTAAAAGCCGGCTGGAGTTTGCGTGTTGTTGCTCGTGATAACCTCATTCTGCAGAAGACTCTTTCGTCCCTTCGTAAAATCTTTTCAGAAACGATCCCGGAATTGCGCTCGGGATCCCGAAAACTCTGACTTATTGCGCTACCACCCAGTAGCCCCCGACCGCCCTCTCGTTCTTAAGACCTCTCCCGAACTTCTCCGTTCGAAAAAGGGAATTGTGAACCTCCTCCATCCGGCAGGTTTGAAGTCCATTGACCGAGACTCGCTCCTCCGACGCCTCATGGGTAAAAGCGAACCGCCCCGCGAATCAGCCAAAACTGGCAACCAAATCGCAAAATCGGTGTAGTCCAACGCTACATTTCTAGACCAGATTGGCTGTGTTGATAACAACAGAACTATGTTACCTCTAAGCCAGTTCAAAAAATGCGATGTCCGCGCACTCTTGCGCAAGGGAATTGAGCCCTTCCCCGCTGTGCGTCAAGCCGTGGATACCGTGCCTCCAGGCAAGGGACTCCTCTTGATTGCGCCCTTTCTCCCCTCGCCCCTCATCGAAAAGCTCCGGAGCGAGGGTTTCGAAAGCAAAGTGGAACGCAGTTCGGGCAGCGATTGGATCGTTTATTTTTGGAAAGCTCCGGGAAACTCATCCTTATGACCACCACTGTCGCGCAGTTCAAGCAAATTGCTCTCGTCAACACTTTGCGTGCTTGCCAGCTTTTCGGTGGTCTCCCTCCGCGGGATCTCGAAAACATCGCCAGCATCACCTCCGTGAAAAGCCTCAATAAAGGCGAATACCTTTTCCGCGAGCATAATCCCTCCCTTGGCTTCTATATCGTGCAACGCGGCGTTGTCAATGTTCACCGCGTCAACGCTGCCGGCAAGGAACAGGTCATTCACATCTTCCGTACTGGCGAATCCTTCGCCGAGGGCACCCTCGCCACGGAAACCGGTTACCCTGCCGATGCTCGCGCCATCGAAAACACCCAAGTGCTCCTCGTCCAAAAAACCGGTTTCCTCGCTCTCCTCCGCAAGCAGCCGGAACTCGCCCTGCGCATGCTTGGTTCCATGAGCATGCATTTGCGTGTGCTCGTCGGTCAGCTGGAAGATCTAACCCTTAAGGATGTCGAAACACGTCTTGCTAATTGGCTTGTCAAACGCTGCCCGGACCCTGTGAGCGACAGCCCCCATCAAATTCAGCTAAACATCACCAAGCGCGTTTTAGCCGCGGAGTTAGGAACCGTCAGTGAAACATTTTCTCGTACCCTCGCCAAGTTCCGCGAACAGGATCTGCTGAGCGTCAAAGGCAAATCCCTGACCATCCACTCTCCGTCCAGGCTCACAGCCCTGCTCCGGCGCAACCTCGGTGAATAGGCCGCTCCTTTCGGCGTACCCTTGGATAATTCGGCTTCGCCCCCGTCAAGGCCGAGCAGCACTCGCTTGCGCCTCCAACTTCCAGTAAGCAGGAAGATTCTTTTTCGTATCGACCAGAATTTCCAAAATGGCCCTCCGGGTCTCGGCTGGGATCTTTTGAAACTCCGGGTCCGAGTCCTTCCCATTCAAGATATTCCACAGCCGCTGATAAATATTCTCCTTCAGCTGCGCCGGCAGCGCATCGAATGCCTCCGAGTAAATCAGATAGCTGCAAGGGAATTTGAAAAGCCTTGTCTGCAATTGTAGATCTCTCAGCGATCGTCCCTTCTTATCCTTCGGACCCTTTGCCGCAAATTCCTTC
>JAQGOV010000070.1 GCA_028293425.1 Verrucomicrobiales bacterium
TCTGGAGACTACGCTTATTTATGCACAGCAGGGAGGGATGGTAATACGGAGCCGCAACGATTCTACATCCTGGACCTCAGCATTCCAAGCAATCCGCACTATATCAGCTCGATACAGAGTCGGGCCAGTGCCGAGGAGCCCTATTGTATGGTTGTTTCCGATGGCTACGCTTATGTCGCGGACTCTGCCGGGCTGCAAGTGCTGAATGTGCAGGATGGCGCTCACCCGGTGACGATGCGAACGTATCCATTTCTGGCGACCTGCATGGCCAAGGCAAATAACCTGTTGTGCACCTGGTACGCCGGGGAACCGCATCGCTTGCACTTCTACGAAATTAATGCGCCAGGCGAGGTAGTGTCCGCAGGGGTATTAGAAGGAAGTTGGGACCTGAAGAGCATGGCCGTCACAAACCATATGCTTTACCTCTCGGATAAGCGCGTAGGACTTGTGGTGCTCGATGTTCATAACCCCGCATCGGTGAAAATAGCAGGCGGCAATTCGTTAAAGGCCGGTGGCAGAATCTTCTTTTCGAACGACAAACTGTTTCTGTTGCGGTACGATTATTTGCCGCTCGATAATGGAGTGACAGCCTACCCGTTGTTTAAACCTGAGGTCAGGTTTGACTCCGTCTCGCGGCAGGGGCCCATAACCCTGTCGATGGCCAGTCCCGTCGGTCACAACATTTCCCTCGAGCGTAGCTCGAATCTGCGGGATTGGGAACCATGGCAGACAATTGTTTCTTCCAACCGGGTGATGCACGTGGTGGATCCGGACCCGGTGCTTTCTGTGCCGAGATTTTACCGCGCAGTTTTGCCGTGAGTGGCTTGTGGGTATCCAGCTGACATAGGGGACTGTTTTTAAGCAGCGCAGCAAGGGGGGCCGTTCGACGCAGGGAGATGAGCTGGTGCCGCACCGCTGAAAGACAAAAAGGGGGTGGGGCTCCGGATTCTATAAACACGTCAGTCCTAGCGGAGTTAATGTCGGAATGAGTTCCAGGACCTTCACCGAGCTCGACGTTTCACTAAGTCGGAGAAAACCTGGCGGAATTGCAATTGCCCCTGACCATTTTGTGATCTGCGGGAAATTGAGATGCGTTCCAGCTAGTCCTAGCGGAGTACGCAAGATTTCTATGACGGCGGATCTTCGCCGAGTTCGACATTCCAATAGGCGAGATCGAGGAAGTGTTTCCAGCTATCGTGGTGTTGGAAACCGAGGTTAACCTGGACAAAGGGACGCCATTTCGGTCGTTTCGGCTTGCGGATGAGGTGCATGCCGGCTTCGTTGGGCGTTTTGTTCGCTTTGTGGGTATTACACTGGATGCAGGAGCAAACGATGTTTTCCCAGGAGGTCGGGCCGCCGCGTTCGCGGGGGATGACGTGGTCCAGATTCAGGTCCTTGCGTTCGAAAATTTTGCCACAGTATTGGCAGGTATTGTGGTCGCGCTCGAAAATATTGTGCCGGGTGAACTTCACTTCCTTCTTCGGCATACGGTCAAAAAGCACGAGGAGGATAACGCGGGGAACCCTAATTTTGAAGGAGATGGTGTTGATGCTCTCATCGCCAGGCTGACGCTGGGAGAAATCGTGCCATTCGTTGAAATTGTAGGTGTTGAAGGAGCCGTCGGCCCCATTGTAGACGACCTGGGCGCGGCCTTCAAAAAGGAGGGTAAGGGCTCTTTTTGCCGTGCAAATATTGACCGCCTGCCACAGGCGGTTCAGCACAAGCACATGCTGGTTTAGAAATGAGCTCATATTCTCTGCACCCAGTTGCGCGGAAAGTACCATAGCGGGGGGCGGGGTGTCAAACCGAAGACACACGCCAGCAAGGCTTTTCCCTGCTTATCAATGCATCCCTTGCTCCGCACGCTCAAGCTCTCCTGGAAACAGGAACAGAATCATAATCCCACATTTCCCGATAGTTTGCCGCCACTTTCTCGAACAAGACGCTACGTAAACATTGCCAAACTTTTCGGAGCCCGTCTATCATGGGAGCATGATACGGCAATTGGTCTGCGTGCTTGGCATCTTGTTTGGCGCTCTGCTTTGGGCGAATGCCCAAAACGGCCCGGATGACAAGTATGTGTTCATCTATAGCCTGATTCAGGAGGGCGATGGCCTGAAGCAAAAGGGGGAAGGTAAAGGTGCCGTGGACCGTTATACCCAGGCGGAGAAAAGCCTGAAAGACCTGCGGGCGCTTTATCCTGATTGGAACAAAAAGATCGTTGATTACCGCTTGGATTACCTGGCGGACCGGCTGCAGGAGCTTTCCCAATTCGCCGTTACCGCACCGGCACCGTCAGCCCCGGGGACGATCGCCACCGAAACGCCAAATCCTGCCAAACTGAACGTTACGCTCACGCAAACGCCCACTTTCAAGGAGATGCAGGACAACTTGACCCGGTTGAACAATGAGAATGACCTGCTGAAGGCCAAGCTGAAGGAAGCTTTGTCCGTTCAACCGTCCTCCACCGATCCCCGCGAGTTGGCGAAAATTGAAGAGCGTGTGAAGGCGCTGGAGAAAGAGCGTGACTTGCTCAATGCCAGCCTGGAACAGGAGAAAGCCAAAATGGCTAAAATGGTCGATCCAGCCTTGCTGGACAAAGAGCGAGAATTAGTGGCTGAAATCAAAAAGAAGATGGAGGAACAGGCCACCCTCGTGGCATCCCTGCAAAGGGAAAATGCCGAATTAAAGAAGCAACTCGGCGCCGGCCCAAACCCGGAGATTCAGAAGCAGATTGTGCAACAGGCTGACCAGTTGGCGGCGCTCCAAAAGGAGAACGAATTTCTGAAAACGCAGATGACGGCGCTTAAATCCGCTTCAGCCATCACTGGCAAAGGAAACTTGATTGAGGAGCTCTCGATCGCGAAAGCGCTGGTGACTGCTCTGACCGAAACCAACATCTCCCTTCGAACTGAGCGGATTCTGCTGGAACAAAAAGTCTCCGAGCTATCGAAGAATGTGATTCCGCGAGCGGAGGCTCGAGAAATCGAGCAGGAGCGCAATGATTTGAGGAAGCGTTTGGCAGCTTTGGCCAAGGACCTGTCCCGCCGCCGAGGGCCCGATATGATGCCGGATGAACTGCAACGCCAGCTTGAGGTGGCGCGCGCCCGGTTGGAAGTTTATGAAGCAAGCCCGGTTCCGTACACGCCCGAGGAGATGGTGTTTTTCAAGAAGCCGGATGCCAAAGTGAGCGTGACCGGAACGAACGATGTGCGGAAGCGTTTGACCGAACTGCCGGCAGGGGCCGGACCGCTCGTGGCGGAAGCCCAACGGGATATCGAGAACGGGCGGTTTGCGGATGCGGAAAAGAAGTTTTTGCAAGTGCTGCGCCAGGATGAGAAGAACACGTATATTCTTTGCAACCTTGCCACGGTTCAGATGGAGTTGAATCGGCCGGCGGACGCTGAGAAAACGGTCAAGCAGGCCCTGGCAGCAGATGCTGAAGATCCGGGAGCGCTTTACACGATGGGGATTTTGAAATACCGGCAGGAAAAATACGATGAAGCACTGGATGCCCTGAGTCTCTCCGCGAAGATCATTCCGGACAAGCCGATGACCCAGTATTTCCTGGGCAAAGCGTTCATCCAAAAGGGTAATCGCGCGCAAGCTGAGAAGGCATTGCGCAAGGCCGTGCAACTGCGGCCGGGATGGGGTGAAGCACATTTTTCGTTGGCGATGGTTTACGCGAGCCAGAATCCCCCGTTCAAAGAACTCGCACAATGGCATTATCAAAAGGCGTTGACCGGGGGGTATCCCCGCGACCTCGATTTTGAAAAGTTGGTGGACGAGAAGAAGACGGCCTCGGTGCCTTGAGTGGCTGCTCGTGACCATGCTGCGCCAGGCCGGCCATGAAATTCAGATTCAAACGCGCGGACGCGGGTTTTATGAATTCACGGAGCAGGTCCAAGCGCTGGTGAGCAA
>JAQGOV010000093.1 GCA_028293425.1 Verrucomicrobiales bacterium
TGGACTCGAAGCGAAGGATGCAAGAATTGGTGGCGATAATGATGGTTGAGATGGTGGCGAACCCACCGCGAGGGTCCAGCTGATGGAACTCCGAGTAGGGCACGCCCGCGATCCACTTGCCTCCATACATGAAAAGGTTGGGAGGAGTCAGCAGCCCGCCGACGTGCTCGAACTGGCCCGAGAGCCAAATGGTGGGTGTGGTGAGCTGGCCGCCTTCAAGGGTATAGCGATCCCCCGTTGGCCTGTTGGTGGGAGAGTAACCCACCTGTAGGAAGTTGGTGGCAAAATGCAGTCCGCCCGATTGGCGAAAATGCTGATAAAGACCAGGCTCGGAGATGAAAGTTCCACCGGTTCCGAGCGTGCCCCCGCCCAGTTGGTAAAGGGAATTGCCATAAAGTTCAAGGTTGCCGATAACCTGGTTCGTACCTGAGGTTTGGTAAAACTGAGCGGAATCGATTCGCATGGACCCTGAGCGCACGGTGCCTCCATTCAGGAAATAGTAGCTATAATCAAGTTGACCATCGGAGATGTTGAGAGCGTTAGTTACCTCGTAAACGCCGCCCGTCTGAATAAAATAGCAGGGACGCCCTGCCCCGAGCTGGCTTTGACCTGTGGTAAGGCCACCATTCCCGAGAAAGTATCTGGAGTAAGAATAATTGTCCGGCAACGTCCAAGGGTTGTTGTCGCCCTCGCTGAGGACGAGAAGTCGGCATTGGTTTGTTCCGTCGAGCTGCTCGAAATCGCCAGTGCCGCTATTCATTGTCCCAATGCGCAGGACATCGGATGACACGCTACCGCCGGACATCACGAATACACCGGACCCCTGACCTCCATCGCCGACGCGCAAATCGTTGCTCACGACCAACTGCCCACCTGATTGGGTGAAGATCCCGGCCAGGCTGTCGGGATAAAATATTGTGGGCACATCTCCCACGAACAAATCACCGGTGCGAAGCGAGCCCGCAGCGAACTGGTAGCGAGCTCGGGCATGGACCCGCAGCGTGCTGGTCCGATTGGTTCCTCCAGCTTGCGAAAAGAGAGCCTGGGTGTAGTTGGTCCCGCCCACTTCCTCAGTTGTGGAGCTGACGAGGCCGCTGGCGAGGAAATAAGCCGCACTGCTCGCGGGTCCAATGATCAACTGGTCAAGGAAGGCCTGGGAGTCGTCCTCGTGGTAAACGGTGCTGTCGACCAAGAATTTTTTATTTGCGTCCAAACGCGCTGAGAGCATGCGCAGAGCCGCGTTGCTGCCGACCCTGAGCTGCTCGATAACGCGCAAAGGGGTTTGCAGGCCTGAATAGTTCAGCAGGAGCGTGTTTGAGGAGCCCTCGGGAGCGCCCAAGTAAAGATTGCTGATCGTGAGGGAACCGCGATATTTCAGAACCGTATCCGCGCCGATCTGAACGGCTTTCCAGTTGGCATTGGTGAGATAGATGGCGGATTGAGAGCTGGAGGGCCGCACTCCGAGGGACCAGTACGGGTCCTCCCAGTTGCCGCTGGCGGGATTGGTCCAGCTATTGACCTGGCCGAAGGCGCTGTGAGTGAGGAGCGCCCCTGTGATGAGCAGGGAATTTAGCAGTTTTCGTGCGCCGAGCACGCCGCGACTGGGTAGATGGTTCATTTCATTTCCTCCCTGAATAGGTCCCGGGTTGTGGCGGGAGCAACCGGAAGCGATTAACGCCACACACAGCCACGCTCCTGGAATGAACAAAATACTAAGAAGGATTCGGGTGGGAGGAAATGGGGTTGAAGCCCGAAGTCATGTAATGCAAATGGAAAGGCGTTGGGTCACGGGCTGATTACGCGGTCAAAGACAGCAGGGCCAGATGGGGTCATCGGGACCTCAAGAGGCGAGTTGTAACCGCCGGGAGGTCGGATCAGTTTGCGGCGGCGGAGGGCTTGATGCCGTGATCGAACCAGGGGTTTGATACTTACGCGTGAGCAGGTGGTGCCGGTCTGCTTGTTAAGGCCGTACCAGGCATTGGTGCGGAGTTCGCGCAGGCTTTTGATTTGGGCGCGGTCGGGAAAGTAATAGCCGATGTCCGCCCCGGGCACGCTGCCCTGAAGGTGGGCTCATTGATGTTGCTGACGCTGGAATCAATGCCAAGATCCGTGGACTGAGGGAGATCGTCAATGGTGAGCAAGTTGTCCCCGCCCAGATTGAGTTTGCGATTTTCGACGGTGGTTTCGATGGTGCGTTTATCGGCGCAGGTGATGCCGCCTCCAAGGCAAAAAATTTCTTCCTCGAACATGAACCAGGATTTTTTTGGCGGCGAGGGTGCTGCTTAGAATAAATTGGGATCGAGACGTGGCCAGACGATATCTTTGCCGTTGAGCGAATTGAATTGGTCGCGCTGGGAAGGATTGGGAGATTCAGGATCACCGCCGTCGTCGCGTCCATCAAGGCCGACTGAGTAAAGCGTGAAGGAGTCGTCCAGATTCGGGTAATAGCGCAGATGCTGCCCGTCCATCAGGTCCAGCGGAACGGCGTCGAGGAACTCCGGGCAGAGGCTGGAAAGGGTCGGGGGCAAACTGTCGTTGCGGAGTTGGTAGCGTTTGAGCGCGATGGCGGCAACAAGCAAGTTATGCTGCGTGAGATTGCGGAAGGCTGCCTGCCAGGTTCGGTAAAAGTCCGGATAGGGCCAGGCGTCGTTCGGACGAACCGAGTCAGGGGCACCGGACAAAACGTGCTGCAATGGCAGTTCCAGGTAGAAACGCCAGGGCGCTTCAGGCCGATGGTAGCGAGCCCGGACATCGGCGAGGTTGTCACGCAGAGCGAGCCACGAGGAGCGTCGCACCGCCGTGGCAAGCGCGGTCAGTTCCGGCTCGGTGTCCCCAAAGGCCACCGTCCAAGCCGGGTGGCGCACGAACTGATTCCAATGGTAGGCTGCCATTGGCCCGCGCATGGTCACGCGATTCACCCCGAAGCTGGCGAAGATGTCCTCACTGCGGGCAAACCATTTCCCGTAGAGATGCGAGCGGAACCACTGGATATCGTGCAGATGCGCCGCCTGCTCGGCCCGATAAACCTGAGGGAGTTGCGAAATCTGGGGAGCATCCTGGCAGGCCTTTTGCAGGGCCTCCAGTTGCCGGTCGGTCCAACCCTCGGCCTGGAGAGCGTCCCAGCAGGCCGCATCCACGAGGCCGACCAAAGCAATGCGGATCATGTAAGAAACGAGAGAAGGATCCTTCGCGCGCATCTTCGGGGCATGCGCGAGGGCGAGAAGGTAATCGAGGGCGTTCGTCAGATTGCCCTGATGGAGCTCGGAAAGAGCGGCGGCGTGCAGAGTTTGCGAGGCGGTGCGGGCCGCGACGTACCTTGCCGGAAGCGATTTGGCGAGGCTCTCATTGATATCGTAATCAATGCCAGAGGGAATCTCGTTCATCAGCTGCCGGAGATCTCGCAGAGCAAGCGCATTTTGACGGACCGCCTGGTCGAGGGCTTCCCATGTTTTGCCGTCCACGGGCGCAAGTTCCTGGCTGCCACGGCGAGCCATGCCGAAACCGGAATCGACGATCGGCTGTATCATGCCCGCGTAAGCGGCGAGCGGAGCACCGAGTCGAGCAGCGGCGAGATTGAGTTGGACGTAGTATTGGCGACTAGCCTCGGAGAAAGGGGGCCAGAGTTTTTGCGGAACGAGGTCGGCCGTCTGGGTGCGCCAATTCCGCAAGATGCGTTCGCCGCGCCAGTGTTCGATGCCCAGCACAATAACGAGGACCAAACAAAGGAACAAGAGCGCGCGGAAAAGATAGCGCGCAGGCGACTTCGGCTGCTGGACGGAAGCAGGCATACTGAACGTGTTATCGACAGCTTGTGTGGGATCTGAAGGTGGGGGCAATGACGAACGACCAGGACTTGACTGGAGGGTAGAGGGCAGACGAAGTGGGAAAACGAAGAGCGACTATAGCTTAGGTGAGAGATGAAGATGGTGAGACGAACAAGAGAATCGGCAGAAGAGAGATCCTTGGCGCCTAAACTTTTCGGATGAGGTAGTAGACCGTTTCTTGGACATTAGGTTGAAGTAAAATGCAGCCGTGGTCTATAGCACGTTTGTGCTATCGGCAAAGAACAAGATTAAAGACAAAGTGGGAAAACGAGGAGAAGGACTGTAGCTAAGCGAGATACGAAGAGGGTAGATGAAGAAGGGTTGCCTTACTTGCCGAGGTACTTGATAACGGCCTCGGTGCGGGAGTGGACATGAAGCTTTTCGAAGATGCTGCGGACATGGTTGCGGACAGTCTCGGGACTGATGCAAAGTTGTGCGGCAACTTCTTTATTGGTGCAACCCTGGGCAAGCTGGTGGAGGACTTCGAGTTCCCGGTCAGTAAGGGTTTTCAGTTCGCCTTGCTTATGAGGCAGGTGGTTGAAATGTTGAATGACTTTGCGGGCAACCGCCGGAGTCATGGGAGAACCGCCCAAGGTGAGTTCCACGATGGCTTCCAAAACGCGGGCTGGAGGAGTTCGCTTGAGCAGATAGCCACTGGCCCCGGCCTGGAGAGCGCTGAAGATTTTTTGCGCGTCCTCGTGGACGGTGAGGACCATGACCAGAAGATAGGGATGCCTCTCTTTCAGCTTCTGGATACACATAATCCCGTCCAACTGGGGGAGGCTCAAATCCATCAGGACCACATTTGTCTGTTCAAAAGGGAGGTGGCGGAGAGCGTGCTCAGCATCCGGGTGAACACTTACGCATTTGAAACCGGGGGTTCCGTTAAGCAAAATTTCCATGGCTTCCCGCGTACGAGCGTCATCTTCAACGATGGAAACCTTGATCAGCATAACCTTTGAGTGATGCGGAGATGGTAACCCTTTGAAGGGAAAAATGTCGAGCTGAAAGGGAAAAGGATTAGGATAACTCTTCCAAAGAACTTTTGTCGTGCGCTGAACCGATGAACTTTTCAGGTTCATGGGTAGGAGCGGATGGCCTATTTTGCCATGGCGATATCCATGGCTTGATTGCGGGGCTTGTCTTCCTGTTCCTCGAGACCCTTGGGTGACGGGACGAGGGGTCGAGCGCCTTCGGAGGAAACATCGTCGTCAGTTTTGTGAAATTTAACGCTGACGATGCGGCTGATGCCGTGCTCTTGCATGGTGACCCCGTAGAGGACGTCGGCCATGCCGATAGTGCGCTTGTTGTGCGTGATGATGATGAACTGGGAATGAGCCAGAAAGCGCTGGAGGACGCGGACGAAACGATTGATGTTCGATTCATCGAGTGGGGCGTCCAATTCGTCCAGCACGCAGAAAGGGCTGGGCTTGACCTGGTAGATGGAGAACAGGAGCGCGACGGCGGTCATGGTTTGCTCACCACCGGACAGCAGTGAAATGCTTTGCAACTGTTTGCCCGGAGGGCGAGCCACGATGTCGATGCCGCTTTCCAGAACATCACCTTCGTCGACAAGGATAAGGTCGGCTTTGCCGCCGCCGAAGATCTCGGTGAACATGGCGCGAAAGTTGTCCCGGATTTTGATGAAGGTCTCCAGGAACATGTCCTTGGTCTGGGAATTAATGCGATTGATGACCTCAAGCAGTTGTTCCTTGGCCTTGACCAGATCGTCGTGCTGCGTGCTAAGGAAGTTGTAACGTTGCTCGGTTTCTTCGTATTCCTCGATGGCGACCAGGTTGACGGGACCGATTTCGTCCACGCGCTTCAGCAACGTGGCAACCTGTTCGGCCACGAGTGACCAATCGGTGGCTACGCCAGCGGCGGACATTTCCTCCGGGGTGAGGGTTTGGATGCGGGCAGGGCCCTCCTCAGCCACGGTAATGGTGATGCACTCGCTGCGGATATTCTCGAGCTCCACCTGATATTTCTGCTGGATGCGCTCGCGCAGGTTTTGAACACCCATGGTCTTTTGGGCGAGTTCAACATCGATCGTGCTGCGCTGATGCTGAAGTTCCGAAAGGCGCTTGCGTTCGCCACGCAAAGCTTCTTCGCGAGAATTCACATCGCGATCCTGGGTTTCCTTTTGCCCAATCAATTCCGCGGCTTGAGCGTTGATGACTTCGCGCTCATGGGTAAGCCGCTCGATCTGGCGGCGGGAATCATCAATCTCCATTTCCCATTGGGCTTTGCGTGCGCCAAAGGCACCAATCTCATTGCGGCGCTGCTCGGCGAGGTGGCCCATCTCACGAATGCGGTTCTCCAACGGAGCCTGTTGTTGGCGGAAGGAATTGCAAACCTGTTCCTCGGTGGCAAGGGCTACCTTCGTTTCGGTGAGGGAGGCATTGGCAGCCTCGCGCTGGTTGCGCAAACCATCCAGGTTGTGGGTAAGTTCGGCAACCTGCTGTTGCAGCTCCTGTTCACGGAATTCCAGCTCCTGGATGCGGGCTGCGAGGGCCGCGCGTTTTTCGTTTCCTTCCTGGTCCTGGGATTGAAGAGTTTCGAATTCAAAATCAACAGTCTCGGCTTTTTGGCGGAGGACGCGTTGCGAGTTCTGCAAAGCGTTGAACTCGCCTTGACGGGTGGCAATCGCGACCTCCTGGGCACGGAGCTCGGTTTGGGCTTTCTGGAGGCTGGCCTGGAGCTCAGTTTGTTCGCTTTGGAGGGCGCCTTTGCGACGGCTCACCTCAGCAACCTGTTCCTGCAACTGAGTCAGGACTCCCTGGAGCTCACCAATCTGGTTTTTCCGTCCGAGAATCGAGGACGGGGCTTTGCCCGGAGTATTCGCAGAACCGCCGGTATAAACGCCGTGGCTGCTGAGTATTTCACCTGTGAAAGTGACAAAGTCGAAGGCGCCGTTTGATTCCTTCCAGGCAGCGGTGGCGGCAGCGAGATCGGGCACGATGCGCGTGGACCCAAGCAAGCGTTGAACGAGGCCCTGCACGGAAGGATCTGCTTCCACGACTGAAGCGGCGCGGATGGAGCTGTTCAGAGGCGACGAAGGATCCTGACCTTGGGGTGTCCCCTGCCCTTCAGCAGCCGAAGCATCAAGGGGCGGTTGGATAGCCAAGGGAGCGATGCTGGCACGACCTTTCCTGGCAGTGCTGAGGTCCGCGAGGATTTGCTGGGCGGCTTCCGGCTGCTCCGTCAGAACCAACTGCAGGTGATGGCCGAGGGCGGTTTCAATCGCAGCAATGTATTGATCAGAAACGCGGATTTTATCCGCAAGAGAGCCGAGCACGGACTGACTTTGCTTCAGGGCAGCCAAGGTGCCGGCGCTGAAACCTTCATGGTCGTGCTGCAACTGCTCAAGCACGTTCAGGCGGGAACGTTTCTCGGCCTGCTGGCGGACAAATCCATCCAACTCCTGGGCGACCAGGTTTAGCTCCTGTTGAATTTCGCGAAGCCGCTGCTGGCGTTCCTCGACAGTGCCGCGGCTCATTTGAACGGTGAGCTTCTCCGACTCCGCGTTAGCGGCAAATTCCTGGAGGCGGGCTTCCAGGCGGACCTGCTCTTCTTCCAACTGAATCTTCTCAGAGGTGAGTTTCTCCAAGCGCACGACGTTCCCTTGTTTCTGCAAGTCGAGCTGATTGATCTCGTTGCGGGTCCGGGAAAGCTGTTGCGCCGAAGCAAAAGCTTCAGATTGGGCCTTGCGAAGTTTTTCCTGCAGGTCGATAAGCGCATGCTCGACGCCTTGCAATTCCTCACGCCGGACCTGCAAAGCGACGCGCTGCTGCTCGACCGCTGCGCTGGAGACTTGGAGGCGATCGGTGACCATGACCAATTCCTCCTCGGAAACGCGCTTGCGCTCCTCGGCTTCGGCGATATCGGTCAAGGCTTTGCCATGCTGATTTTCGAGCTCAAGCAAGCGCTCTTCATTGAAATGGATGCGACTCTGGTTCCGCTCGATTTGGGCCTTGAGCTCAAGGCCCTGCTGTTGAGCGGCACTGATCTCGTGCTCAAGCTCGGTCAGGCGGCCGCGGAGCTGAATGATCTCGTTTTCATCCTGAATGACCTTATCGGTGGAAGAATCGATGTCGGCGCGCAGCTTTTCAGCCAATTGCTGGCGCTCGGCGATCTCCGATTGCAGAATATCGAACTGGTGCCGGGCAAGCTGGGTTTCCAGGTGCTGGAGTTCTTCCATCAACACCTTATAACGGCGGGCCTTTCCAGCCTGACGTTGCAAGGAGCCGATTTGGCGCTTCACCTCGCGGATAAGATCGGCTATCCGGAGAAGGTTTTGGTCCGTGTATTCCAGCTTGCGCAGCGATTCCTTTTTCTGGGCCTTGAATTTGGTGATGCCAGCGGCTTCCTCGAAAACGAGGCGGCGGTCATCGGGCTTGCTGGACAAAATCTGGGTGATATTGCCCTGGGCCATGATGCTGTAACTGGTGCGGCCTACGCCTGTGCCCATGAATAACTGCTGGATGTCCTTGAGGCGGCAAGAGGTCTTATTGATGAAATATTCGCTACCGCCATCACGGAAGACCCGGCGGGTGATGGTGACCTCGTTGTAGGCGACATCAACGCCTGAGGCCTTGAGTTGATCCTCGTCCACGCCGCCGATGGTGAGGGAAACCTCGGCCATGCCGAGGGGTTTACGTCCGTCTGTGCCGTTGAAGATGACATCCGCCATTTCGGCGCCGCGGAGCGCCTTGGCGGATTGCTCGCCGAGCACCCACCGGATGGCATCCGAAACATTGGATTTGCCGCAGCCGTTTGGGCCGACAATGGCGGTGACACCAGGTTGAAAATTGAGAGAAGTCTTGTCCGCGAAGGACTTAAACCCCAACACCGTTAAATTCTTAAGATACATGCGAAAAGTACCAATACTCGGGGTCCTACAGAACCCGAAAAGCTCTGCCGAGTAAAGCCAAAAACCACATCATATGGTGGAAAGTTATTCACAACTACCCCCACTAATGGGGGTAAGCGCATATTTAAGCCGTCAGAGACTCATCATCCCTACTTACAAGGCATGCAAGCAACTGAACATTATGCCAGAACCTGGGAAATTATCCTCAAAAATGTTGAGTGGAGAAGTGGTGCGGAAGGCGGGAAGGACGGGGAATGGACAAAGTGGGGAAGCGAAAAAGTTTTTAGAAGGTGACAAATTTAAGTCAAACTTGACCATTTAATCAGGATTTGCCTTTTAACTCAGCGGCGAATTTCCACATGGACGTTGTTGTAATCGGGATCGTCTGGATCCCCGGCGTGATGGCATGTCATGGGGAAAGGGAGTGTTTCCACGCTGATTTCTTCGCCTTCGGGAATGCGTGTTCCCTCGGCCTGGAGGATGATCAGCCGGTTGCACAAGTCGATAGCACCCTGTTCATGCTCGGGTGCGATGCCACGAAGGCTCAAGTCCGGGCGGCCAAATTTGCGCAAACCGCGGGTGTGGATCCATTTAATGCCGCCAAGCTCCGGAGTGACGAGGATGACGGCATGGTTTAGAAATTTAGGCGGTTGTGGTTCGAAGATTTCCTGGTACCAGGATTCGGAAGAGTACAAACCCAGCTTTTGGGGATCGATAACAGCCTGAGCGCCTTCATCCACAAAATAGGTCACGAGGCCAATGACGTCGCGAAGGTAATTCAGATCCGATGGATCACCTACCTCACCGGTGATGATGAGGCACTCGGGAGCGCTCTGGATCGAAGCAAAGACTTCCGGAAGTTGCGGCTGGAGCAACCGGCTGATGCCAGAGCCGGTAAAAGGAAATTCGGGCATGTCCTGCCGAGTCACCTTCTTGATTCGAACCCCCTGAGGCACGCCGGCTGTACGATATTTCTCCGCTGATACCTGGATGGCCGCCGGAAACTGACCGTAAAGTGCGTAAAAAACCATGGCATTGCCTCCGCCCGGTTGAAAACGGGGACGAGGCCAGTTCGGAGGAGGACTGGTTTCCATGGCAGAAAGGTGAAGACAGGGTGCATGGGAGCGCAAGCGATTTCTTGCACGTCGAGGGCTGCATCTGGTGCTCGCTAGCGAGTGGTGCGGGTCTTTTGGGGAGGGGTGGCGGGAGACTCAGGTTTCCAATCAAGGACTTGTTTGTCAGCGACGAGGCGGGCCCGCAGCTTCTTGTAGTTGACCTTTTGCACGGGGACTTTTTCCACGAGCGCGATGTGAGCTGCCGTGGCGGCGGATTGACCAAGCATCATGAAAACGGGCTCCATGCGGATGGAACCGTAAGCGATGTGAGTCGAAGCGAGGCAAACGGGAACGAAGAGGTTATCGCACTGGGAGGCTTTTGGCACAATCGAACGGTAGGAAATAGGATAGGGCTTCACCGCGACTTGAACATCCCCTTCGTTTTCCACATGGCCGTTCCTCACGATGCGCTGGCAATTGTGAGAGTCCATGTTGTAAGCGCCCAGGCCGACGGAATCCTCGGCTTTCACCATGCCACGGCAATTGTGCTCTGTCATTACATAGTCGGAAACCATCCGGCGCGCTTCGCGGACGTACATTTGGTTCGGCCAGCCGGCTGTATCCTGGAACTCATCCGTGGCCGGACCCCATTGCTGCATTTCAGCCCGGATATGCGCGGGAACCCGAGGGCTGGTGGCCATAAACGTGATAAAACCACGCGTGTAGTTTTCGTGCTCCCGGCGGATGCGAGCACGAGTGGCTTCGTCACCATTCGGGTAATCATAATTAGCTCCAATAAAGTCGGTGGAGAACCCGCCATTGTTATTGATGTCGGTTTTTCCGTTAGGCATCCAGATGGGATTCCAGAATTCCTTGAGCTGCGGTTTTTTACCGGCAGCGACGAGGCCTTCCAGGTAACGAGCCAACAGCTCGTAACGGGCTGGGTCATATCCGGGTGGCGGTGCCAACTCCATACGAAGGCTGGCATTGGTAGTGAAACAAAGCCGGTAGTTATAAGTCTGCACCCTGGCGTCGCCATCTCCCGGTTTTCCACCATCGCCGGGTTGAATAAACGGGAGCAGCCCACTGGCTGGATCGCCAGGTTTGACGTACGGGTCCACCGGGACTGTAAATTGATGCGAAGGAGTCTGAGGGCGAATTCCGTTGAGGGTTTCGCCATATTGGGAATTAGCCTCGCGCCCAACATGAAAAGAAACCTCAGCCATGGCCATTAAGTCGCCTTCATAGGTGGCATCTACAAACATCCTGGCACGATAAATGTCACCATTCCGCATGCTGATTTCACGGATAGCCACGCCATCCTTTTTTACGGCGGCAAGGTGCTGATTGTAAACAACCCGTATCCCGGACTCATTGAGCATGCCCTTAAAAATTACTTCGGCCACATGCGGTTCAAAAGTCCACATCGTGGCGTTGGGCGCGCCTAAATCAGAAGCGCTTAGCTGGCCGCTCCCTTTTTTTGCAAAATATTCGCTTCGTTTTTCAATGGTCCATGCGGAATCCTGCGAATAATGTTTGGCGATTCGTTCGTAGAACTCGCGAGAAATGCCGCCGATGGCGGCCTTATTGCCAATGTCCGTGGCGCCGAGTCCACCGGTGGTGAGACCGCCCAAATGGCTTCCAGTTTCCAGGAGCACCACTTTGTCGCCCATGCGGCTGGCTTGGATAGCCGTGGCAATGCCGGCGGATGTCGCGCCGTAAATGCAAAGGTCGGCGTCACTTTCTTTAGCCAGGGAGGCAAAGGGCGACAGGACGGCGAGGACCAATGACGCCAAAGATTTTCCAGGAATGGTGTTCATGTCATTTTTCGCTGAAGAACCAAAAGGTTCAGAACTGGAGCTTTTGCCCCCATTTATCAAGGAGAATAGAGGATTTTTACGTCCCGCTCCTCAAGAAGGCAAGGAAACCCCGCACCTGACCACAAGAAAAGCCAGATGCCATGGTAAGGAAAAGCTGAGGCTGAATAAGGCGCGCACCCAATTGAATAGAGCCGCCGAAGTCTTCATCTTTCCCTCATGTACAAAACCGATACCGTCAGCACACTCCCGAACTCCTGGGACACAGAAGCCAGGCAAGAGTTTTATGTCGCCATCGCGTACGATGGGTTCAGCGCGGGCACCAGCGCGTTGAAACTTTATGAACATCTTCAGGAGCAGTTCGGAAGGGATTTGGACATCCGAAGAACCGTTCGGTCATTCGCGTGGCTAGGAACAAGCGATGCCTCCAGCCAACAGGACGAGAAAAAGCCTGATATGATCATTGTGGCCAGCCATCGTTCTGGTTCGCTCCCGATTGGGTTGCAGAACTGGCTGGCGGAAGAGCTTGCGGAGTCATCCGATTGTCCGCAGGCCCTGGTGGCTTTGGTGAATATAGGAAACGCGGAGGAGCCGGCAGCCATTTACCAGCAACTGGCACGGGCAGCAAACAGAGGGGGCGCAACCTTCTTCCATCATCAACCCGGCGGTGATTCCGAAGACGAAAGGATTGACCTTGCCGAGCACCGCCTGGAAAAAGGCGGGGGCTTAAACGAGTAACTACTTATGGATTGGGCTTGCCCAGGCCGGAGAGGTATTTCACCAAATCGCAAAACTCAGCCCGGCTTAAGGCATCCGCCAATCCCGAGGGCATGATCGAACCATTTTGTTTTTGTTCGCGAATACGATCCCGGCGCAGGCGCACCTCGTCGTTTTTCAATGCCTCTCTCAAGACAATTTCTTCTTTGTTTTCCCGAAGCAGATAACCCTGGTGTTCCTCGCCGTCACGGGTGGTGACGGAAATGGACATGTAGCCTTCCTTGATTTCCTTCTGCGGTTCGAGAATAGCACCGATGATGAAATCAATCGGCTGGGCTGTGCCGAGAGCACTGAGGTTGGGCCCCAAGGCGCCACCTTGGCCATTCACAGTGTGACAAACCGTGCAGCCGAGGGTGGGCCGCTGAAAAACCTCGGCGCCACGGCGGGCGTTGCCCTGCTGCCTTACTTCCGTCACGAGTGAATCAGCGTCCTTGAGGGTCCATTTTTCGGATGCGAGGTTGCCAGCGGCTGAGTTAAGAATCTGTGCCAGTGCGGGCTCTGTTCTGCCGCTGGCGGCCAGAAGACGGAGCCCGGCATTGGCGGCCTCGCGAGTAACCATTGCTTTACTCAGGGATTGAACGAGAAATGTGGTGGCGCCGCGACGCTGCAGAAATGCATAGAGAACATGGGTGACCAGCGCATCATTCCTGGATGAGTTCATGATGTTCGCTGCCAGGCGAGCGGCTTCAGCCGGGTCCAAGGGCACGAGGGCGGCTATGGCGGTGGACTGAACTGAATCAACCGGGCTGGATGCAAGCTTGAGTAAAAGATCTTTTTGGCCACCAAATTCGCTGAGGGCTTCGATGGATGCCTTACGCAGAAGCGGCTCGGCGTTTTCGTCGGAAGCCGCTGAGATCGCCTGAACCAGGACGGTCTGGATTTTCCAAAGAGCTGCCAGCTTGAGGGCCTCCCCATGGACGATGGAATTTTGAGAATTCAGAAAAGGTTCCAGCAGTGCCTGCGCTCCTTCTGGAGGTTTTAGATTGCGAGCCCGGACCGCATTTACCACTTGCGGAAGAAGCTTTTCAGCCGAGAGACTTTGTCCAAGCTGGAGCACTTGCACGAGGTCGGCGGCGTTTCCGTAATTGAGGAGCGTTTGACAGAGGCTTTGCCTTTGTTCTGGGCTTGTGGTTGAACGGAAAGAGGCGCGGACGTATTGCAGGGTATCAGGTGAGCCATCCGCCCGGATGAGGAGATCGAGCCCAGCCTGATCCAGCCGCAGGGTTGCCAGAGCAGGTTTCCAAACCGGCTTCAAAGCAAAGACAGCTTGGTTCACGGCGTAGACAAGGAACTTATCCATGGGCAGCTTGCCGACTTCGAGCAGGGTTTCGAGAGCCTTGGGCCGAGGCACGCGGGCACAAGCCACCACTGCCTGCAACCGGACGCGGGGATGCTCGTCATTTACAAGCGGCGCAAGCAGGGACAAGGGATCGGGCAGCCGTTCAGCCCATAAACCCACTACGCCCGCAGCATATGCACGCGCCCCGGGGTCCTTGGCCTCGCAGAGTCTTTTGAGCAGGGTCGGTGTGACCATCTCATGGCTTTGGCTCACACCAAGAGCTTCCAACAACTCATGGTCCGAGCGCTGAGGTTGTTTCACCCATGCGAGCAAGGCATTCGTGACGCTTTGGGCCGGGAGGTCGGCCAACACACGCTTAGCAAACCGGCGAGTCCATCGATCCGGGGATTTGAGATCTTCCAAAACCTGGGCCGGAGATTTGTGGCTGAAATCCGGAATGGGAGTGAGCGGACGCCCCTTGGCCGTGACACGCCAGATCCGGCCATGGACTTTGTCGCGGTCTGGATGACGGAAGCTAGCCTGGTAATGGCCGATGATGGAGTTATACCAATCGCAAATGTAAAGAGCTCCGTCGGGGCCGAATTTTACGTCCACAGGGCGGAACTTTCGGCTGGTGGACTTGATCAGCGCGGGAGCATCTTCAAGGCTGAAACCTGCTCCGTCATCTTTAATCTGCAACGCCCAAACAGCGTTATTGATGTAGCCGCCCAGAATAAGCAAACCCTGCCACGCTTCGGGAAAGTGAGAGGTGCCTACAATATCGCCGCCGCTGGTTTTGCGGCCGTTTCCATTTTTCCAGATGAGCGGCGGGGGTTCATCGCGCCGGTTCGCCACGAGGCCAGGCACGGGATAGATGGGGGAGGAATTGTTGCCGGCGTTGACGATAGGCTCACCCCAATAAGTGAAGGAAAAGCCCCATGGGTTTTGAGGCTCATATTCCGAGCCGTAGTAGCCCTCCAGCTTCAAACGCTTCGGCCAAAACCGCCATAAGCCCGCCTTGTCGAGCCAAACGAGGCCCCAGGGCGTTTCCACTTTGGACCGCGTGTGGAGACCCTGACTCATCCAGAGTTCGCCTCCCGGCCCCCAAAGGAAAGAATTGATGTTCTGATGATTGTCACCGGTGCCAAAGCCACGAAATATCACCCGCCGTTCGTCGGCTTTGTCGTCGCCATTTGTGTCCTTTAGAAACAGGAGCTCGGTACCGTGGCCGACATACGCCCCGCCATGTCCTATTTCGATGCCGGTTGGGATCATGAGTCCGTCTGCAAACACGGTGGTCTTGTCGCAGATGCCATCGTGATCGGTATCCTCAAGAATCAATACTTTGTCATTGGGAATCTGGCCGGGCTGGAGTTGAGGATACACAGTGCTTCCGATAACCCACATTCTGCCACGAGAATCAAAGCGCATTTGAATGGGCTTTTGCACGCCGTCTTTTTCAGAAGCAAAAAGTTTGACCTCGAAACCGTCAGCAACTTGAAATGAAGCGAGCTCGGAGGCGGGGTCATCCGATTCATCATTCAAGGGCGCCGCGGCATGGACGTTCGTGGGGAGGAGAAGCGTGGCAAGCACTCCAACACTGCCGGCAGCCTGGGCAAGAGCAGCTTTAAAAATCCATTTCTTCATAGAAGATGCCTAACGAAGTGAACTGGCCAGTTTTTCAATTCCCTGTTCCTTTTCATGAATCAGTGGAATAAATTTTTCCATTTCGGAAGGGAACCAGCGTATGGCTGGATTGAGATGGTCCCGACTGCTAGGCTGCGATACGCGATCTCCACCAAGAAAAGCCCAATTTTGAGGCCGATAATAATTAAACCAGAGCGTATCTTTAGCAAGGATCTGCTGCCGTAATTGTTCCATTCGTACGTCAGGCCAAGCTCCATTTTGGGCGGGCTCGCCTGCCTTTTCAGCCAGTTTGGAAAGACCCATCTGCCTGGCAAAAGCAAGGGCGATGAAGCCTTGGCCGCGTGTGGTGAGTTGCAGGCCGTTGCCTGTCAGGCGCTGCTCGCGATGATTCAAACCGTCAAACTCGGCGAACAAATCCACCACGGGAAGCTGGTGTTCACGAGCGAGATTGTGGATGGCTTCGACGTATGCAGCCAAGTTTGTATTCCTGGCTGAGAGATCCGGAAGGAGTCCTCCACCATTTTCGTACGGAGGAGGGGCGACGAGCACCAACTTCGGAGCCGCTGCGGAACATGCTTTCAAGAGTTTGGCATAACTCCTCGCAAATTCCTTTACATCTCCCCCGCCAAGAGCCTCCGTTCGGCCGAACTGGGCGACCAATACCGTAGCGCGAGCGGACTTTAAGGATGCGAGCAGATCGGGGAATCCGACGTCACGAGGCTGAGCAAACACGGTATCACCTTCCCAGCCCAGGTTTCTGAACGTGACACCTGGGAAGCGTAGAGACAAAATACTTTCAAGGTGTCCGCTTTCCTTCTGAGCGGCGACGTTTTCACCACCGATAAAAGCCACGACATCCCCGAATCGCAACATGGGAAACGCTGGATTGCCTGACGACACCTCCGAGGCAGCGGGAGAGTTCTGAACGCAAGGAGCGAGGGCAAGGAGGCTGAGCGTACCGAGAACGAGCCTAACCAGGAACTGGCCGGAGCGAAAAGCAGCCGGCAAGAGCAAAGGTGTCATGCCGATATGTTAAATCGAAGAAGGAAGAGAGGAAGAGAAATCTACCAAGCACTATGTGAGACCCTTGAAAAAGCCAAAGGGCCTGAGAATTTCTCCTCAAGCCCAAAGACATGACAAACAAACCTGAAAATTACAGGGAGTGGCCGACAGAGGCCAGGGAGCACACGGTCTTGGTGTCGATAGTGTTTAGGGTGTAAGTGCCACCACCGGGGCAAGCGGGTTTATCCTTGATATACAAGGTGGCGCCGAAGAGGTCGGTATCAACCGGGCTGTCGGTGCTGGTCTTTTTGTTTTCCAGGGCCCAGGTAGCCTTGGCACCGTCCACCTGCTTGAGGTTGGCGATACAGGCGTTCTTTTGGGAAGCGGTGCGGGCCTTCACAAAGTTAGGGATAGCAATCGCAGCCAGGAGGCCGATGATTGCAACCACGATCATGATTTCTACCA
>JAQGOV010000125.1 GCA_028293425.1 Verrucomicrobiales bacterium
TCAAGGGCAAGGCGGGTTGCGGGTTCGCCATTCGTGGTGGTAATTTCGAGCCCAGCCAAGAGGCCTTGGCCACGGGCTGAGAAACATATGCCTTTTGGAACTGAAAGCTCCCGGAGCATTTCGAGAAGAGTCTTGCCTTTGTCTCGGCTGAGTTGAAGCAAGTTCTTCCCGGAACTCTGTTTCCGTTCCAGTTCCCGAATGTTCGCGAGGGCCATTGCACAGCCGACTGGATGCCCAAGGAAGGTGCTGGTGTGGAGGGCTTCACCTTGCGAAGGGGGCCAGGCGACGTCCATCAATGCAGACCGTCCCACGCAGGCTGAGAGAGGAAAGCCTCCCGTCAACGCTTTGCCGAGGCAGATAAGATCAGGAACCACTTTCGAATGTTCGCAGGCAAACCAAGTCCCGGTCCGCCCAAAGCCGGTGTAGATTTCGTCCAAGATCAGAAGCACCTGGTGCTGATCACAAACGCGGCGCAGAATAGTAAGGAACTGTTGTGGTGGAATCCTGATGCCGCCGCGGGCTTGCATTGGCTCCACGAGCACGGCTCCAACATTCCCGTGCTTAAGAACCGACGGGAGAGAGCTCTCGAGTTGTTTGAGTGCGAGTTCATCGACAGGGTAGGGGAGGAACTGCCCGAACTTGCCGAGCTGGTTGCGGAATGGGGAACGGAAATACTCGCGATGCGTGACATTGAGCGCTCCGTAGCCCAAGCCGTGGTAAGCGCCCTCAAAGGCGAGCACGTTTCGTTTGCCGGTGGCGAGTGCCGCCGTTTTGAGAGCCGCCTCGACTGCTTCAAAACCTGAGTTGCAGAAAATGACTTTTCCAGATTGTTTTCCTTTGGTCCAACGTTCAAAGGTCAACCGGCTAAGCTCCCGGGCCAGCCTGGCCTTTAAAGCATGGGGATGCACGTCTCCCATGGCATGGAGGAGCCGGGCCATTTGGTGCTGGCCTGCTTTGACAACTCTTGGGTTGGCGTGGCCGGCAGCGGCAACTCCAAAGGCGGCCGTTAAATCGAGGTAGCGCTTGCCTTCGGCGTCCCAGACAAAGACTCCCGCGGCCCTGTCCCACACGATGGGCCAGGTTCCGTCAGGATCGAAGTAGGTGACGTTCCGCGATTCGTAGTCGCGGAGGAGCGCCAGGACCTGCTTTGATGAAAGCCGTTGTTCCTTCATTAACACGCGGAGGGAAGTTGACAGGGCCTGAACGACTGCGTCAAGAATACTGGCCAATTCATGAAACATTCTCTGCTTTTGGCGTTTTGCTGGATTCTCACGGGAAACTGCCTGAAGGCGGCTGAAATCCTTGAGGTGCGGAAGATCTGGGACGCGGCTCCCCATAATGCGTTCACCGATCTTTTGCGGCATGATGGGACCTGGTATTGCGTTTTTCGGGAGGGCAGCAAACACGTGTCGGCCGATGGAGCGCTTCGGGTCCTGGTTTCCAAGGATGGCCAAAAATGGGAATCCAGCGCGTTAATCCGGCATCCAACGGCAGACCTGCGCGATACCAAGATCACGGAGACGCCGGATCACCGATTGATGTTGAACGGAGCGGGCGCATTCGCTTCTGCTTCGGGGACGAAACATCAATCCTTCGCCTGGCTGTCCAAGGATGGCAAAGATTGGAGCGAGCCCATTCCGGTGGGTGAAACGAACAACTGGCTTTGGCGTGTGACCTGGCATGAGGGCAAAGCTTATGGGGTTGGCTATGGAACGACGCAGCCCAGCACAACGAAACTTTTTGTGTCCCGCGATGGGCGAAGTTATGAGATTTTAGTACCAGTACTTTTCGGCGAAGGATTCCCTAATGAAGCGTCATTGCTGTTTCAACCGGATGACACCGCTCTGTGCCTGTTGCGGCGAGATGGCACTCCTGGCTCCGGCCAACTCGGGATGGCGAAACCTCCTTACACTTCCTGGGAGTGGAAAGACCTGGGGGTGAAGATCGGTGGACCTCAACTGCTGCGCCTGCCCGACGGACGAATTGTCGCCGGGGGCAGGTTGTACGATGGTGGTGCACGCATGTCATTGTGTTGGCTCGACTCACGTGCAGGAAAGCTCGAGGAGTTTCTGAAACTGCCATCGGGTGGCGATTGCAGTTATCCAGGGTTGGTTTGGCACGAGGGAGTGCTTTGGGTGAGCTATTACTCCTCGCACGAGGGTAAAACGAGCATCTATTTGGCGCGGGTGAAGTTGGACAGCGGGAAATGACCAGAGGGAGAGCGGGTTTGCCCACCTGATTTGAACTGTGTAACATAACACTAGTGAACGGAGACGGGAAATCAAAGCAGCGTTTCAGGCCAAATACTTTGGCGGAAGTGGCTGGGTTAACCCTTCAGGGTGAACCTTTCGACATCTGTCTGCGGAATTTTCTGGATGAATTTCGGGAGGCTCCGAGTTTCGCTGGGGTCGAGCAGGAACCAATCAGGCTGAAGGGCGCGATGGAACCAGGAGAGATCTTTGATGCCTATTTGGCAGCGGTGGCAGAATCTCTGGTGAGTGAACACGGCCTCGCGATGCCGGCCTGGGCCTGGCCTGAGGACCGCAAGCTGCGCCGGCCTTGGTTTGCTTTGCCATGGGACGGAATGCGGGCGATTCTTCTGGTGGAGAGCCCGGCCGCGTTTCGTTCGCGGAACTTGTTTGTGAGTGCCAATGCCTTGAGCCGGGCCTAATTTTTATAGGGGTGACTCTCCGGAGTTCTGATTTGCCGGGTCAGGGCGGTTCCCGAAAATGCTTTGTTCAAAATGGAGATTTGTTATCCTCACCCCAATGAAATTATCTAAATCTAAAACTATGATGATGAAAACTGGTTTGCTGGCGCTTGTGGCCACGTTTGCGATGGTGCTTTCGGGACAGTCGGCTGAGACGACGGTGAAGCTGAGCGATGTTCACCTGTGCTGCCAAAGCTGCGTGAAAGGCGTGAATGCGGCTGTGGGTAAAGTCGAGGGCGCGACCGCCACGGCGGACAAGGATGCGGGCACGGTGACGTTGTCGGGTCCGGACGCTGCCACGGTGCAGAAAGCCGCCAATGCGTTGGTGAAGGCTGGTTATTTTGGAAAGAGCAGCGATGACAAAATCAAGATCTCGGAGCGCTCCGGTGCCAAAGGCAAGAATGTGCAGACTTTGAAAGTGGACGGCGTGCATCTGTGCTGCGGGAAATGCGTCAAGGCCGTGGATGAAGCGGTTAAGTCTGTTTCCGGTGTGAAGGCTCATACCGCAGAGAAAAATGCCGAGTCGTTCGAGGTGACTGGCGACTTCAATGACAAGGAAGTTTTCACCGCTTTGCACAAGGCTGGCTTGACTGGACGGGTTGGTAAGTAATTTTGGCGTTTTCAAACATGCATGCCGCAGGCGGCATGCATGTTTAGAAAATTGGTTGGCGTGGGTTGGTTCGTGGCGTTGGAGCTTCCCTAGGGAGGACATTGCCGGGGAGCCGAACACAAGCCCAAAGTCCAACCCCGAGCTTTGGGACAGAACCCGGTCTGGGGTTCGGAGAGGGGATTCTTCAAAGGCGTTATTTGGGGTTTTTAATGGGGCCTTGGCGCTTCGGCTGTCGATTTTGTTGACAGCAGGGTGCTGAATTCCTACGTTTCTTTCGTAAAAAGTGCGCATTTACCCCGAATGACATTTCGGGGATTTTTATTGCCACGAAATCCAGCAGAAACATAAACAGACCCGGAAAGCCGGTTTTGTGGGATTGAGTCCCGGTTTTCAATTTATGGCGAATACCATCTTAGTCGGCGCCCAGTGGGGCGATGAAGGAAAAGGCAAGATCATTGACGTGCTGACGCAGGACGCCGATGTGGTTGTCCGGACGCAAGGCGGCAATAATGCCGGTCATACCGTTTTCATCGGGGAAAAGAAATACGTCCTTCACCTGATTCCTTCGGGCATTTTGCGCAAAGAGAAGGCTTGCGTGATTGGCAATGGTGTGGTGATCGATCCCATCGGGTTGGTGGAAGAAATCAAGGGGATGGAAAAGCTGGGGGTGAAGATCAATCGCAACCTGTTCATTAGTGAAACGGCTCACCTGGTGTTTCCTTACCATCGAGAGCTTGATGCCCAGCGTGAGGTTCTGAAGGGGAAGAACAAGATCGGCACAACCAAACGCGGCATCGGCCCCGCTTATGGCGACAAGGCGGCCCGCACCGGCCTGCGGATGATCGACCTGATCAACCCGGAACGGTTCGAACGCCAACTGAAGCTCAAGATTAAGGAGAACAACGAAATCCTGAAGGCATTCGGGGCCAAGCCGCTGTCATTCGCGAAAGTTCACACGGCTTATCGTGAGGCGGGCGATTTCCTGAAGAAGTTCGTGACCAACACGGTAGTTTATCTGCACAACGCAACGGAGCAGAACAAGAACATCCTGTTTGAAGGTGCGCAGGGCACGTTTCTGGACATCGACCACGGCACGTATCCGTTCGTGACGTCCTCGAACACCACAGCGGGCGGTGCCTGCACGGGTTCCGGCATTCCTCCACATCGGATGGATCTAGTGGTGGGTGTGATGAAGGCCTACACCACTCGAGTGGGTGAAGGACCACTGCCAACGGAGAACAATGAAATTTCGGACCTGCTGCACGGCATGGGCCGCGAATTCGGGGCGACCACCGGCCGGGCACGTCGCTGCGGCTGGTTCGATTCAGTGGCGACGCGGCATGCAACGATGGTCAATGGCATCGATGAACTGGCCGTTACCAATGTGGACGGGCTTGACACGGTGGACGTGGTGCGCGTGTGCGTTGGTTACCAGATTGGTTCCAAACGCTACGATTACATTCCGAACGACATCGACGTGCTCACGCAGTGCAAGCCGGTGTATGTGGATTTCCCAGGTTGGAAACACCCAACGGACAAGATCAAATCGTGGAAGGATATGCCACCCCGCGCCAAAACCTACCTGAAAGCCCTGGCGGACTTAACCGGCGCCAAGCTCAGGATTGTTTCGGTGGGGCCGGCACGTGAACAAACCATCTTCCTGTAACCAGCCAGAACCAACCCGATCGCCATGACGGCCACGCCGCAATTGAGTCCGCAGGCCAAGAGCGTGCTCCCGACGCATGTGGCGATGATCATGGATGGCAACGGCCGGTGGGCCAAGCAGCGCGGACTTCCCCGGGTGGAAGGGCATCGCCATGGGGCGGAATCGGTGCGGGCGGTGGTGCGCGCGGCGGGAGAGGTGGGGATCAAGTTTCTGACTCTTTACGCGTTCTCGGTCGAGAACTGGAGCCGTCCGAAGGACGAGGTGGACGCGCTGATGAATTACCTGGCGCGCTTTCTAAAGGCGGAGGTGTCCGAGCTGCAAAAATACAATGTCCGACTGGAGGCGATTGGGCAGATTTATCGGCTGCCCGAGTTTGTGCAGGAGCAGCTCCGGAAGACCACGGCGGCACTGTCGAAAAATAACGGGCTCACGCTGATCCTCGCGCTCAGCTACGGGGGCAGGACGGAAATTGTGGAAGCGGTGCGGCGCATCGCCAGTGAAGCCCAGCAAGGCAAATTGGACCCCGGCGAGATCAATGAGCAGGTGATCGCCCAGCATCTTTACACGCAACATATTCCCGATCCGGACCTGCTGATTCGGACGAGCGGCGAAATGCGCGTGAGCAATTTTCTCCTTTGGCAGATCTCTTATACGGAATTTGTAGTGACCCAGACCCTGTGGCCGGATTTCCGAAAAGCCCAGTTGTTCGAGGCGCTTGAGGAATACGCACGGCGCCAGCGTCGATTCGGAGCAGTCTAAATTTAATTTGCCTGCCATGAGTGAACCCGCGCCAATTTCAGCCCCGCCGGCTCCTTCCAAAGGAAAAGTGTTTCTGCGTCGGCTCACGAGCACGGCGATTCTTTGGTCGATCGTCCTGGGAGCGATGTTTTCCGGGAGCAAGATCCTTTCAAACGGGGTGTTCCTCATTATCATGCTCGTCCTGGCGGGGGTGGGACTGATTGAGTTCTACGGACTGGTGGAGAAACGCAATCTGGTCTGCTTCAAAAAATGGGGGATCTTCAGCGGCCTGCTGCTCATGCTGGGAACCTTCTTGCACTTCTCTGGCATTCTGGGCATCGCGGGGACACCGGCACGCGTCAATGATTTTGAAACGACCTTTCTCATCCTGTTTGTGCTCGGCCTGTGCATTCGGCAATTTGTTTCCAAGACGAACACAGCTGGGATTCTGGCGATTTCGACGACCCTTTTCGGCTTGATGTATGTGCCGTGGCTGCTCAATTTCATCCAAAAGATTTATTTCTTTCCGGGCCATGAAGGGCAGGGGAAATTCTACGTTCTTTATTTTATCCTGGTGACCAAGTTTAGCGATAGCGGTGCGTATGCAGTGGGGTCATTGATTGGGAAACACAAAATGATCCCGCGTGTCAGCCCGGGAAAAACTTGGGAAGGTTTCGGAGGGGCGATCGTGGTGTCAACGCTTGCCAGCGTGGCATTTTCGTATTTTGCGCGTTCGAAAATGCCTGAGATGACATTCGTGAACGCGATTATCCTTGGGGTCATCCTGAGTATCTCCGCGGTCATTGGTGATTTGATCGAGTCTATCTTTAAGCGGGAAGCAGGAGTGAAGGATTCCGGAAGTTTCTTCCCTGGAATTGGGGGAATTCTCGACTTGCTGGACAGTTTGCTATTCAATGCGCCTTTGATGTATCTGTATTTGCGTCATGTCATCATGAATCCGGCTTTCCAGGCATGAAAAACGTCGTTCTCCTTGGCAGCACCGGCTCGATTGGCACCAGCACCATCAAGGTGGCGGAAGACTTGCCTGAGCGTATTCGCCTGGTGGGCCTCGCGGCAGGAAACAACGTGGATTTGCTGCTCGAACAGACTCGCAAATTCCAGCCGGAGGCCATTTCCATTACCGACCCGGCAAAGGCCGCCGAACTGCAGGGCAAGCTTGGTTCCTTGACCAAAGTGTATTCCAACACGGAAGGCCTGTTGAAGCTGGCCACGCTGCCGTCGGCGGACATCGTTCTGATTGCCATTGTGGGGACCGCAGGTTTGCAACCGGCACTGGCGGCCATTCGAGCCGGCAAGGACATCGCAGTGGCTTCGAAAGAGATCCTGGTGATGGCAGGCGAGATCGTGATGAACGAAGCGCGCAAGCACGGGGTGCGGGTTTTGGCAGTGGATAGCGAGCACTCGGCAATTTTTCAGTGCCTGGATGACAAGCCTTCCTCCTCTGTGCGACGGCTTTGGCTAACAGCTTCGGGCGGACCTTTCCGCACCACGCCAAAATCGGATTTTCCCAATATTACGCTGGAACGGGCCTTGAAACATCCGTCGTGGGTAATGGGGCGCAAAATCACGATCGATTCAGCCACGCTTTTCAACAAGGGCCTCGAAATGATTGAGGCGCGCTGGCTGTTCGATGTCGAAATGCCTCGCGTGAGCGTGGTGGTGCATCCGCAGAGTGTGGTTCATTCCATGGTGGAGTTCGTGGATGGATCGATCATCGCGCAGCTTTCCACGCCGGACATGTGCCTGCCGATTCAATATGCGCTCACCTACCCGGAACGCATCCAGAGCGAGCGTGTGCAAACCAACTTTGCGAAGATT
Organism: Verrucomicrobiales bacterium; assembly: GCA_028293425.1. Taxonomy (GTDB): domain Bacteria; phylum Verrucomicrobiota; class Verrucomicrobiia; order Limisphaerales; family JAQGOV01; genus JAQGOV01. The sequence goes on from JAQGOV010000125.1 coordinate 7,564, forward strand.
GCCAACTTGACCTTCGAAGAACCGGACACAGACCGTTTTCCGGCCATTAACCTGGCGCGCAAATCGGGCGAGGTCGGCGGAACCCTCCCGGCTGTGCTCAACGCCGCCAATGAAGTAGCGGTGGACGCCTTCTGCGCCCGCAGGATTGGGTTTGAGCAAATCACCCAAACGGTGGCTGCCACGATGGCCAAGCACCAGGTTGTGGAACATCCTACCCTGGAGCAAATCCTGGAAGCGGACACCTGGGCGCGCCGACAGGCTGCGATTTTGTGCGGCTGAAATTTTTCACGAACCAGCATGGAAACCGCCCGAGAACATGGACGTTTGAAAGATAAATCCGCATTAATTGGGGCTTTTTTCGCAATTTTGAAGTGGATTCTTCCCTTTTCTAACTATCTAAGGCAACAAATCTGCTGCTTTCCAAGATTGCCAGCCCCCCGAAGGCTACTATATTCAGAGCAGCCATTGGCACCTGTGTCTGGTGAACCGCTAATATGCATATATTGAAAGTCATTTTTATTCTGCTTGAGGTCATCCTGCTATTTAACCTCCTGATTTTTGTTCATGAGCTGGGGCACTTCCTGGCGGCCCGGTGGCGCGGGCTGAAGATCGACCGCTTTGCGATTTGGTTCGGAAAACCGATCTGGGAAAAGAAAATCAACGGTGTGACTTGGTGCCTGGGAACGATCCCGGCCGGTGGCTACGTCGCGCTTCCGCAGATGGCTTCCATGGAAACCATCGAAGGCAAGACCGAAGCCAAATCTGACGAGCTTCCCCCGATCAGCGCCATGGATAAAATCATCGTGGCGGCGGCTGGCCCGCTTTTCAGTTTGTTGCTCGCGCTGACCTTTGCTGTCCTGGTTTGGGGCATTGGGCGGCCAGTTAGCGAAGCTGAGACCAGCACCACGATCGGTTACATCTACACAAATTCCCCTGCCATGGCTGCGGGTTTGCAGGTTGGAGATCGCATTCTGGCGGTGGACGGGAAACCGGTCAGCCGATTTAGCGGCATCGGTGATACCATCATGTGGCGGCTGGTGAGCAGTGAAGGGGAGGAAGTTCCGATCACCGTTCAACGGGATGGCAAAGAGCTGACCCTGCTGACAAAGCCTATTCGTGAGAAGACCAAGATGCTCGAACGGAAATCACTGAAGGAAATCCAGATTTTGTCCAAACAGACCGCGCTCATCGCTGCGGTTGAAAAGAATGGCCCCGCCGCCCTGGGCAAGCTGCAGGCGAATGATATCATCCGGGAGGTTAACGGAATCCCGATTCTGAATCCCGTGACGGTTTCTGATATTATCCGCACGAATGCCAACGCCACCATCACGCTAAAAGTTGAGCGGGCCGGCCAGACTTTTGAAACCACGCTTAAGCCGGTCATGCCAGAAGGCTGGGTGGAAAATCCGGATATCCCCAAGGAAGAAAAGTTTCCGCGTCTGGGTATTGCCTGGGAGCAAGGGGGCAAGATGGATGTCGATCACCCAAATCCGTTGGCTCAAATCCGCGCAAGCGTGACCGCCATGGCCAGCACGCTTGGAGCGGTGATCTCCCGCAAGTCGGACATTGGTTTCCAGCATCTGAGCGGTCCCGTAGGGATCGTGCGCATCTATTATCGCTTGTTCGAAAGCGAGCAGGGCTGGCGGCTGGCGATTTGGTTCAGTGTTGTGCTGAATGTGAACCTCGCGTTGCTGAACCTTCTGCCGATTCCGGTGTTGGATGGTGGTCACATAACGCTGGCGCTGATCGAAGGCGTTCGCCGCAAGCCCGTGAATCAAAAGATTCTCAATGCGGTGCAGACTTCGTGCGCCGTGGTCATCATCGGCTACATGCTGTTTGTCACGTTCTTTGATGCTCAGGATTGGCGGCCCTGGAAAAAGCAGGCCAAGGCTCCCGAGCTCAAGTTCAAAGCTCCAAATTCGGAACCGGCCAGCCAAAAACAATGAACTATTGCGAGTCACCGTTTTTCTTTCATCGGCGTCTCAGCCGTGAGGTAGTCGTCGGCAACCCTGCCAAAGGCGGGGTTGTGATCGGTGGTAATCACCCCGTGGTGATGCAATCGATGCTCACCTGCGATACCATGGACACGGCGGCCTCCGTGCAGCAGACGCTCGAACTGGTCGCGGTGGGATGCCAGATTGTTCGCATTACCGCGCCAACAGTGAAGGACGCGGCGAATCTCCAGAACATCATCACCGAGCTCCGTAAACGGGATTGTTATGTGCCAATTGTGGCTGATATCCATTTCAAGCCTGATGCAGCCATGGAAGCCGCCAAGTGGGTGGAGAAGGTGCGCATCAACCCGGGCAACTACGCCGACAAAAAGAAATTTGCGGTTCGGGAATACAGCGATGACCAGTACGTGGCCGAGCTGGAACGAATCGAGGAGCAGTTCACGCCGCTGGTAAAGCTTTGCAAAGAGCTCGGGCGCGCCATGCGCATCGGCACAAATCATGGATCGCTCAGCGACCGGATTATGAACCGTTACGGCGACACGCCGCGGGGGATGGTGGAGAGCGCGCTGGAGTTTGCCTTTATTGCGCGGAAGAACGATTATCATAATTTCGTCTTCTCGATGAAGTCATCGAATCCCAAGGTGATGATCGAGTGCTACCGTTTGCTGGTGGCCCGGCTTGCCCAGGAAGGGCCGGATTGGAATTATCCCATTCACCTGGGTGTGACAGAGGCCGGGGAAGGGGAGGACGGCAGGATCAAGAGCGCGATTGGGATTGGCTCGCTCCTGTGCGATGGGCTGGGCGACACTATCCGCGTTTCCCTGACGGAGGATTCCCCGCGTGAAATTGAGGTCTGCCGCGATCTGCTCGCGCAGATTCCGATTCTTTCAAATCGCAAAACGCAGCTGGTTGAGCTGCCCGTTAGTTTCGATCCGTTTACCTTTCAGCGACGCGAGACACCCGAGATTGATTTAGGATTGGATGGCATCAAATGCGGCGGTGAGCAAACCGTGCGCGTGGTGGTGACCCGCGCCACCTGGGACAAGGTCGCCCCCAAAATCACTCCCAAGGCGGACGTAAAACCGGAAGCGGTTTACGAGGACTTGAACATCCTTGAAGTGGATCCGACGGCTGATTTCAGCGTCAACTGCAACACGCAGCTCATCACAGTGAATGATGGGGTGACCCTGGCTCCTATCACGGCTTTCCGTTTGCTCGCTGCCCGTTTGAAACGCCTGGGCCTGAACAACCCGATTCTGCTCAAGGATTGCCTGACTTTTGAAGCGGTCCCGCTGGAGCCAAAAATTGCGCTGCTCCGGGCTTCGGTTGTGATTGGCTCGTTGCTCGCGGACGGGATTGGAGATGCCATCCTGGTTCGTGGTGAATCGGGTGGTGGTCAATCGCTGCGCCTGGCTTACAACATTTTGCAGGCTGCGGGGTGCCGATCGTTTAAGACCGATTATGTGGCTTGCCCGAGCTGCGGACGCACGCTTTTCAATCTTCAAACCGTGACCGCGCGCATCAAGACCCGGACCGAGCACCTTAAGGGCGTGAAGATCGCCATCATGGGCTGCATTGTGAACGGACCTGGTGAAATGGCGGATGCTGATTTTGGCTATGTGGGCGGCGCTCCTGGCAAAATCAATCTTTACGTTGGCAAAACCCCGATTAAGTTTAACATTCCCGAAGGGGAAGCTGTGGAACGGCTCGTGGACCTAATCAAGGAACACGGGAAATGGGTTGAACCGCAGTCGGCGCAGGTCGCTTAATACTTTCCTGCAGGAAACCAGAGAAGGAAGGGCAAGAAGCTCGGCCGCCGATTCGAGAGGTTTCATGCCTGGCCGGTTTAGCCGCCCAAAGCTTTCCTTCGGATGAAGTGAAAAATTAACAGCCCGGGATACCTTCCCACCCCTTGACGCCGAACGATCATTTTTTTATTGAGTAAGCATTATGAGTACAGCGGAAAAACATCATTTTCAGGCCGAGATTCAGCAGTTGCTGGATATCGTGATCCATTCCCTTTACACGGACAAAGAGATCTTCGTGCGCGAGCTCATCTCCAATGCCGCGGACGCATGCGAGAAACTGCGGTTTACCCAAGCGTCGGGCCAAGCCGTTTACCAGCCTGACATGGCGCAGACGATTTCCATTGTGGCGGATGAAAAATCGAACACCGTGACCTTCACCGATACCGGCTGCGGGATGACCCACGGCGAACTGGTGGAAAACTTAGGAACAATCGCTCACTCGGGCACCAAGGCATTTCTGAAGGCGCTTTCCGAGGACAAGAAACCGGACGCCAAGCTGATTGGGCAGTTCGGCGTAGGCTTTTACTCGGCATTTATGGTGGCAAAGCATGTGACCGTATTCAGCCGATCCTATCTGCCGGATGAACAGGGATGGAAATGGGTTAGCGAAGGAACTGGCGGATATGAAATTGAGCCCGGAGCCGATCTGCCGCGCGGAACCAAAATTATCCTGGAACTAAAGGATGACGCCAAGGATTTCACCCAGGAACACCGCATCCAGGACATCATCAAGCGCTACTCGAATTTTGTTCAATTCCCGATTGAACTGAATGGCAAGCGCGAGAACACCGTCCAGGCCATTTGGGCGCGGAGCAAAAACGAGATCAAGGACGAGGAATATAACGAGTTCTATCAATACGTGGGACATGACCATGACAACCCGCTCTTCCGGCTGCATTTCTCAGCCGACGCTCCGCTCTCCATCCAGGCGCTGCTATTCGTTCCCCAGCGCAATTTTGAAACGATGGGAATGGCGCGCACGGAATCCGAGGTGCACCTTTACTGTCGCAAAGTTTTGATCCAATCAAGGGCTAAGGGCCTTTTTCCTGAATGGTTGCGTTTCCTCAAGGGTGTGGTGGACAGCGAGGACCTGCCGTTGAACATTTCCCGCGAGACCATGCAGGACACCTCGCTCATGCACAAGCTGAACAAGGTCCTGACCGGGCGTTTC
>JAQGOV010000132.1 GCA_028293425.1 Verrucomicrobiales bacterium
CGATTCCCAGCTCGTTGGCCGTGTTCAATACATCCTGCTCCAGCGTGTCCAATTCCGGATGAGGATTGCGGTCTGCCAACATGCGCAGAAACTGCTGCTTGGAAAACTCGTAGCCCGTCGCACGGTCCCCACCGATGCATACGCCTAAAATCCCTGGACCGCAGCCTTTGCCCTGGGCCTGGAGCACCGCATCTAAAATCACCTTGCGGCAGCCATCGATGTCGCGGTTGGCTTTGAGCTTCTCATTGGGAAGGGAATATTGCGCCCCCACGTTTTCGCATCCCCCGCCCTTCAGGATCAGCCGCACATTGACTTCGGGTGAACGGTGCTGATGAAAATGAACAGTGGGCGCACCAGGTCCAACATTCGTGCCGTCATTCTTCCCGGTCAACGAGTCGACTGAGTTCTGCCGCAGATACCCCTTTTTGGTGGCAAGGCGAACTGCGTCCTGGGCAGTTTCTTCAAAGCTGATCTGGTCGAAGCTCAGCGGGCAGTCCACATAAAAAATAATGCTGCCGGTGTCCTGGCAAATGGGTTGGGATTTCTGCTTCGCTAGCTCGATATTACGCTCGATAATTTTGAAGGCAGACTCTGCAATTGTTCCCTTTTTCTCATTTTCGAGAGAAGCCAAAATGGCTTTTTGCACGTCATCCGGGATTTCGGCGGACGTGCGGCGGATCAATTCGAGCAGAGAATCCTGGAGCGCGTTCATTGCGTTCACGTTAAGAGTTTCGCTGAAGGGTGTCAACGCGACGAACCGCCCCCACTTGATTCTCTCCCGCTTTCTCCCCCTCCCTGCCTGGAACCTGAAACTTGGGACATCAGACATCCAAAATCTGTGATCTGAGATTGCCCGCTCTTCAGCGGCATGGACCCAAATTCTATTCGCTATTTGCCCCCAATTCCGGTAGATCACAATCGATTTATGACAAGCGTGAGCGTTCCGAAGTTGAATAAATGGCCTTTCTTCTTGGCGGATGCCTTCCTGCTGGGGGTTGCCGCCTTGATCCTCTTTAAGTGCCCCGATCCCTTTAAACTTTGGCCAATGATATCGCTGGTGGTTTGTGCAGCCCTCGGGGCTTGGGTCTCCATCACCCCTTTCCTGCGGCAGCACGGCACCGAGGTGAAATTCGCCGAGTCCAATAACCTCACCACCACAGTCGAGCAGCTCAACAATCTGCGAACCTTCACCAACCAAATCAGCTTCGCCACGGCGCAATGGCAAATCGTGCAGGAGCAATCAGCCAAGACTGTCGCCGCATCGAAGGAAATTTCAGACCGAATTGGAACCGAGGCGAGGGAGTTTACCCAGTTCATTCAGAAAGCGAATGATGGCGAAAAGGCCCATCTGCGTCTGGAAGTGGACAAGCTGCGCCGCGGCGAAAATGAGTGGCTGCAGGTGCTGGTCCGGATGCTGGATCATGTTTATGCACTTTACATGGCCGCCGTGCATTCCGGCCAACCGAACATCGTCGAGCAGCTTACCCATTTCCAGAATGCCTGCCGCGACGCTGGCCGCCGCGTAGGCCTGGTGGCTTTTGAAGCGCGGCCAAACGATGCATACGACGAGAAGACCCACCAACTGGCGGATCCGGAAGGCCAACCTTACGATGGCGCACGCATCCGCGAAACCGTCGCGCCGGGCTTTAGCTTCCAAGGGCAGATGCTTCGGCCAGCCATCGTGATCCTGCAAAGCCGTGAAACACCGTCCGCCCCTCCGCACGAAGTGCTCATGACAACCGCCACTGCCTTTCCAACCATGCCGGAAACAAACCTGGCGACCGAGGTTCCTCCAACTCCAACCGCCGCCCGCAACCCGGTAGCTACCACTCCTTCCCTCTTCGGAGAGCAAGAGGAAGCCCCATTTTAACGAGGCATGCCTGAGCTGGCTGAAGTCGAATATTTTCGTAAACAGTGGAATCCCGGCCTCGGACAAAAGATCCGCTCCGTGAGCCTCCACGCGGACAAGCGCATCTTTCGTGGCAGCGATACCTCCCAGATGGAGAAAGCCCTTCCCGGTTCGACTCTCCTTGAGTCTTCGGCAAGTGGCAAACAGATGGTCTTCCGCTTCTCCAAAAACTTTTGGCTCGGCATTCATTTGGGCATGACCGGTGCCATGCGGGTGGAGAAACCAGACTTCCTCCCAGCCAAGCACGACCACTTGGTCCTCTTTCAAAAGCAACGCGCATTGGTCTTCGCTGACATGCGGCATTTTGGACGCGTGCGGTTCGCGCAAACCAAAGCAGCGCCGGACTGGTGGGCAGCCATTCCACCCGCGCTATCCTCTGAAGCCTTTACGTTAGAAATCATGGAGTCGTTCCTGCAGCGCCATCGCAAGCTCCCGATCAAACCCGCGCTCCTGCTTCAGAACGGCTTCCCAGGCGTCGGTAACTGGATGGCTGATGAAATCCTCTGGCGCGCGGAGCTAAACCCGCACACCCCCTCCGGCAACATTAAAGGAAAAGATTCCAAAGCGCTTTGGAAGCAAGTGCGCTTCGTCTGCCGCGAAGCCATCAAGCATGTCAGCGAGGCATATGCCGACTTGCCGAAGGGCTGGCTCTTCAATGAGCGCTGGAACAACAAAGGCGTGTGTCCGAAGCACAACACGCCCCTAAAACGCGAGACAATCGGTGGTCGCACAACTGCCTGGTGTTCAAAGTGCCAAAAGTAACCCCTTTTCAGTCACACTTCTTCAACTCGCTCCGAATAAACCCAAAATCCTTCTCAATCCTCTCGGCCAAGTCTTCGCGATAGAACCGCGACGCAGGATGATAGGTGGCCATATACTTCCGTCCATTCGACTCCACCACCCGTCCCCTTGCCTCTTCCACACTTTTGAAACCCAACACTTTTTTCACAGCCGTTCCGCCGAGCAGGATGATCATTTTGGGGTCAACCAACTCAATCTGCTTAAAAAGGTAATTGGAAGTGCAGGTCAGAATCTCAATGGCTTTTGGTACACGATTGTTGGGTGGTCGGCATTTTACAATGTTGGTAATAAAGAAGTCACTGCGGTCCATTCCCGAGCCTTCAAGGACATGATCCAAATACTTACCGGAAGCTCCCACAAAGGGATGCCCGGTCCTGTCCTCGTCACGCCCGGGTCCTTCCCCGATGATCATGAACTTGGAACTCGTACTGCCGTCGCCCGGCACCGCAACGGTACGTGAAGTGTGCAGCGGACATTTCACGCAAACACAAATGCATTCCGCAAGCTGCTCCAGTTGTTTCTTTTCCAACGTTGCCGTACTCATACCTATCCTTTCTCACCTCACACCAGCATGCACGCGCCGGCTCTTGTTGTTCCCTTCATTAAAATCCAATTCCCTGGCTTCTTCGCTCTCCATCTGTGGCCCAAGATTCAGCTCATTGTGTTCCTCGGCCACGATCTCTTTAAAATGCTCCGCTGCCTTTGGCGCATAGTTGGAAGCGTTATTATTGTACACCACATGAATTTCGCTGGACTCCTCGGCCAGGTTCGATACCCGGTTTGCAATCTGATGCAGTTCTTGGTTCGAGTATTCGTAATCGAAACGCTCCGCAACGGTTCGCCCTCGAATATAGCCTCGCGCATTACGTCCGTGCAGACGTAGGTAAGCGAGCTGCGGATTTGTCACAACATCCGTCCCCGGCATAATCATAAAATGAGAAGCCTCCGGCGCATCCACTGACACAAAGGTAAGCTTGTGTTTGCGAAAGTACTTGGTCGTGTCGCTGAGATGCGCCTCGCTCACCCAATCGACATTCCTCAGCTCCACCGCCACCGGGTAATCTTCCAATAGTTCAAAGAGATGATCCAACTCCCCGAGCTGATGCGTTCGCGGACGAAACGACGGGGAAAGCTGGAGCAGGAGCGCGCCTAATTTCTCGTTCTCGCGAAAGGGTTCAATCTCTTGAAGAAACCGCTTTGCCACTGCCTTCTCAATAGCTGGCGTCAGCTCAACCTTGTCCCCTATTGCCTTCGCCTTCCTCCTCAGCTCAGGTGGCAACAGCTTGATATCTGTGGAATGACGTGAAAGCAACTTGTGCAGCTTCACATCGAAAACAAAACCCGGCGGTGTTTCCCGACACCACTTTTGGACAGACTGCTGTCTCGGTATGGCGTAGAAACTCGAGTTCAACTCCACCATGTTGAAATGGCAGGCATACCATTGGAGCCGTCGGCTCGCCGGGACCTGCTTCGGATACCAATCGGCGATGAACCCTGGATCGGTCCAACTCGCCGTTCCCACTAAAACTTTTGCAGCCATACTAGTCCTCAATCGCCTCGCAGCACTGCCCAAAGCGGGCGTGCAGGTCCGCATGATTCTGCCGCTGGGGCTGAAGCTTGGCCGCCCGCGGGCCGCGCCGGACCGCTCCCTCCAACGCACCGTATTCCAGTTCGATCCCTTCGCGCATTCGGCGCAACAGCAAGCCGCCCCGGCTCATGTCGCCCCGGCCAATGAAATCCACCGGAAACTTCAAGCGCGCGCCAAAAGCCTTCAACAGGATTTCCGAATACTTGCCAGTGCTGATGCTGCCCAGCAGGACTGCCTCGTCATTCCCCTTCAAACTCCCAGCCAAGCGGCGTGCATCCCTCTCGAATGGATCTCGGTACTCCGGGTTGTCCGTTTCAATCGGCACCGAGCCGAAAGCCCGGAAAGTGTTCATATCAATACGCTCATCCGGCGGCAATAGCCCTCGATTGGAAGTGATAACCCAGATCCCGTTCTTGGCAGGTTGCGCGAACCTCCGCGCATAGCTGAGTTTCCCGCGGAAATAAAGGCCGCTCAGGAAACTGAATAAGTCCCCCAGTGGCACGCGTTCACCTCGATGCAGTTGGCGGGCCAGGTCAAATCCGGCATTTGGGTTCAGCACCATGTCCGCTCGCGGCCCACCTGTCTGCGCCGGTGAGAGCAGAAAGATCCGTCTCATAGAGCAAAATAACACAGGAACCGCAAACAGAGGGGAGCAGTTTGCCCCATAAACGCGAAAGGATGACACATCGACGGCTACGGTTGGCGCGGTCTGCCTCGGCACTTCCAACGCAGCTCCGCGGAACGAGAGAATAGGTGAGAGTCCCCATTTCTGAACTACGGGCTTTCCGGGAGAATCGCCGCGGCCTGGGATTGCATGGAACCAAAACTCCCTGGCGGACGCTGATATCGATGAAAACTGGAATTGTTCTTTCGTTTATAACCATTTTAGGTATCACTTCCATCTTACCAGAATCGCACGCGGCTGCTGGCGATGGGACCGGTCTGCTCGGGGAGTATTTCAATAATCCGGACCTCACCACTCCTGTTTTTTCCCGGCTGGATCCGAACATTGACTTTAATTGGGGTGAAGCAGCCCCAGGCCCGGGGATCGACACAGACACGTTTTCCGTCCGCTGGACAGGATGGGTGAAGCCGCACTTCTCCGAGACGTACACTTTTTACGCGAACACGGATGACGGGGTGCGGGTGTGGCTGAATGGCGTGCTGATCCTGGATAACTGGGTGGATCAACCGCCGACGACGGTGAGCAGCATTCCGGTGACGTTGACGGCGGAAAACGCCGCGACTTTGCGGGTGCATTATTATGACAATCTTTACGGAGCGGTGGCACATTTGTACTGGTCGAGCGCGAGTCAGCCGCTAGAAATCATTCCGCAGAGCCGGCTTTATCCACCAAACCTGAGCACGAACCATCCACCTCGGGCCCCCACCATTACCGAGCCGAGCACGGATAATCAACTGCTCAATCCCTCGGATGTGCATATGGAGACAGCACCTTTTTCCGATCCTGACCCGGGCGATACGCATGTGTGCAGCGACTTCGAAATTTGGACAGTCTCTCCCGCGGAACGGGCCTGGGTAACGTCCTGCATTGGTGGGATCGAGAAGGTGCACACGCACCTCGGTGATGGCGTGTTTGAAAATTCGCACGCGGGGCGAACCTCGTTGTTTTACGACACGAACTACAAGCTGCGCATCAGGCACAAGGACAGCAGCGGGGATCCGCTCACGGAGTGGAGTCCCTGGACAGAACGGCCCTTTCGAACGGTTGCGCAGGTGAATCCGAACACGAATGCGCCCGGCTGGATTCTCAATGACCCGGGCTACAACGTGCGGGTAGTGGCGACCGGGTTTCAGTTGCCGGTGAACATTGTCTTTGTGCCGAATCCGGGCACCGGTCCGGGTTCGCCTTTCTATTACGTCACCGAACTCTATGGCACGATCAAGGTGGTAACGCGGAGCGGGCAGGTCCGCGTCTACGCGAGCAACCTCTTGAATTTCAATCCGACCGGAGCCTTCCCTGGGTCCGGCGAACAGGGGTTAACGGGGATAGCGGTGGACCCAAACAGCGGCGATATCTTCGCGGCGATGCTCTACGACCCGGACGGGATCGATGGCGAACCGCATTATCCCAAGGTAGTGAGGTTCCACAGCACGGATGGGGGCCTGACAGCTGCTTCGCAAACAACGATCCTGGCCATGCCCGGCGAACCGCAAGGGCAATCGCACCAGATTTCAAACGTAAGCATCGGGCCGGATGGGAAGCTCTACGTGCATATGGGAGATGGCTTTGATTACACGACATCGATGAACACCAATTCCTTTCGCGGAAAGATCCTGCGGATGGAACTGGATGGGAGGCCTGTAACGACGAACCCATTCTATCGAGCGAGCAACGGCACGAACGCGCAGGACTATATTTACGCTTATGGTTTCCGAAACCCGTTCGGCGGAGACTGGCGCGCCGCGGATGGATTCCACTACGAGGTGGAGAACGGCCCGAACGTGGACCGCTTTGCCAAGGTATTCAGCGGGCGCAACTATGGCTTCAACGACACGGATGCGAGCATGAGCACGTTTGCTCTGTATAACTGGTCGCCTGCCGCAGCCCCCGTGAACCTCGTCTTCATCCAGCAGAGCCGATTCGGGGGCAGCGGGTTTCCCTCTAGTAAATGGGATCATGCCTTTGTGACGGAATCCGGCCCAACCTGGGCGGATGGTCCGCAGGAACGGGGCAAAAGGATCTCCGAATTCGTCCTGAGCGCCGCGGGAGCGCGCTTGAGCGGCCCGACGCCTTTCATCACCTATAATGGAACGGGCAAGGCCACGGTCGCCGCATTGGCGGCTGGTCCGGATGGGCTTTACTTCAGCGATTTATATCCGGACCAGAACTTTGGTACGCCCGTTTCAGGGGGGGCCAACATTTTGCGCATCGGTTTTGGACCGGGCACTCCCAACGTCCCGCCCGTGGTGAATCTGTATAGTCCCACCAACGGCTCCGTATTCACCACGCCCACCAACCTGGTTCTGTCTGCCACGCCGACCGATGACGACGGGATTGCGAAGGTAGAGTTCTATGCCGGCTCGCAGAAGCTGGGCGAAATATTGTCAGCGCCGTTTCTATTCGCCTGGACCAACGTGCAGAGCGGGAATTATGCACTCATGGCCAGGGCGATGGACCCATCGGGGCTTTGGGGAACCTCGGCCGTGGTCAACATCACCGTAAGCGCGCCGGCCAATGTGCCGCCGGTAGTGACGTTGAACAGCCCGACCAACGGCTCCGTTTTCATTAGCCCTACCAATGTGACGCTCTCGGCCACAGCCACCGATGCCGATGGGATCACGAACGTTGAGTTCTACGCGAGCGGAGCAAAGCTCGGGCAGAAAACCGCTCTTCCTTACACCTTCACCTGGACCAATGTGCCGGCGGGCACCTACGCCTTGATTGCCCGGGGCGCAGATTCTAAAGGCGCCTGGGGAACCTCGGCCGTAGTCAACATCACCGTGCGTGCCCTCACCCCCATGCGGCTGCTGGATCTCAGAACGACCAACGGCGTACCGCTCTTCAACATCGACTCCGCCACCGGCCTGGTTTGTTACGTCGAACTCTCTACCAACCTTGTAAATTGGACGCCTGTTTTCACCAACCAGCCTCCTGTGAGTCCGTGGACGTTTAAAGATGCAGTCACCAACAGAGCCACCCGGTTTTATCGGGGCCGTTACAAGTGATCGGAGTTTTGCTTCCCGTCAGGTTTTGAGTGAGTGAGTGAACGCGCGAGAGACACGCCGGGTCAAATTTCGCTTCAAAAAGGGGGCGATTCATGCCACTGTGGCTGCATCATCCTATAGAAACGCACCCTGCTTCCCATCTTGGCAAAGTTTGCCTTTTCATGACTGCAATCGCTTTCCTCTCGGCGTCGACAGCCTTCGCTGCCACCCTCGTTGTTTCCAACAATGAAGATGAAGGCGACGGCTCGCTCCGCCAGGCCATCAATGACAACAACAGCCTTGGCGGCAATAATACCGTTGTTTTCTCTGACACCGTAGCCGGCACGATTGTTCTAACCAGCGGGGAATTGTTTATCAGCGCCTACGTCACGATTCTCGGTCCTGGGCCCAGGCTTCTGGCCATCGACGGGAACGGCTCTCGTCGCGTATTTCATGTTTCCGGAACCAACAACCTTGTGAAGGCCGTCATCTCCGGCTTGACCATTACCAACGGGGTTGGCGGTTTTGGTGGGGGAGTCTGGAATGACCACGCCACTCTCACCCTGACCAATTGCGTCATCGCCGGCAATCGCAACAGCGGCATTTACAATGACGCCTCCGTCTCCACGCGTGAGGCAAATCTGACTTTGAAAGCCTGCACGATTGTCGGCAACACTTCCGCGGGGAACGGCGGCGGTGTTTACAATTACGGGGTTGGAGGGACCGCCTTCGTTTCAGCCACCGCATGCGCCTTTAGCAGCAATGTGGCGAGCAATAACGGCGTGGGCGGCGCCATTTTCAATGATGGCAATGGCGGCCTGGCTGGCACGGCACTCAGCCTCTGCACGCTCAGCGGAAACTCCGCGGGCCAGGGTGGCGCCATTTGGAACACAGGGGCGAACGGAAGCGGCAACCTGAGCATCAGTGCCTGCACATTCAGTGGTAACTCGGCCAATTTCGGCGGAGGCATCTTTAATAACGGCGCGAATGGCACCGCCACCTTAACTATCAACAACACCATCCTGAAGAGTGGTGCCACGGGAGGAAACATTGCCAACAATGGCGGCGCCATCAACAGCTTCGGTCATAATTTGAGCAGTGATGCCGCCGCTGGCTTTTTCACAAACTCCACCGACCGTATCAACACGGATCCATTGCTCGGCCCGTTGGCGGACAATGGGGGACTCACCTTTACCCACGCCTTATTGCCCGGCAGTCCCGCGATAGATAAGGGGGTTAACACGGGCGCGACCACCGATCAGCGCGGTGAACCGCGTCCTTTCGACTTCGCCGCAATCGCGAATGCGTCCGGCGGCGACGGCAGTGACATCGGCGCTTTTGAACTGGGGCGTCCAAACCTCACCATTCAACGCTCCACGAATGCCGTCGTCATCTCCTGGCTTTCCAATTATGCCGCCTATAAACTCGAAGCCACCACCAACCTCGTCTCCCCAACAAATTGGAACACCGTCCCCGGCTCCCCTCTCCTGAACGGAACACAATTCCAACAAACCATCAGCCCCGCTGCCGGAACCCGCTTTTACCGCCTGAAGTTCTAAGTCTCAAGATTTGCCCGCCAGTTGCTCGCTCACCAATTTATTTCGAGCTGGGACAAACGCCTTGATCGGTTTCACTTGGGTTCCAGGCGGGAAACCAGGACCCATGTTAATGGTCACCTTTTCCCCAGCGACGGCTTTGTTGAATCCAGCCAGTCGCGCTGCCGATTCCTCCTGGATCGGTGCCCGCAAAAGCGTCGCCAGGTCATCGACCTGGCGTCCAATGCGCTGAGGTTGAAAAATCGTCTCATTGAATTCCCGCAGAGCGGCCAGGTAAGCCTTCTTAAAGGATTCGCTTTTATATACCTTAGCCAGGAAGCGGTTCGCGCCCGTCCACG
>JAQGOV010000721.1 GCA_028293425.1 Verrucomicrobiales bacterium
GCAAGGCTTCGGCAAGGTAATACCGTTCCGCAAAAGGGCGTGATCTTTGCAATACCTAGGCGGAAAGCGCTATATTGCTAAGAAATTAGCGCCTATCATAAATGAAGTGCGCGCAGGTCGCTATTTGTGGGAACCTTTCTGCGGCGGCTTAGGGCTGACGCCAGCGCTAGGCGGATTCGGCTGTGCTAGCGACAACTGCGGGGCATTAATCGCGCTATATAACGCCGTGCGTGCAGGGTGGCAGCCGCCAAGAGTATTGAGCCGGCATGAGTATGAATGCGCAAAAACGCTATCAGACACGGAACCGCTTAAGGCTTTTGCGGGCTTCGGCGTCAGTTTCGGGGGGAAGTATTTCGGGGGCTATGCTGCGGATCGTAAAAAACAGCGCTACGCCGAATGCGCGAGCAATCAGCTATTAAAAGACATACCAGCCTGCGCAGGTTTTAGCTTCGAGCATTGCGATTTTTTGACAGTCGAACCCGGGGCCATCGATGCTTTGATTTATTGCGATCCGCCATACGTCAATACTACCGGCTATGAGGGTAAGTTTGATCACGAGCGGTTCTATCGGCGCGCAGTACAGTGGGCTGCATTTACTGACGTGCTGATTAGCGAATACGTCTCGCCGATCGGCATTTGTATTGCAGAAATCCCCCGAAATTTGGGCATGCAATCGGCCACGAAAAAAGCCGGGCGCGTAGAACGCTTGTTCTTTATTCCGAAGGGGTCTGTTTGAGATCGTTCACAGAACTGCTAGCTGCCCCGGCTACGCATGACGCGGGCTTTGTGCCGGCGCATGCTAGCCTGAGCGCTGAGCTGCTAGAGCAAACCGAAGTCATCGGCCTGCGCGAAATGCACGCGCTAGCGCTGAATCTGCAACGGCGCAAGAGTGAGCGCCACGCCATGCTGGGCCGCGCGCTAGCCAAGGCTGTGCGCGGCGAGCCCTTCGCGCCAGAAGGTCAGCGCAACGGCCTGACGTTCCAGCTCGCTGGCGAGATCATCGAAGAATTTCCGTTCTGCGATCCGCGCAGCGTGCTGGGGCTCTTCAGCGCAGCACTGAGCTTGCAGGGCGAGCCCACGCTAGAAGGCTTTGCACGGCAGCTCACCTATCACCAGGGCCGCAAGCAGGGCAAGGCTGATACGCTGCGCACGCTTGAAAGCACACTGCTTGGGCAGGCCCCGATCGGTGTGCCGATGCACGCCCCCGAAGTCGCCCCTGTGCCGGGGCAGCCTGCCGAGCAGCAGCGCACGCTGAAAGATGTGATCGTGAAAGCTGACGGGATCTATTACCTGCGGCACCCGTCGCAAGATGTATATGCGCTGAAGCTCAAAGATGACGCGGCGTTGCGGCTAGAATTGATCAATCAGTTCGGCATGGGAAATAACCTGCTCAATCTTATTGACACAGCCGGGCGCATGTATCCTACAGAGAATATTATGCAGTGGTATGGCTGCAACGCGCATACCATAGAAAAGAACTTCGCTGTTGACGCAACGCGCTTTATCTTTTCTGAAGCGCGCCTGCTCATTGGGCACCAAATGATTCCGCGCGAACTGGCCGCGTTCGATGAAGCTACGCACAACTGGCTAGAGCACCTGTCCGGCGGCGCGGAATTTGTAGACGAGCTGTATGACTGGATCGCTGCAACTGACCAGCGGCACGCCGGGCACCCGAGCGCAGCGCTGGCCGTCATTGCTAAGGGCGACACAGGAAAAAGCCTTTTCGCGCGGCTACTAGCGCAGACCTGGGGCGCGTTGCCGGTGAAGCTTGACAACGCTGTGCAGCAGTTCAACGGGTCGCTGACCCGCTGCCCGATTTGGCATGCTGACGAAGAAATGCCCAAAGAGCTGACCGGGCATGAATTCCGGGATCTGGTTGCCTCGCGTGACCGGCTGATTGAACCGAAGGGGCAAGAAAAAGTTCTGTTGCTTGGCTCGCCTAGGCTCGTGATCACAGTCAATGAGCTTGCCGATATTCGCATCCGCGGCGCGAACGGGCCTGACGCGGTGAAGGCCATTGCCGACCGTCTAGCAATCTTCACGCCCACGCTAGAAACTGACGCAGCGCTGCGCGCGCTCGAAGTCCCGGGGCAGCATGGGGACGTGGATACGCAGCGCATGATTGCGCATTTGCGTTGGATACAGTGCGAAATTGAGCCGCGCGGGCAGCGTTTCCTCGGCGCGCGTAGCGACCGCAGCCAGGCAGAACTGCCAGTGCTTCAGGCGGTCATGTACGATCTGCCGCAGCTGTTTGAGCTGCTTGAAAACTACCTAGTCAAGCCGCAAGAAATCGAGCGCGCTTACCACGTAGAAGAGCGCACCTTCAGCACCGGGGGCCAGCGCTTCCCGATTGCTACGCAGAAGGGTGAGCTGTACGTCAGGCCGACCGAGCTAGCGCAGCGTCTGAACGTTGACCCCTACCGCATTGACCGAGCGTTGCAACCGTTCCGCGACGGTAAAGTGCTGCATGAAATCAGTTTCGGAAATAAGAATTTCCGGGGGCGCTTCTGGCGTCTGAACCTAGACCGGCTCATTGCAGCGACGGGCGCAGAGATTGAAGCCGCTTGCAATACGGTCAGCTGTGATACACGGGACAGAAATCCGCAATTCGCTTGACCATTAGCTAAGAGCAGGTTAATACCTGAGCTAGGAGTTTAGACCATGTTTGCATTCAGATTGTTCGCAGCGTTTCTGATCTGGGCTATTCGCGGCTGGTGCGCCTGGCGCGGGCGTGTTCGGATCATTCGCCGGCCGCTGTGCGCCGAAGGCGAGCCG
>JAQGOV010000145.1 GCA_028293425.1 Verrucomicrobiales bacterium
AAGCCTTCAGAGCGCAACAACCAGCTTACAAAAAAGCTTCAGGACGAGCAGGACGTATTGCTGGGCCTGCTGATGAAGTACACGGATCGTCATCCCACTGTTTCTGCTCAGCGCGCCAAAATAGAGGAGATCGAAAAGCAAATTCAACAGACCGAAAAACAGAACACCTTGAAAAATCAGCAGCCGGGTGCTTCAAAAAGTCCGGGCCTGGTGGATTCGGAATCTGGCACCGAACTGCTGACTTCGCATCTGCAGGCCCTGGCGAACAGCCGTGTGCTCCTCGCTTCCCGGGAACGCGAGGCGCAGAGCTTCGTGAAAAACCCGCCAGGATATTGCCGAGTTTTCACCCAGGCGAGCACCAAGGACGTCACGGAAACCAAACGAGCTCCCAAGGTCATTTTCATGGGAGTATTTGGAGGAGCGGTGGGCGGCGGCGGAGCGCTCTTACTGATTCTGTTGCTGATCCTGCTCGATCCCAAATTGAAAACACCGGCAGATGCACGCCGGGTTACAGGCCTCCCGGTTGTTGCGACCCTGGGCAATCTGAATAAAATGACTCCTGCCTCCCAGGCCCAATGGGCTTTCCGAACCTGGGTGTCATTGCAAGGCAAGCTTCGCTCCTCGAAAAATCGCGGCTTTGTTTGTGGGATTACCTCTTCGTCACCCGGAGAGGGTCGTTCGACGTGGGTGAACTTGCTTTCCCAGGCAGCAAGCGATTGTGGTTACCGCGTTTTAACGATCGCCGCTTCCCGCGAGGATGATCCTTTCCATATCAAACCAAATGGCAACCACCACGAACCCGAAACGTTTCAGGAGAGTGAGTCCAGGGCCTTAACGCACAGCATGCTCAATACCCCCGCCCAGGTCACTGAACAACTTACTGGTGAGAATCCCCAGCCTATGGTGCATATCCCGCTGCCCGGCTGGGTTTGGAATCTTGAACGTCGCAAACAATGGCAGGTTGCCCTGAATCAATGGAAGAACATCGAGAATGTGGTTATCTTCGTGGAATTGCCACCGGCAACGGAGCCGGAAGCCGTGCTGCTCGCTGAAAAGCTTCCGAACCTGCTTTGGCTGACGGACTGTGGCAAAGCGGACGCTTCGGATACGCGCGAGCAACTCGTCACCCTCAGGGATGCGCACTGCAACCTGGTGGGCACGTTGTTGAACCACGATTTAAGCACCCGGTCACGAAAGCCTTTTGCCAAGTGGATGCCGTGCCTGCTCCTCGGTTTGGTCCTAAGTTCCGCTGGGGCTGCGCAAGCCCAGGGCCCTTCCGGGCCGAATACAGCGGCTTCCGTTCCTTCTTTCCAAACGAACACCTCCTTTTCAGCCGCGCTCAGTCCCACCCAACGGGCTGACTGGCAGAAGAAGCTTACGCTTGGCCCGGGGGACATGTTAAACTTCACCCTCTTTGGCCAACCTGAACTGGCGCGGAACGAAGTCATGATCGGTCCCGATGGCAGGGTGAGTTACCTCCAGGCACAGGACATCATGGCGGCTGGCTTCACAGTGGATGAGCTTCGCAAGAAATTTGACGAAGAATTGTCCAAGTACTATCGAGCCCCCAACGTCATCGTCACGCCTTTCGCCTACAACAGTAAAAAGTATTACGTACTGGGGAAGGTGATGAACAAAGGTGTGTTCACCCTCGATCGGCCCATCACCGTTATGGAAGCGGTCGCTCGCGCTCATGGCTTCGAGACGGGCACGATTGACAACCAGAACAGCGTGGACCTTGTCGATCTCCAGAAGAGTTTTGTGATGCGGCAAGGAAAACGCCTCCCCGTCAACCTCGAAAAACTCTTTCAAGAGGGGGACCTAAGCCAAAATGCTCCCCTGGAACCAAATGATTATCTCTACTTTGCGTCCGGCGCGCTAAAGGAGGTTTATGTGCTTGGGGATGTGAACGTGCCTGGGCCCCACACCTGGACCGAAAACGTGACGGTGATTTCAGCCATCAGCGCTCGCGGTGGTTATACCTTGCGCGCTTACAAATCGAAGGTGCTGGTGATCCGGGGTTCATTGAACAAGCCCCAAACCTTCGTTGTGGATACCTGGGCGACCCTCGATGGCCGTGCCACCGACTTCAAGTTGGAACCGAAGGACATTATCTTTGTGCCGCATCGGCCTTTTATCAGGGCCGAGGAACTGCTCGATCTTGCGGCTACCGCTTTCATCCAATCCTCCGTTGCGGCATGGGCTGGAGGAAACGTTGGACCCATTTTCACGAAACCTGTCTTACCTAACTTATGACCCGATACGCCTTAGCATTGGTTCTGGGATCGATGGCGGCAATGCTCATGGCAGGCTGCCAGCACACAGGCCCCCAATTTAACCCCCGAGTAAAACAACAGCCGCCCCCTGCGGCTCTCCAATCTGTCGCACTGACGAATCCTATTCCTTCATCGCTTCTGACTCCGCCCACCAACTTTTTTACCCTCGGACCAGGCGACCGCCTGGAAATTGAATTGTTGGATGATCCGACTTCCCGCGCCCTAACCGCTGTCGGGCCGGATGGGAAGCTTTATTTCCATCTGCTCCCAGGGCTTGATGTCTGGGGGCTGACATTGGCCGAGACAAAAGCTCTCATAGAGCGGGAGCTCCACAATTACATCAAAGACAACGTGCAGCTGTCGGTGGTGCTGCGCGGAGTTGAAAGCAAGCGCGTCTGGCTGCTGGGCCGGTTCTCCGCGCCGGGTGTATACTCGATGACGAACACGATGACGGTGCTGGAGGCAGTGGCCCTGGCTGGGGGCGCGGCCAACATCGCAACTGGCAGGGATTTGAATACTGGCTATAACCCCGAAGATTTGGCCGACCTGAGGAGAAGCTTTGTGATGCGGCAGGGCAAGGTCCTGCCAATCAATTTGCATCGCTTGTTGCGTGAGGGAGATCTCTCACAAAATGTTTTTCTTCAGCCGGATGATTTTATTTATTTCGCCTCGGCGACCGCCCGCGAGGTTTACGTTTTAGGCGCTGTGCAGGCGCCGAAGACGGTGATCTATCACGAAAATCTGACAATAGTGGGCGCTATCTCTGGCGCGCTTGGCACGATCAAGGATGCTTATCTGTCACACGTTGCGGTGGTCCGGGGCTCCTTGTCAGATCCTCGAATAGCGATCGTTGATTATAAGGAAATTGTTCAGGGGCGCGCTCCGGATGTCATGGTTCAGCCCGGCGATATTGTTTACGTGCCTTACTCTCCTTATCGTTATCTGGCCAAGTACGCTGACGTGATTCTCCAGACATTTGTTAGCTCCGTTGCAATTAATGAAGGCGCCCGGGCCGTGGTTCGCAGTCCGGCTGGTCCGACCGGTATTTTCATTCCAATCGGAAGCGGTATCACCGTAACCACTCCGGGAGGCGTCCGGTAATCACGGCTTCGATTTAAAATCAATGAGACCATTTGTGTTCGCCCCTGGAAGTTATTCAGGTTTTTGCAGGAGAACCAGGAACTTTCGCGGGTGCGTGCAGCCCCGCAGGAACACCATGAAAGCATTGGTACGTGATTACGATACCGATGAATTAGTGTTAAACCCCATAGATATAAAAACACGCAAAGGCATAATACGCTCGCTAGTTAAAACTAACAGTAACCAAAGGATAAAAATGAAAAGCACAAAACTATTCGCATTCGCACTTAGCCTCGCCTCCCTGATGTATCTCACTGCCTGTGACGATAACAACAATCACCGCAGCACCAACACTGGCACCATTGCTCCCGCAGGATTCGGTGCAAGGACGATGGCTGTTGCAGTGAACGATGGAGCGGCTCCCTTTTCTAACACTGGCACCTACACACTTACAACCCAAGGGGCCGCCAGGGATACCTCCGGCAATTATACGATCACTGGCGATGGGGCCGCCATTGGCGACAGCACTGGAACCTACACTTACAACCGGACAGGCACCAACACCGCAAACCTTGTCCTTCAAGATTCCAGTCTTGGAACTGTCAATTCAGTGTTGACATTTGACTCTGCCAACTCGGGAAGCCTGACCAGCACTGACTCAGGGACCGGGACCCAGAGCGGAACTTTCACCACGCAATAAGTTTAAGCGTTCTTATCTAAAAAACCCGCTTCTTTCCGGAGGCGGGTTTTCTCCTTTTTGGGGCAATGCTTTTCAAGCCCGTAGCGAGGTTCGTTCGTAACTCCATGTGAATCTGGGGGAACTGCCCTATTTTTCTGAAAGCTGAAGAACTTACAGTGGAAAGCACCGATGATAGTCGTTTCCAAACAAAAGAATTTGTTTTTATTAGCGGGCTTTTCCTTGTTGCTCCTGCTGCTCGCCGGCTGCCTTTCCCCTACGAAGAAGGTTTCCAGTTATTACCGCGACGTTCAGGCCCAATGGCAAACGAACGTGGCGCGCCAAACGGCTCTGCCCCCGCGCAACGCAACTTGGCCGGAAGCCCTGCAGCTTTTGGAGGACCGAAACCTAAAAATGCGCCGAGGACGTAATGATATCACTAACGCGATCGAGAATGTTCGCCAGGTCTTCAAGGACCTCATTCCAAACCTCAATTTTCGATCCGGCGTATCCGAGTCCCTGCGCCAGATTTCCTCTATTGGCCTGGATGATGTGACTTTTAGCGTCGATAGCTTTTTCAACATCCCTGGCATCGTGAACATGAATACCCGCCTTTTCGCGGCCAAACTTGCTCTGCTGCGTGCCCAGACGGTTTATGAACTGGCGGTGCGGGAACAGACCCTGGAACTCTACAAAACTTTCCTGGATGCACAGGAGCACCGCGAGATTGCCGCTCAGCTTGAGACTGAAAAGGTCTTTGCTCAAGCTGTGCAGCGGGCCGAACCTGTATCTGGCGATGCATTGATGCGTGATATCAATGGTCGTTTGCTGGCGCATGAGAAAGAAGCCGATGCCCTTCAAACCAAGATTAGCGACCTGATGGGAGGACGGGAATGGCGGTGGAATCTAGTCACCAATGGCATTCCGGGCTTCTCGTATGAATCCTCGCCGCTACCTCTGGCGGACACCAACCGGGTGGCCCAGTTGCAGATGCGCCTGGTGGCTATCGAAATCGCCGGTGAATGGGCCCGGGAGGTCGGAATAAAGCTGCAATATTGGCCGGAGGTAAATGTCTTCGTGACCGGGCCAGCTCTTTATCAGCGGATCAATGGCGTGACTCGGACCTGGAGACCTGATGAGATCGTCTTGCGCGGCGACTTTTTCTGGCGAATCGATACAAGGGGTTATGTCTCACGACAACTAAAGCAGGCCCGTCGTGACCAGGTCCTGCAGATGGAGCAAATCCAGCAGGACTCACTGGCCCTCGTGGATAAACTTTTGGCCGCTCAACGGTTGCTGACGCTGAGTCGGGAGCAACTCGCCCAGCTTCAAAGGGTCATCCCGCTTTTGGAGCAAGTCCCACTGCCGGGAGATTTCGCCGGCATCATCAGCCTCCTGGACCTTTACCGGAATCTCAGGGAGCAGGATCGCAAGCTGCGGCGCGAAATCGCGGAGCTCAACGCGCTCATGTGGTTTGTGGATGAGCAGAAATGGTACAGCCCGACAAAACCCCTTTAACACCGAAGTAATATGCATTTCCCCTTGAACCACACCCTTGGACAGCCTGCCCGGGCAGGTAAAGATGTGCTGCGGACACTCGCCATTTTCCTTTTGTTCGGGGCCATGGGATGCAGCAAGGTTGCGGTAGCTCCAGCCCAGGAGGATGTGCCTGCCCCTGCGCAATTCTCCCTGGACTCTTACCCGCGAATGAACAAGATGCGGCTGGCGGTCTTGACCTGCCGGGTGCTTCCACGCACCAGCATGACCGTCAACTCACCTCTTGCCGGCCAGATTAAATTATATGTGGACAAACCCCAGACGAACTTGCAGACCGGCTTCGTTTGGGCCGAATTTGAACCTAAAATCCTCGCTGCTGAGTCCAACGCCCTCGCCGAGGCCAAAAGCCGCCTGGCTGAGCGGGAGAGGCTCATCATGGAACTGGATCTGCCCAAGCAGACATTCAAAACTGCTCACGACATTGAAGAAGCGCGCCGCCAACTCGCGTTATTAGAGGTTGTGGCGACGAACCGAGACCTCCTTGGCGCCACGGTTAACTTCCCCGGCCTAAAGGATAAGTCAATTAATCCAGAGAACGTGGCGAGGGCCCGTCAAGAGCTCAAAGTCATGGAGGATGGTTACCGTTATCTCCAGCAGACCAACCTGGCAGTGCTTGGAGTGGATTTGCAGTCGCAACGCATGGAACTGCAGCGCCGTTCCCTCGATTATGAACGCCAGCAAACCCAATCAAGGTTCAAGATGCCTTTCGCCGGCCAATTGAACATCAGCCTTCAGATGGCGGATGGCATCGTCGAGTATCCCGTCTATGCGGGACAGGAACTGGCGGTTGTTCGCGATCTCAGCACTGTGATGGTTCGGCTCGCGCTCTCCGACGCGTCCTGGTCCGCCCTGCCTTCGGAGTCAATGTCCGCAATTGTAAACCTTCCCGATGGACGGCGGCTGGAAGCACCCTTCACTTTGAAGCGCATTGAGAAAGTTCAAAATCGTGAAGATGTCATTTATTATTTCCAATTTCCCACCGAGTCCATTTCTTCCGCGGTTCGCTTGATTGGAACGGACGTTTCCTGTGAACTCTGGCTGGGGCTTCCGGAACCGGCTCGGATTGTGCCAAAGCTGGCCCTCGTCATGGCCAAGCCGGCGCTCTTCCAGGATCGTCGCTGGAATATCGGCTTATCTACCCTGGCCCGCGGGGCGCGCGTGCTGGTGGAGGGGCAGACAGACCTGGCCATTGTTACACCCTCCGCTCCCACAAAGAAGTTATGAAAACCCTGGAAGTGTGTGAAGCGCGGCCGCCTGAAAGTCCACAACCCCACACGGGAGTTTACCCTCCGCTCGCCTGCCAGGGGGTGTCGTTCCGGTATCACCATACCTT
>JAQGOV010000147.1 GCA_028293425.1 Verrucomicrobiales bacterium
TTCAAGCGGTATGTGCCGAAGGCGGAGGTGGAGGGGGTGAGGGGATAATAAAGGATGATTAGTTGATCGGGCGTTGCCGATTGTCTAGCCGCTTCGCGGAGGGTGACAAATATAAAACCAGGACCCAGCTCTGTGGGAAGACGACGCGCTTGAGCTTGCTGAGCGAAAAACGCGGATGGCTGCCTGATGGGTGGGGGCAACGCAATGCCTTGCCCATAGTAATCATCATTTGACTGACGAAACCAGAATGACGGAATGCCAAAAGTCGCGGACGGAAGAGTTATGTCGCCCTTTCAGGGCTTTGGGTTTTGATGGGAACAGGATCCTAGGGCGGTGCCCCAGGCTAAGGAATGGCCGCCCCGTTGGGGCTCCAATAGAGGCAAAGGACGTAGAGCCAAGCTTTGGCGGTTTTCGGCGGCTACCATCGTAAAGTTTCCAGATATCGCAGTGTCTTCGGAATTTGATCAGCGGCTTGCTTGGCTTCGTCCTCGATAAAATAATGTTCCACGTGCGCTCGTTCGGCTGCGCTTAAGACGGCTTTCCAATCCACCTCGCCCTGGCCGACGGGCACGCTGTCTTCATCAGGCGCGCCGCCAGTAAAGTTTTTGGCTGCGCCTTTCCTGAGGTCTTTGACGTGCATGAGCTTGAAGCGTGAACCGTATTTTTCCAGCAGCTTCGCGGGGTCGGCCCCGCCTTGTTGAGCCCAGAAAACATCCAGCTCGAAAAACACAGAATCAGGATTCGTTTCCTGCACGATGAGGTCGAAGAGCGTCCCTTCGTGAAAGGGTTGGAATTCGTAGCCATGGCAGTGATAGGTGAAGGCGATGCCGGCCTCCTTGAATTTTGGACCTGCGACATTGAATACAGCGACGGCTTCGCGGGCGTTTTTCTCTGAGAACTGGCCTTTGCCGTGGGGAATCCAAGCGCACATCACATATTTTACCCCGAGCTTCTTTGACTGTTCCACCACCGCGTCAGGGTTCGCCTTCAACCGCTCGAAATCCACTCCGCTGCTCACTAGCTTAATTCCGCGTGACTCCAATTCCTTGAAAAACTCTTCCAGGGAGGTGCCCCGGTTCGGGCCGCCTTCGATGGTTTTGAGCCCGTATTCCCGGACCTTGTCGAGCTTAGCGGGAAAGTTGGAGGGTGCATAGAACCGCAGCGAATACATCTGCAAACCGAGCGGCCCCTTAAAGCTCGGTCCGGTGCCGGCCGCATTTTCCGCCGCCAGAGAGGTCCAGCACAGAAAGATCCCAAGCGCGGCGCAGAGAAGAGATTTCATGAGGGCAGGGTAGGGAAATGCGGGATGGGGGTCAATTATTCAAGGGTGAGAAAAGCCGAGACATGGAACACAAGGAATGCCCGGACGCCGGACGGAATTTTCCACAGAAGTCATCATGAGCTGGCGCTCACCACCGAGAATGAAGACCAAACAATGAGGCACAGGGACCGGAAGCCCAGACTTAAACAGGAGGTCGCAGAGATCACGGAGGTTGAGCCGGAGGGGAGCGGGGGGATTTTCAGGGAAGTCATCATGAGTTGGCGCTCACCACCGGGGATGAAAACTGGTTAGCCGCGAGAAAGCACAAAATTCGCAAGAAGAAAAATTGGAAACTCAACCACGGATGGGCACGGATAAACACGGATGGAATCTGCCGCAAAGCAGCATAAGCCCCTAAAACGGGACTTCCTATGGACCCGATTTATTTGGCTGCAAAGCGCGCATAGAACTCAAATGGGAACGAAACAAAATTAACAAAGGGTTTAACTCGAGACACTTCATGCCAAATAAGGGAGTCCTTGGGAGGGGATAAAATGGTTCAACACAGAGGTAAGGCGCAGAGACATAGAGATTCGATTTGGGAGCGCAGTGCAAAGGGGGCGCGTCTGGTGTGAAGGGGTGTTTATTCAACGCAAAGGTCGGAAAGAACGCAAAGGTTGAAAAGAGGAATGCTTAAGCGAGGCAAATGCCCTTGTATTTTCAAGTGATCTATTATGATCAGGGTTTGGCCAAGCGGAAATATTGGTGGGTTTTCAGGAGAGGAACTTGAACAGTGTTGGTGAGGTTAGCTTCCGTTGGCACCGTTGGATAAGGGATCCAGGTGTCCGCGCCGGAAGGGATGTCGCTGGATTCCAACTGGAAGCCTAAAAACAGTGAATTCCACGAGAGGCGCAAAGCATCTGGAGTCTGAGTGCATTTGAGCACGGGAGAAAGCGTTGTGTCCACTTTTGCCACCAACAAAGAGAATGATTGGGCGGTGTGCAAAATAATTCCATCCAACTGCAGGGCGGAAGAGTTAAAGCCTCCAGTAACGTAAAGGTTGCCAGCTGCATCCGCGGCCAACGCGTCGACATCATCTTCGCCGGTGCCGCTCAGGTTGCGCGCCCACAAAAGGCTACCCGTCCCGGAATACTTCAGCACACTGGAATCCGAAGGCCATCCCGTCGAATTCGTGGAAGAGTTCGTGAAGGTGATGGAACCCGCTTGAAACGAAGCTGAGTCGAAAACACAACTTTGAAAAACGTTGTTCTCCTGGTCCAGTGTGATGGAGGGAGGATGATACACGTTCATCACCCCACTCGCGCTTTCAGCCCAGATGACACTCCCAGAGGGAGTGGTTTTGATGAGGAAAGCGTCCCGACTCCCAGCATTGGTTAACGCGATGGAATCGAACCAGGCAACTCCGCTGCCGAAAAAGCCTGTCAGAAAAATGTTTCCAGTGGCATCTACCTTTATGTCCGTGCCCTGGCTTTCGGGAACGGTACCGACACCTTGGCCTCCGAACTGCCGCGCCCAAAGCAAATCGCCCGCACCGCTGTATTTGGCTAATAGAATGTTTGTTGCAGCGGTGGACTGAAGATTTGTTCCACCGAAAGTAGCAGAGCCACTCAGAAAGCCGCTCACGAAAACATTCCCTTCCGAATCCGCAGCCACTGGAGAACGCCAGCCATCATTGGGGGATGAGAAGGTGTGAGCCCATTCGAACACGCCTGAAGCGTTGTACTTGGCCAGAAAGCGGTCTGAGCGCAAAGGAGAGCCGAACTGCACCGCAGCTCGGTTGGTGAGGATAGTCCCTTCAAAATTTGCATTGCTGCTCCCGGAGAAAAAGCCTGAAATGAAGCAATTGCCGGCAGGATCGACTGCCAAGCCGTAGGGAACCTGGTCTCCTGGGCTGCCTCCTTGCTTGAGCCAGACAAGAGAACCTTCAGTCGTGAGGCGGGCAAGGAAGAAATCCGTTCCACCGGAGGAACTCAAATTGGTTCCCATAAAATCCGCGTCTGAACTGCGGAAGACGCCAACTACATCAATTAAACCGGTTGGATCCTCGACGACGGCCTGGATTCCGTCCGGTCGGCTGCCGCCCAGTTGCTTCACCCAAAGTAGGGATCCGTTGGAGTTATATTTTGCGAGAT
>JAQGOV010000148.1 GCA_028293425.1 Verrucomicrobiales bacterium
ATCTCGATTGTGAGCCTGGATGCGTTTGTTGATCGCGTCGATATCCTCATCCATTTGCTTGAGTTGCGCTTGAATCGCTGCGATCGCTTCCGAGGCTTCCTTCGATTGTATCTGGCGCGTGTATTTAGCTGCTTCAGCAATATATAAGTTTATCGTTTCGACCGCCTGCACAGGGGTCGGCGCGGTGATGCTGACCGCAACCTTCTCGGATTCTCGAGCCGGAGCTACCATGAGAGTGCGGAGAAGCTGTCGAGCCGCGGCCGGGTTCCTCGATTTTGCGGCTGCTGTTTCGAGCAGCTCGGGAGCCTGGATCATATCGGCAAAAGTGTGCTCAGTAAGCTGGCGAGGCTTGTAAAGCTCAGTGTTGTTCGGGGTATCGAACCGCATAAGCTCCGCCGTGGCAGTGAAGCTGGGCTTCCATAACCGCATGCCGAAATAGGCCCCCACGCCGGCAAAGAGCAATGCGCAAAGGACTATCCAGTACCATTGCTTCAAAACAGCTTGCGCGAGCGGCAGGAAGTCGAAACTGGACCCCGCAGGAGGTGCCTTTGGCCCTCCATCACCATCCCATGATCCGTTGCTTTCCCTGTTGGCGCCTGAAAAATGATCGGACCGTGGAGCGAGCCACTTTTCTTTTCGAGCCGCTCTTGGGCCGCCTGCTTCTTGAGAAAAATCTTCGTCGTTCATGAGGATAGAATCAGCCTTATTGGGCCACGGAGGCGCTGGACACCACAAACGTCTTGGCGGTGGCTATGTTCACAAGGAAGGAGGCTAAACAGGTGTCGAGTGACAAGGAATTAGGTGAAGCCCTTATTCCGCTTGGGTGCCGTGCCCCATCGTGAAAACCGAAGCGTTTGAAAGATCGCTCCGCCTCAAGGACTTACCGCCTGGCGGGAATACAATCGCCGACAAACCTGACGTGGAAATGGCGGATAGGAGAGTTAAACCAACTGATTCTGGAAAGCGTAGTGCGTGAGCTCCGCGTTGCTCTTCAACGCCATTTTTTCCAGGATGCGTGTGCGGTAGGTGCTCACCGTGCGGACGCTCAAGGAGATCTCCTTGGCAATTTGGCTGACAGTTTTTCCTGAGGCAATCAGGCGCAACACTTGGAACTCACGGTTGGAAAGTTGCTCGTGCGCGGGTTTTCGGTCATCCACGGTAAGGTAGGTAGCCATGATTTCCGCCAGTGCGGCGCTGATGTGCTTTCCGCCGACCAGAACTTTTTTAATGGCCCCAACAAGCTCCTCCGGCGCGCTTTCCTTGGTCATATAACCCGAAGCACCCGCTTTCAGCACGCGGACAGCAAACTGATCTTCCGGATGCATGCTGAGAACCAGGACGGGCATCTTGGGTCGAACCTTCTTCAGTTCCTTCAGCACCTCCAGGCCGCTCCTGCCAGGCATGGTGATATCGAGGATGACGACATCCCACTTTTCCTTCCAAATTTTGGTCAGAGCTTCCTGGGCCGTGCGAGCTTCACCGAAGACGGCTTTTTTGAACTCATCAGCCAGGATTTGTTTAATGCCCTGCCGCACGACCGCATGATCATCCGCGATGAGTATTCTCATGATAAGCAATTTCGATCTCTTTCGGACGAGCAATGGGAATTTTAACGGTTACAGTTGTGCCGCCTCCAGGCGTGCCTTTCAGGTGAAGGGTTCCGCCAAGCAGGGCCGCTCTTTCACGCATGCCCAGCAGTCCAATGGATTTTGTGTCGTTCATTTCGTGCTCCAAAATGCCACGCCCATTGTCCTGCACCTGCAGTTGGAGAGACCGGCCGGTTTTGCGCAAGCTGACTTCCACCCGGGTGGCCTGCGCGTGCCGAATGACATTGGTCAATGTTTCCTGGAATATCCGAAAGAAAGCGGTGTTCAACTCCTCGTCCATGATCGGCTGCTTCACGTCGGTTACGACCAGGCATTTGATGCCCGTCCGTTTTTGGAACTCCTGGGCCTGCCATTCCAGCGCAGCCGACAAGCCGAGATCATCCAGGATGCCCGGTCTTAGTTCAGTGGAAATGCGGCGCACGGTTTGAATGGTCGTGTCAATGTGCGCGGACATCGTTTTGGCTTTTTTCTGAATGCTCTTCAGCTCCTTCGGCAAACGGGTGGCCAGCCAGTAAAGATCCAGCTTTAAACCGGTCAACGCCTGGCCCAATTCGTCGTGGACCTGCCGGGAGATTCGAATGCGTTCGTCTTCCCGGACGTATTGAAGGTAAACAGAGAGCGCGCGGAGCTGCTCATGGGACTTGCGGAGCCGCTCCTCGGCGTGATGCCGCTCCTCGCGCGCTTCCTTTTCACCCAAGGCGCGCAAAACAGCCGGCACCAGCCTGGAGAGCCGGTTCTTCAAAACATAGTCTGTGGCGCCGCTCTTCAACATTTCGATGACTACCTCTTCACCCAAAGTGCCCGTAACAAATATAAAAGGGATATTCGGAAAGCTTTTCTGGGCGATATGCAAAGCCGAGAGCCCGTCGAAAGAGGGCAAAGAGTAATCCAGCAAAATAATATCAGGGGTATTTTGCTCCACCTCCCGCAGAAACGCCGTCTTGGAATCTACTCGAGCCAATGAAAACAGCAGGCCGCCTTCGCGCAGCGCGAACTTGATTAGTTCCGCGTCAGCAACGTTGTCCTCAAGCATTAATATCCGAACTTCTTTCTTCACAGTTTGGAAAAAGCCATTCTTGCGCGCTATTCCTGATGCCCATGGTGAGACAGCACAACACCGCGATTATCTCAAATTTGACTTCACTCAACTTTCTTCCATAAACCATGACTGGTCAATTTTGTGGGATGCAATTTTCCGAACACCGGCATCAGCACAAGGAAGAACTCTCGATTATTGCGAATCCTTGCACCAAAGCATCGAATAAGAACGATTCTGAACGAGTGAACAGCAAAAGAAATAGGGGCGATTCCCACCACTTCCGGTGGTGGGGCGGTGGTGAAACGAACCAGGTTCGGGTGGTTCAAGCTTTCCGCGCAGCTTCCGTGGAGACTTTGGGCAGAGTGAAATAGAAGGTGGCACCCACGTCTGGTTCGCCTTCCGCCCAGACTCTGCCGCCATGGCGTTGCACGATCCGGCGCACATTGGCCAGGCCAATGCCCGTGCCTTCGAATTCCCCTGCCCCATGAAGACGTTGGAAAACGCCAAACAGTTTGTCGACGTAATGCATGTCGAAACCAACTCCGTTGTCCTTGATATAAAAAACAAATTCGTTGTGCGCCGGTTTGACGTCGATTTCAATGGTCGCTACGTCACGCACGCGCGTGTACTTCAAGGCATTGGAAATAAGGTTGAACCAGACCTGGCGGAGGAGCGCGGGGTCCGCCATCACCACGGGCAGATGAGGGATTCTCCACTCGATCCTGCGGCCTTCCATGTCATAGCTCAGGTCGTGCAGGATCGCCTTCACCAGCTTATTGGAATCGACCTGCGCCTTGTTCAAAGCCGCACGGCCCATTCTTG
This sequence comes from Verrucomicrobiales bacterium, assembly GCA_028293425.1. Taxonomy (GTDB): domain Bacteria; phylum Verrucomicrobiota; class Verrucomicrobiia; order Limisphaerales; family JAQGOV01; genus JAQGOV01. The sequence goes on from JAQGOV010000148.1 coordinate 3,469, forward strand.
AAAATGCGAGCAGCGCATCAATCAACCGGCTCATCTGGCGGGTGGCCTCCGTGATGATATTTAGATATTCCAGGCTGGTCTCGTCCAGTTGGCTGGAAGCCCGCTGCCGAAGCATGTCCGCAAAGCCGTCTATGTGCCGCAAAGGAGCACGGAGGTCATGTGAGACCGAATAGCTAAACGTCTCCAATTCCTTATTCACTGCTTCCAGTTGAGCAGTACGCTCCCGGACGCGCTGTTCCAAGGTCGAGTTCAGGCGGCGAATCTCCTCCTGGGCGGCCTTATGCATTGTCATGTCATGGTTCACCTTTGCAAAACCATAGTGCCGCCCCTGGTCATCCTTCAGGGCGGCCAGCAGCATGCTGGCCCAAAAACGAGTGCCATCCTTGCGCATTTGCCACAGCTCCTCCCGAACCCTCCCCGCACTGCGAGCTTTTTCCAGCATCTGCTCCGGGAGTCCTTCAATTACGTCTTCAGGAGGAAAGAACTTGGAAAAGTGTGACCCGAGCACTTCCTCTGCTTTGTAGCCCTCTATGCGCTGCGCGCCATTATTCCAGCTCGCCACCTTGCCTTCCTGGTCCAGGAGGTAAATGGCATAATCCTCGACTCCCTCGACCAGCAAACGAAAGCGCTCTTCCCCTGCTCGCAGCTCCATCTCGGCGTGGGTTCGGACAATCGCGTCACCCAGGACGTTGGCCAAAGCCTGGACGAAGAGTTGATCGTGGGGCGTAAATTTTCGAGTTTGGCTCGTGCAGGCTGCAAGGATGCCAAAAGGCCGCCCTGCTCCGTGCACCAGCGCGAACATACCGGTCCGGAAAGGCTGTTCCTGGAGCGCGGCAATACGTTGAAGCGTAATCCCGGCTTCATTTTCGATCACCAGGGGATTTTCTGGGCGCAACGTTGTGCCCAGGCCGGTTTGTTCATCCGTCCGCAAAATGGCAGAGCCAACCAAATCGCTTTTCCATCCTGTGCCCGCCTTTAACAGCAGTTCATTCGAGCCAGTGTTGCTTTCAAATAAGGCACTCAAGTCGGCTTCGAGGTTCTTGCAAATCTGTCCAACTGCTTCCGCATATAATTCCGGGAGCGGCGCTCCCGCCAACGCTTTCTGGCCCAGGATTGCCACCGCGGCCTGCTGACGATTATGAATCTCAAACTGCCGCTCGGTCCGTTTTCGTTCTGAAATGTCAATCATCGCGCCGACCATCCGCTGCGGCTTGCCTTCGGGATTTCTGATGAAGTATCCCCTGTCAAGCACGTCGGCACTGGATCCATCCGCGCGCCGAAACCGGTATTCGTCCATCCACATCTGATCACGGCCGTTCATGGCCGCCTTTAAACGCGCGAGGACCTTGGGACGATCTTCAGGATGGATCCGTTCTTCCCATCCCTCAATGTTGGGCTGGATTTCCTCCGGCCGAAATCCAAACGAGCGGTGAAAACCATCGTTCCAATACAAAAGGTTTTTGACGATGTCCCAATCATAGACCGCGTCCATGGTGGCTTTAACCACCAGATTAAAACGCTCTTCGCTTTGTCTCAGGGCTTCATCATCGTGTTGACGAATTTGATCGGCTGCCTTTTGCGCGTCCTCCAGGGCTTTCTGAAGAGCCGGCACAAGCTTTTGCGGCACCTGGCTTTTCAGGATGTAATCAGACGCCCCATTTTTGAGGGTTTCCAAGGCAGATTCTCCATAAAGTGACTCCGCCACAAAAATAAAGGGCACCTCTGGACAACGTTCTTTCGCCAGTCGGAGGGCGCTGAATCCATCGAAATTGGGCAGGCCATGGTCAGAAAGAATCACATCCGGGGGATGTTCCTCGATTTCTCGAGTAAATTCCTCGCGAGTGACAACCCGCCGGGTTGAAACATGCAGCCCCGCGTGCTCTAATTCGTGACTCACCAGGACTGCATCCACTTCGGAGTCCTCTAAATGTAAAATGCGCAATGAATCCTTCACAACATAATGCCATGGATCACCCTCCAGCCAATCGCGAATCCGTCAGCGCCAATCAGGGTCACTGGAACACGCATCAGACTGACTGTGGAACGATTGCCCAGGCAGAACCATCAGGCAGGAAAGCGCTCTTCCAAGCCTATCCTACCAGAAAAGATCCTAAAAACTTCCATAGGCTCTCGGAATGGGGTGAACTGCCCTCTTTTTCCTCGCGTAGGCAAACCAACGCTTGATTACACCATCCAAGGAAGCCTAGATGGGCTGTTTTGTTCCCGCCAATACCCGTGGCATCATCAACGAGCCCGCCTTCATGTAAGCCTGCCGATAAACATCCAAAGTAGCTTCAGCCGTGGTTTTCCAATCAAATTCCTCAGCCCTGCGCAGTCCACTCGCTCTTAGCTGGTTTCTCAACCTCGCGTCCCGGGCCACGCTCGCCAGGCGCAACGCCAATTCGTCCACGTCCTTGGCGTCCCTCAAACCCAGCGCCGCGTCGCCCGCCACCTCACCCAGGGCACCGTCCGAACTGCAAATCACCGGGCATCCGCAAGCCATCGCCTCGATGACTGGCATCCCAAAGCCTTCCACCAGCGATGGAAATACAAAGGCCTCCGCTGCCCGATAAAATGAAGCCAGATCCTGATCCTGCACGAAACCCAAATGGATGATGTCCTTTGTCCACGGCGACTGGCGGATCATCGCATGGATAATTTCCGCCCCGTGCCAGTCGCTGCCAGCCAGAACCAGCTTGTGGTTCGTCCTGGAAGCCTGTTTGAACTGATTAAATGCAGCAATGAGACGGACGTGGTTTTTGCCGGGATGCTCCAGCCGCGCTACATAAAGGAAAAACAGCTCCTTAATGCCGTGCTTTTCCTGGACCCGAGTTCGGCTCTCGGAAATATCGCCTGGGTTGAACCGTTCGTGATTTACCCCGTTATAGATGACATGGAGCCGCTGTGGATCGACTTGGAAATACGAGCGGATATCCGCAGCCGTGGTTTTGCTGATCGCGATTATCTTGTTCTGCCGGCGGGCAAGGAAGGGCACGATTCGTTTGCCATAAAGCATGCGCTTCCAATCATATTTTTTCGGAAGGCGAAAGGGCGCAAGGTCGTGGATGGTGGCAACCGTGGCGCACGGACTGCTCCAAATAAGGCGGCGATAGCTTGGCACGTGCAGCACGTCGAGACGGAGATTGCGAGCCAGCTTCGGCAGCACTGATTGGTGCCAGAAAATGTTCTGGGCGGGCTTGCGCCAGGTTTCTGCCACGGGAATGACATTCATGGCAGGCTGCAAAAATTGGAACAGTGGCAAATCCTCCTCCAGCACGAAGAGGTTAAATTGATGCCGGACCGGCAGAGCGGCAATCGCTCGGAGAAGTGCGAATAAATATTGACCAATGCCCGTATGACCTCTTTGAATCATCGTGGTCGACAAACCAATTCTCATTTATTTTCCTCCAGAAGCGATTCCATCTTTGAGATTCGAAGGACATTGCGCACTGCCGGTGATACATCCGTAAACCGAAGCGACATTCCCAGCCGCTGACCGTGCTTGCGTGCGCGGGCCAGAAGCCCAATCCCTGCGCTATCGATAAACCTGATTTCTGAAAGATCGATTGGAACACGATTCTTGGAACCGGCCATGACCTGCAACTCGGCTTCAATCTGTTTCCAGACTTCTTCCGCATTGGCAGCCGTGATTTCGCCTCTCCAAATCAAGGGGAATGTCGGATGAAACATTTCCGACCGATAAAGAACCCGCGTTTCTCCGTTGCGCTTCAGGATCAGCTCGTGGGCTTCGTGAGTGTCTTCGGCCATTAGGAAATAGTGCTCCAAATGCATGAGACGGAGCACGCGCATCAAATGCTCGCTGGGCCGGACAAGAATCAAAAATAGTCCGCGACGGGCCAGGGTCCTGTGCAGGAGCAACAGCAGGCCGATCGCCGTGCTGTCGATGTTTTCAATGTGCGCCAGTTCCAGGAGACAATGCGTGGCGCGGCTTTCACGCCAGAGCTTCTCATCACGGAGGATCGAGGTTCGATCAAAAAAGGCCGGGGGCAGGATGCGCCTCCAGGTTGGTTCAATCAAAAGCGCCGATGTTTCCATGTGAGCTGAGCCGTTGCGCCCAGACTTTTTCATTAGATAATGCTGCCAGGCAAAGGCGCGTCCGAAGTTTTTCAGATCCGTGCAATACCGGCGATAAAGGCGGCGCGGCTCCTGGCCCAATCGGTAAACCCATTCCAGGCCGGCCCGCTGCATCCACTGGGGTGCTCGCTTGACGCGCCCGGCCAGAAAGTCAATCGTTCCGCCCACGCCGATCGAGACTGGCACCCCAAGTTGTCGGTAATGCATCGAAATCCATTTCTCGGCCTTCGGGCAGCCGAATGAAACGAACAGAAAATCCGGCTGGGCCGCCGTGACCTGGCGAATGATTTCCTCATGATCCATGTCCAGGAGAGGCTTGAATGGCGGAGAATAATGACCGCAGATATTAACGCCGGGGTAAGCGGCCTGGGCATTTGCAATCGCGCGTTCAGCCACTTCCGGCTCACCGCCCAGAAAGAAAACCCGGTACCCTTTGCGAGCCGAAAGTTGCAGCAGCAACGGAACGAGGTCCGCGCCAGCCACTCTCTCTGGCAAAGGGTTCCCGAGAAACCTGGAGGCCCAGATGAGCGGGGTGCCATCACAAACCACTCGATCGGCTTCCAGCAAAATGCGGCGTAGTTCTTCATCCTCAAGGGATTGAACAACGAAATCCACATTGGCTGTGACGATGTAGTGTGGCTGCCGGCTCGCAACCATATTTTCCATATCCTCCAGCGCCGCTGCCAGGGTTTGATGCACAAAAGGAACTCCCAGCACTACAACTGGAGGAAGCAACGCTTCCTCCACCGTCGGGTCGATCTTGGGTTCTGGCTTGACCTCCAGTTCCAACAACACGTCCGGAAAATCCGGCATCAGTTCCCCATCTGCTTTAAAACCTATACCCCACATAGTCCGAGTAAAGCAGTGCGACGGGAGCAAGTTAATAGGGCATCCTCCTTCTTTTGCCACGGGACACACCTAAGCCGCTGCAAATGAGGCGGGTTAGATCCCGTACTTTCTCAGGTCTTCACCCACTTACGATTGGATGCCCCCGCAGTTTAGCCTTTTCTCTCAATATGGCGAGTAACGTCGATACCACCAGGAACCCTATGCTTGATGCCTATGCCCTTTCGCCCATGCAACAGGGAATGTTATTCCAAAGTCTTTACGGTCAGGAACTTGGAAAAGACATCACGCAGGTTATTTGCGAAATGCGGGAAAATTTGAACCTGCCTCGCTTTGAGCAAGCTTGGCGAGAGGCTGTTCAAAAACATCCCATTTTGCGCACAAGTTTTCATTGGGATGGATTACCGAGGCCCGAGCAAAGAGTGCATCGTGACGTTCATCTGCCAATTACTCACAAAAACATCGATGGCTGGACCGAGGAGGAACGGGACCAATGGCTTGAGAAAGATCGCCTTGAAGGTTTTGAACTGAGTGTGCCCCCGCTTTTCCGGGTTGCCCTGCTCCAAAAAGGACCCGCGAGTTGGGAATGCATTTTTACATACCACCATATTTTGCTCGATGCCCGTTCGCTCGGGGTGTTGTTCCAAAGCGTGTTTAAACTTTATCAGGAGGAGCCTGGCAACGTGGAGGCCAGTGGAACGAGGCCATCCTTTAAAGATTTTATCCTTGGCTTAAGTGGTCTAAACCAGGAACAGGCAGAGAGCTTTTGGCGCGAAACACTTAAAGGGTTTTCGCATCCGACTCGGTTGCCCTTTGCCCGTAAGACTGAAAAATTTTCAGAAACCCACTACGGAGAGCAGGAGGTGCGCATCGGGTCAACCGTCACGACTGGCTTGCGAGCACTGGCTCAATCTCATGACTGCACCTTGAACAATGTCGTGCAGTGCGCCTGGGGACTTTTGTTGAGCCGGTACAGCGGAGACAACGACGTAGTTTTCGGAGCCCTCCGCGCGGGCCGTCGTGGCATCATCGAAGGTGCGGAGGACGTGGCAGGGTTATTCATCAACACGGTACCAGTTCGGTTCCGTATTTCCTCGGATTTTTCGGTTGTGGAAGCTTTGAAGCAATTGCGTCAGGACTGGAAAGCCATCCGGCCCCACGAGCAATCGGCCCTGGCCCAAATCCAATCCTGGAGCGAGATCCCGAAAGGCAAGCCCCTGTTCGAAACCCTTTTAAATTTCCAGGATCCGGCCTGGGATGCTAGTTTGAAAGCCCAGGGCGGCAATTGGACCCGCCGCAACTTCAGCATCCGGAGCCAGCCTGGATATCCCCTCGCGCTTGACATCTATGCTGGCGAGGAAATGGTGGTCAAAATAGGTTACGATCGCCGCTTGTTTACCGAAAAGGCTATTCAGCGCATCATGGGGCATTGGCAAACCATCCTTCAGGCGATGGCTTCCAGGCCGCAAACACGGCTGCTCGAATTGCCCATCCTCACTCAGGAAGAACGACAACAACTTTTGGTGGAATGGAACGCTACCCAGGTGCCCTTTCAGCAAAACCTCTGCGTACATGAACTCTTCGAAATGCAGGCATCCCAAGCGCCTGATGCCATTGCAGTGTCGTGCGGTGATAGTTCCATCTCATACGGAGAACTCAATCTCCGCTCCAACCAGCTTGCAAATTATCTCCGCACTCTGAGAGTGGGTCCTGAGGTGTTGGTCGGCGTGTTTATGGACCGCTCCATCGAAATGATTGTTGGCCTCCTGGCGATCCTGAAAGCGGGCGGCGCATACGTGCCACTGGATCCCGCTTATCCACGGGACCGCATCGCCTTCATGATCGAGGAGACTCAGATGCCGGCTTTGGTGACTCAATCGGCTCTGCTGGGGGAACTTCCCCCTCACCGGGCTCAAACCATTTGCCTGGATGCAATCGCGCTGCAACACGCTGCTCGAGGCGCACAATCGCAAGTGAAAGTGCAATCCGGGGTCGCCCCAGGCAACCTCGCCTACGTTATTTATACTTCCGGTTCCACAGGACGACCCAAAGGAGTCGAGATCGAGCACCGCAGCTTGCTGAACCTCGTCGCCTGGCACCAACGCGCTTACAGCGTTTCTCCCGCCGATCGGGCCACCCATCTCGCCGGTGTTTCCTTCGACGCTTCTGTGTGGGAGATCTGGCCTTACCTCACAGCTGGAGCCAGTGTTCATATTCCCGATGAAGAAACCCGACTCTCGCCCGCGAAGCTCGTTCAATGGCTCGCCGCGAAAAAAGTTACTTTAACGTTTCTTCCCACGCCGCTTGCCGAAGCGGTCATGGCCGAAACCTTGCCGGAAAATAGTGCGCTGAACGTCCTGCTTACAGGTGGAGATCGCCTGCTGCGCCGTCCGCCCGAGACTGCAAAATATATTTTAGTTAACCATTACGGACCCACGGAAAACACTGTCGTCACCACCTGGGGCCGCATTGCTTTTGAGCACGAGAACCACGCGCCCCCCGTCATCGGGCGGGCAATTGCGAACTCACAGGTTTATATCCTCTCCCCATCCATGGATCCAGTTCCGGCAGGTGTTCCGGGTGAACTCTATATCGGAGGCATTGGTTTGGCGCGCGGCTATCATCGTCGTCCCGACCTAACCCAGGAACGCTTTATCCCAAATCCATTCGCCACCGAGCCAGGGTCCCGCCTTTACAGAACCGGAGATCTGGTTCGCTACCTGGACGATGGGAGCATCGAGTATTTGGGCAGGTTGGATCAACAGGTGAAAATCCGCGGGCACCGAATTGAAATTGGAGAAATCGAGTTTGCCCTGCGCCAACAAACCGGGCTGAAGGAAGCGATTGTCACGCCACGCCAAAGCCGAACAGGGGAGCAGCAACTCGTCGCCTATCTTGTCCCCGAGATAGACCAGGTGCTCACCCCGGCCATTGTGCGTGAAGCACTCCGGAACAAACTGCCCGAGGCCATGATTCCTGCCGCTTTTGTTTTCCTTGATGCTCTGCCTCTGACCCCCAACGGCAAGCTGGACAGGAACGCTCTGCCAGAGCCCACTTACGAGCAGGAGAATCATCTGGTGGAGATTCACCCGCGCACGCCCACCGAAGAAATGCTCGCCGGTATTTGGCAGGAAGTGCTCGGCCTGGAAAGAGCGGGGGTTTACAGCAACTTTTTTGAATTGGGGGGCCATTCCCTGCTCGCCACCCAGGTCATGTCCCGGGTGCGCAGCGTTTTCCAGGCAGATTTGCCCTTGGAGACCTTGTTCGAGAATCCCACGATTTCCACCTTGGCTGCGATTATCGACCGCTCGAGCCGCCGCCTCTCGCTAACTCCTCAGCCGCCATTGTTGCCCGCAGCTCCTCAGGGCGAATTATCACTTTCCTTTGCCCAGGAACGTTTGTGGTTCCTCGAACAGCTCGAGCCGGGACAGCCTTTCAACAATATTCCCGCTGCGGTTCGGATTCGAGGCATCCTCAACCGAAGTGCGCTTGAAAAAACCGTCAATGAAATCGTGCGGAGGCATGAAAGCTTTCGGACACGGTTTATGAAGGTGCGGGGCAGACCTGTGGCCTTGGTGGAACCTTCACAACAAATCATTGTGACTGTCCTCCAAATAAAAGGGACGTCCAGCACCGAGCAAGCTGCCGAAGCCCGGCAGTTGATGCAGGAAGAAGCCCGCCGCGCTTTCGACCTTACCAAAAGCCCATTGTTGCGAGTCACGCTCCTGGAGGTGGGGCCGGAAGAGTCCATCCTCCTCATAACCATGCACCATATCATCAGCGACGGCTGGTCAATGGGAGTTTTCTACAAAGAACTAACCGAGTTGTATCGCTCCTTCGCCGGGGAAGGCAATGCACCTTTGCCTCAGCCTCATATCCAATACTCGGATTACGCACGCTGGCAGCGCGAGTGGTTGGCCGGCCCCATTCTGGAGCAACAGTTAGCCTATTGGAAACACAAGCTGCAAGGCTCCTTGCCAGCCCTGGACTTGCCGACCGATTATCCTCGCCCTGCTGTGCAAACTTATCGCGGGGCGACGGAGCCATTTCGATTGAGTCCGGATTTGACCAGCCAGATTAAAGCCCTGGCGCGCCGCGAGAACGTCACTTTGTACATGCTGCTGCTCTCAGCATTTCAAACGCTTCTCCATCGTTATTCAGGACAGGAAGACATTCTCGTTGGCTCCCCTATTGCGGGTCGCACCCGCCGGGAGGTTGAAGGCCTGATTGGTCTTTTCCTTAACACACTCATCTTCCGTGCTTCCGTGGATGGCCAAATGACGTTCCAACAATTGCTGGAACAAGCGCGGAAGATGGCTTTGGAAGCTTACGCACACCAGGATTTGCCCTTCGAAAAGCTTGTGGACAGTCTGCACATTGAACGTGACCTGAGCCGGCCGCCGGTTTTTCAGGCCATGTTCGTCCTCCAAAATACCCCACTACCTCCAATGGAAATGGCTGGGCTGACGCTGGAACCGACCCTCGTGGAAAGTGGCACAGCCAAGTTTGATCTCACATTTGTCCTCGAAGAAGCGGAGGACGGCCTGCGTGGTTACATGGAGTATAACACCGCTCTCTTTGAGCCGGCGACGATCGAACGAATGCTCGGACATTACTCCAAGCTGCTCGAAGGAGTTGCCAAAAACCCTCAAACACGTCTCGCGGAAATTCCGTTGCTCACGGAAGGCGAACGACACCTGATTCTGGAGGAGTGGAACGACACCAGGGCCGATTACCCTGCCGACAAATGCATCCATCACCAGTTTGAGGAGCAGGTATCCAGGACTCCTGACGCAGTTGCCGTGGTTTTCGAAAATCGCAAGCTCACTTACCGCGAGCTGAACAACCGCGCAAACCACCTGGCGCGTCATCTTCAATCGCTCGGGGTAGGTCCGGAAGTTCGAGTGGGCATTTGCGCTCGGCGCTCCCTGGAAATGGTAATTGGCCTCATGGCTATCCACAAAGCGGGAGGAGCCTACGTCCCTCTGGATCCTTCGTATCCCAAGGATCGAGTCGCTTACATGCTGGAAGATTCCCATGCCCCGGTGCTGCTCACCCAAAAAGAAATTGAACCGACGCTCACGATTCCAGCCGGCGCCAAAACTGTGCTGCTCGACAATCCGATGTTGTGGAATCGTTCCAGTGGAACGGAAAATCCTGAAAGCAACGCGACACCAGACAATGTTGCTTACGTTATTTACACCTCAGGCTCCACCGGCAAACCCAAGGGTGTCATGGTCCGGCATCGGAATGCCGTGAATTTCTTCACCGGAATGGACGAGCGGCTTGGCCGAAACCCGGGCGTCTGGCTCGCGGTCACGAGTATCTCTTTTGACATCAGCGTGCTGGAGATTTTCTGGACTCTAACGCGTGGCTTCAAGGTTGTGGTGCAATCGGATGAAGGCGCTTTCGGGAGCGCTGAACGCCGCCCCCGCACCGTGCAACACAAAATGGATTACAGCCTCTTTTATTTTTCCAGTGATGCCGGCTGTCCCCAGGAGGATCGATACCGCCTGCTTATCGAAGGCGCCAGGCAGGCTGACAAGATGGGCTTCTGCGCTGTTTGGACTCCCGAACGCCATTTTCATGCCTTTGGCGGCATGTTCCCAAATCCATCGGTCACCAGCGCCGCGCTCGCCATGGTCACGGAGCGGGTGCAACTGCGCGCCGGCAGCGTGGTGTTGCCCCTGCATCATCCCATGCGCGTGGCCGAAGAATGGGCCATGGTGGACAACCTTTCCAAAGGCCGCGCCGCTATCTCGATTGCGTGGGGCTGGAATACCAATGATTTTGTTTTCGCTCCGGGCAACTATGGACCGCGTAAAGAAAACCTGGTGAAGGATCTCCAAACCATCCGCCAGCTTTGGCGCGGTGAAACTATTTCCCTGCCCGGCGTGAACAGCGAACCGGTTCCAGTGAAACTGTACCCCTCACCCTTTCAATCCGAGCTGCCGGTCTGGATGACATCTTCTGGCGATCCGGACACTTTCCGGCTCGCTGGCGAATTGGGGATCAACCTTTTGACCCACCTCTCGGGCCAAAGCCGGGAACAGCTGGCCGAAAAGATTCAAATCTACCGCGAAGCTTGGGCTAAAGCGGGCCATGCTGGCGAAGGCATCATCAGCCTCATGCTTCATACCTTCATTGGACCAAGCATGGAAGAAGTGTGGCAAAAAGTTCAGCAGCCGCTCTACGATTACCTTAAAACCTACCGCAACCTGTCCCAGAGTTATCACCCAGGGCAACAATGCAGTCCTGCCCGCAATCAGGCTGGTGCAAACGGCGACGCTGCAACCTTGGACCTCATGCTCCGCGACGCCGTGGACCGTTATTTTAAAAACTGCGGCCTTTTTGGGACGCCCGAAACTTGCCTGAAAACTGTGGACCAGCTCAGGAGCATCGGAGTCAACGAAATCGCCTGCTTGATTGATTTCGGCATCCCCACCGACGAGGTGCTCGCCAGTATGCAGGACCTGAATCAGCTTAGGGAAATGAGCAACCGGGAGGTTGAGGAAATCCCCGAAGATTATTCAATTCCGGCCCAGATCCGACGGCACGGTGTAACCCACTTTCAATGCACCCCTTCCCTGGCAGGCATGCTTTTCCAGGATACTCAGGCGCAAGAGGCTTTCAAGACCGTTCAAACCATGTTGCTCGGTGGCGAAGCTTTCCCCCCTGCCCTGGCCGAACAACTGAAGATTGTCCCCCACGTCATCAACATGTATGGCCCCACCGAAACAACGATTTGGTCGACCACCCACCGCGTCACTGGCAACGGCACATCCATCCCGATTGGCCGCCCTATTGCAAACACCGAGATTTACATCGTGGACCGTGGCTTTCAGCCGGTTCCCATCGGAGTGCCGGGCGAATTATTGATCGGCGGCGCGGGAGTGGTGCGCGGTTACCTGAACCGCCCCGAGCTCACGGCAGAACGCTTTGTGCCAAATACTTTCAACCAACAGCCTGGCAGCCGCCTGTATCGCACAGGCGACTTGGCCCGCTACTTGCACGACGGCACGATCGAATTTCTTGGCCGCCTTGATCACCAGGTGAAGCTGCGCGGTTTCCGCATCGAATTAGGTGAGATCGAAGCCGCCCTCCGAACGCACCCGCAGGTGCGCGACTGCGTGGTCGTGCTCAAACAATTTAGCGCGGATGACAAACGACTCGTTGCCTACCTGGTTTCAGAAGTCGAACCGAAGCCCAAACCCATCGACCTGCGCCGGGCCTTAAAGGACAAATTGCCTGAGTACATGGTTCCGGGTGCCTTTGTATTCCTTCCCCAACTGCCACTCACGCCCAACGGCAAGATCGATCGCAAAGCCCTTCCGGAGCCTGAAGGTATGCGCCCAACCGAGGAGGTGACCTTCACCCCCGCTGAGAACACGACGGAGAAAACCATCGCGCAAATCTGGCAGGAGATCCTGAGAGTTGAGCGGGTTGGCCTAAACGATAACTTCTTCGATCTTGGCGGCAACTCACTGCTCGTCGTTCAGGCGCAGGCCCGGATTTGCGAAGCTCTCCAAGTCGATTTCCCTGTCATCAAACTTTTCCAATATACAACCGTTGGCACCCTGGCAAAGTTCCTGGGCGAACACAGGACTGAAAAACCGGTGTTCGCGTCAGCCCTGGACCGAGCCCGCCGACAGCGCCAGGCTTTTGCCGCACTTTCCACCCCTGCAACTAATCGATAATTATGAATGGAACCCCCAACTTGCCAGACGGCATTGCCGTCATCGGAATGGCAGGCCGCTTTCCAAAAGCAAAAAACGTGGATGAGTTTTGGCATAACCTCCGGAACGGGGTCGAGGCCATCTCTTTCTTCTCTGATCAGGAATTGGACGAAGCCGGAATTCCCTTTCCGCGCAATAATCCCAACTACGTCAAAGCTCGCGCCATCCTGGAGGACGCGGAAAAGTTCGATGCCTCCTTTTTCGGAATCAACCCTAAAGAAGCTGAGATCATGGACCCGCAGCATCGCGTCTTTTTGGAGTGCGCCTGGGAAGCCTTGGAAAGCGCTGGCTACGCCGATGAAGACAAAGGCAGAATGACGGGCGTATTCGCCGGGATGAGCATGAACACCTATCTCATCTCGAACCTCGCAACCCATCCCGAACTCATGGATCTGGTCGGGTTCTACCAGATGATGCTGGCCAACGACAAGGATTACCTGCCCACCCGGGTTTCCTACAAGCTGAACCTCAAAGGACCCAGTTTGAATGTTCAAACAGCCTGCTCCACTTCTTTGGTGGCAGTGTGCGTTGCCTGCCAGCAATTGCTCAACTACCAGTGCGACGTCGCGCTGGCAGGCGGAGTCTCAGTTACTTTCCCACAGAAAAAAGGTCATCTCTATCAGGAAGGAGCCATTTCATCGCCCGACGGCCACTGCCGCGCCTTCGATGCCCGCGCCCAGGGCACCGTGGCTGGGGATGCGACTGGAGTTGTGGTGCTCAAGCGAGTAGCCGAGGCCATTGCAGATGGCGATGAGATTTACGCTGTCATCAAAGGCTTCGCGACCAACAACGATGGCTCCGAGAAAATCGGCTACACCGCTCCCAGCGAAAACGGCCAGGCGGAAGCCATTGCCCTCGCCCAGGCATTGGCCGGGGTTGAACCGGATTCCATTTCATATGTGGTAACCCACGGCACTGGCACCCCCCTGGGCGACCCTATCGAAATCGCTGGCCTTACCAGGGCTTTTCGCGCGGGAACGGACCGGAAAGGCTTCTGCGCTGTGACCTCCGTGAAATCCAGCATCGGTCATTCCGATGCCGCGGCCGGCATCGCGGGTTTGATCAACGCCATCCTCGCGCTGCATCACAAGGAAATTCCGCCCAGTCTGCATTTTGAAAACCCAAATCCTAAAATCGACTTTGCCAACAGCCCCTTCTTTGTAAACACGAAGCTGCAGCCCTGGAAGCCAACGCTCGGACCCCGCAGGGCCGGCGTGAGTTCCTTCGGCATCGGTGGCACCAACGCTCACGTCGTGATCGAGGAAGCACCGCAGGTTGAACCTCGCCGGCAGGGCCATCCCGAGCCTCAGTTGCTCGTGCTCTCAGCCAAGACCACATCGGCCCTCGACACCAGCACTGCTAATCTCGCCGCTTGGCTAAAGAAAAATCAGTCCTCAAATTTTGCGGACGTGGCGTTTACTCTGCAGGCCGGCCGCCGGGCTTTTGCGCATCGACGCTTTGTGGTGGCTCAGAACGCGACGGACGCTGCGGAAGCTTTGCAGTCCCTCGACTCCAAAAGAATTTTTTCCGGCCAATCTGTTCGTGAAAACGCCAGGGTCGCCTTCCTTTTTCCCGGCCAGGGCGCACAGCAGGTGAACATGGCCTTGGACCTTTACCACGCAGAGCCTGTCTTCCGCGAGCAGGTGGAGCTTTGCTGCCAACTCTTGAAGCCCCACCTGGGCTGTGACCTCCGCTCTATTCTTTATCCTTCAGCCGAAGCAACGGAGGAAGCAAAACAACGGCTCACGCAAACCCATTTCACTCAGCCGGCCTTGTTTGTCATTGAATACTCCATGGCCAGGCTGCTCCAACATTGGGGCATTGAGCCGGAAACGATGATCGGCCATAGCGTAGGGGAATATGTTGCGGCTTGTCTTGCCGGCGTTTTCTCCCTGGAAAACACTCTCGCTCTGGTCGCCGCTCGCGGGCGGTTGATGCAGAGTCTCCCCGCCGGCACCATGCTGGCCGTGCGCTTGAAAGAAGAAGAAGTGAAGCCGTTGCTTTCCTCGGAGATTTCCCTGGCTGCGGTGAACAGTGTCTCTTTGTGCGTGCTCTCGGGTCCTCCTGCCGCAATCGATAAACTGCGCCAGGAATTGCTGGCGAAGGGGGTGATTTGCCAGGCGCTCCATACTTCGCACGCATTTCATTCCTCGATGATGGAACCCATCCTGTCATCGTTCATGGAACTGGTCCGCAACGCCCATCCAAAAGCTCCGCACAGCCCTTACATATCGAACCTCACCGGCGATTGGATAAAACCGTCCGAAGCGGTCAGCCCCGAATATTGGGCGCAACACTTGCGCCGAACCGTCCGTTTTGCCGCCGGTGTTGGAACCCTCCTGAAAAGCCCCGACCTCATCCTGTTGGAGGTTGGCCCGGGTCAGACTCTCAGCACATTGGCCCGGCAACACCCGGAACGGACCAACCAGCACCTGGTGCTGCCAACCATGCGCCCGGTTCAATCCCAGCAATCGGACGTGGTGACAGTGCTGAATGCCCTGGGAAATCTTTGGATTGCCGGTGTCCCGGTGCAATGGGCGCCGCTTCACCGCAACGAACAACGTCGCCGGGTCAAACTCCCCACCTATCCTTTCGAGCGTCAGCGCTATTTTGTGGAACCAGCCCGGCAGACTGCTCACGCGGCCCGCTCCGCCGGAATACTCCCAGCCATTCCCGTGACGGAAACAGCCAAGAATATTCCCGCCCCGGACCTGCGCGCTGTGGCCAAGTCTGAAAAATTCGGACCCGACCTGATCCTTGCGATGCTGAAGTCCCTCTTCGGCATGCTCTCCGGCCTGGAGATTGGAGAATTGGATGCGGCTACCACTTTCACCGAGATGGGCTTCGATTCACTCTTTCTCACGCAGGCTTGCCAGGGCGTTGAAAAAACATTCGGGATCAAAATTGCCTTCGGCCAGTTGTTGGAAAAGTTCCCTACTCTCGATTTGCTGGCCACGCATTTGTATTTGAATATTCCCCGGGACGGAGCGACTCAGTTTGCGCCTCCGCTGATGGACAGTCAGGTTATGCCACAACTCACACAACCCCCGCCGACACCACCTCGCGTGCGGGCGGAACCCATCCAGGCCCCTCTCACGGAAGCCCAGAAAGAACTCTGGTACGCTGTTCAGAAAGGCGACGAAGCGGCTACGGCCTTTAACCAGGGCAACGCCCTTGCCATTCGCGGAAGCCTCGATGCTGATGCCTTGCGCAAAGCCATCCAGGCTCTCGTCGATCGCCACGAAGCCCTCCGGACCATCTTCGCCGAAAGCGGAGATTACCAGCAGGTTCAGCCCACTCTCAGTCTTGAAATCCCTTTGGTGGATCTCTCAGGCCTGGAGGAACCCGAGCGCCTCGCCCAATTGGATGCCATGTTCCATCGCGAATCCAACACTCCTTTCGACTTGCTCGCCGGCCCGCTCTGCCGCTTTCGGATTGTGAAGATGGGAGAGGAACATCACGTACTCATCACCACGGTTCACCATTTAATCTGTGATGGTACATCCCTCGGGGTTTTGCTCACGGAAATGAGTGAGCTATACGGAAGTTTGCGGCATGGCATCATGCCAGAGCTCCCCAAGGCCCCAGGCTATGCTGATTACGCCAAATCGCAAGCCGAGCAAAAGGATAGCGAGCGCTGGAAATTGAGTGAGGATTACTGGCTCAATCAGTTTACCACCTTGCCTCCCCTGCTCGATCTTCCCACTGATTTTCCGCGTCCGGCCGAGAAATCTTTCCGGGGCGGCTGGGTGGTTCGCACTCTCCGGCCTGGACTCTGCCGCAACCTGAAACGGATCAGCGCCCAGCACGGGTGCACGCTCTTCACGACCATGCTGGCTGGTTACTACGTCATGCTTCACCGGCTGACGGGCCAAAATCAGCTTGTGGTCGGAATTCCAGCTTCGGAACGCCCGGGGGAAAACAGCGAGCGGCTGGTTGGCCACACCGTAAATTTCCTGCCATTGCGCACGGAGCTTTCCGGCGAGCTTAAATTCTCAAGCTGGCTCTCCACTTTGAAACGCCAATTCTTAGACGCTTTCGAGCACCTCTCCTGCACCTATGGAACGATTGTGCAGAAGCTCAATCTTCCCCGCGATCGCAGCCGCATGCCGCTCGTCTCAGCTTCTTTCAACATGGTTTGGGTTCGTTCCGGTTTGCTCTTTCAAGGTTTGGAAGTCGAACTGCAACCCAACCCGCACACGCACGCCAACTTCGATCTCACCTTCAACCTCACCGAGGCTGAAGGAATGTTCATCCTCGACTGCAATTACAACGCGGACCTGATCACCCAGGAAACCGCGCAGCGTTGGCTTGCTTATTTTGAGAAACTCCTTGAAACGATTAGTCAGAACCCCGATGCAAAGATTCAGGAACTGGCCATGATTCCAGCGCTCGAGCGGCAGAAGCTGCTTACTGACTGGAACCGTAGCGTGCTCGATTTCCCCAAGGATTTTGGTTTGCACCAGCTCTTTGAAAACCAAGCCGCGCGGACCCCCAACGCTCCCGCCGTGAGTTCCACGACACAAGTCCTGAGTTACGCCGATTTAAATTCCCGCGCCAATCAGATTGCTCACTACCTGCGCACTCAAGGAGTGAAGGCCGAAACCCCGGTGGCTGTCTTGTGTGACCGCACTCCTGAAACAGCCGTAATGGTTCTTGGAGTCCTAAAAGCGGGCGGCGCTTGCGTCCCAATCGATGGCGCTTTCTCAGAGGATGAAATCGCAGTGATTCTGGACCAGGGGGATATCCGCTTATTGATTAACCGCCAGCCTTCGTCGTTCGCCCTCGAAGGGGTGAAAATCGTGAGCACAGAACGCGACCGCGCCCGAATTGGAGACTCTGACAAATCAAACCCTCCATCTCTTGCGAAAGTCCAAAACCTGGCCGTCATTCTGTACAACAATGGGGTGCCCGGAAAAATCAAAGGCATCGCTCATGAGCATCGCAGCCTCGTGCCATTCATCTCGTGGGCTAAAGCAGTCTTCACGCCCGATGAAATGGCAGGTGTCGCGGTCACAAGCCTATTTACGCAACCAGCGTGGATCTTCGAACTTTTCGCCCCTCTGTGCAGCGGTGGACGCGCCATCTTTCTGGAGAATTTCCAGCAACTCCTCGCTCCTTCCGTTCGAGATCATATCCGGATGCTGAACACCACCCCGGCGCTCCTTCGGGAATTTCTGCACTCCAGCAATCTTCCGCAGACGATTCGGACCGTGAATGTTTATGGCGAGATGCTTTCCCCGAGATCGGTCGATTTTATCTATGAAAGAAGTTCCGTGCACAAGGTCAACCACCTTTTCAGCGCGCCCGAACTCGCCGGTTTTGCCACTTGCTCGTTCCGCAGCTCGGGCGGTCCTGCCACGATGGGACGGCCCATTACCAACACTCAGGTTTATCTCCTGGATGACCGGATGCAACCTGTGCCACTAGGGGCTGAAGGCGAACTTTACATCGGCGGAGAACACCTGGCGCGCGGTTATCACCAAAATGAGACCCTCACCAGTGAAAGATTTGTTCCACATCCACTTCGAAAAGAATCGGGTGTTCGGCTATTCCGAACTGGGGACATCTGCCGATACCTCCCGGACGGCAACCTTGTTTACCTTGGACGGATGGAACGGCAAACAACGACGAACGGCTCACGGCTGCACCCGGAGCAGATCGAAACCGTTCTGATAGAACACCCTGGCATCCGCAGGGGCAGCGTGGTCGTGCAGCAAAGCCCTTCTGGACCGCGGTCAATCTTAAAGGCATTCGTGGCTCCGTTCGAGGCTTCGAGGCTTTCTGAAGCCGAACTCCGCCAGTTTCTCCAGAGTCGACTGCCGCGCCATTGGATTCCGGAAGCATTCTTATTGCTGTCCGAACTGCCTCTCCAGCGCAATGGCAAGCCGGATTATGCCGCCTTCCCCACGGGGGAAGTATCACCGGAAGCCCCTGCGCTGGAAAGCGCGCCCGTTGCTCTCACGCCCCTACAAGAGACGCTCTCTAAAATCTGGTGTGATGTCATCGGCTTGCCGGAAGTAGGCTTGCAGGAAAACTTTTTTGACCTGGGCGGCCACTCCGTCCTCGTTACCCAAATAGTTGCCCGTATTCGAAAGACGTTAAACGTGAACCTCTCGCTCCGCAGCATCTTCGATTATCCGACCATCGCTGAGCTTTCAGCGATCATCGAGGATTTTCTGGCTGGAGAGATAGACAAAGGAGTGGAAGCTCGTCGGCTCAGCGGCCGCAACGAGCTTCTCCCGAAAGATTAGCGACATGATTGTAAGAGAAGGTTTGACCACAACCGCCCCAGGTACATCCAGGGAGGGGAAAAACCCCGGCGAGAAGCGGGCTCTTAGCGCCATCGCTTCCCCGATCGACACTCCAGCGATCACCCGCTGCGCACGGCAAGGCCACATCCCTCTTTCCTACGCCCAGCAGCGGCTCTGGTTTCTGGACCAGCTCGCTCCGGGCAGCCCGGTGTATAACATCCCCGAAGCCATCCGCCTCAAGGGGCCTCTTTCCCCAGCCGCGCTGGAG
>JAQGOV010000439.1 GCA_028293425.1 Verrucomicrobiales bacterium
TCGACGACACCGAAAATGGCGTAATTGGTACCCGAAACCAGTTGCGCTAAGATCCGATCTCGCGCGTCATTCCAAAGCCCGGCGCGGGTATGCTCGGGCGGGTAGATCTGGGTGAAATTCTCGGTGCCGCTGAACAAATTATTAGGCTCACCTGGCGCCCAGTTCAGGTAGCTCACCGGCTCGCCGCTGCTCCAGCGGAACTGGCCCTCCACCGCCTTATCGGTTAATCCAATCCACAAAGCGCGCCCGGGCGCACCGAAGTTGGCGAAAACCCAGTCTTGTTCCGCCACCTCGTTGATCGTGGCAAGGTGTCCGCCGAGCGCGACAGCCTCAGCCTCGGCGGCGGACCAATTATTCGAGTCAAGCAAGTAGTAACGATGACCGTTGGCCGGATTAAAAATCGGACCTGCCAGCACACTCGGAACAGGCTGGCACCAGATGTTGCGAAAACGCACTCGGGAGCCGAGGTCTTGGAGCAACAGTGTGCCAGCCCCGGGCCCCTCGACATCTCCCGCGCCTGTTGAGTTTGTAATAGCGATGTCGTTATGAACGCGCACGCTGTTCCAATCCAGCGTCACGCGGGCGTCGGCGACCTTGCTTGCGCCCGACCAGCGTGCGACCCGAAAAACGATGTCGAACGATTGCCATGTGTTCGTGCCCAATCCCGCGTTCGCGTCGGGCGCGCGTATACCAAAAATCGCTCCGCAATCCGAGCTGCCCAGGATGCCATTGGTCGGTGAATCAAAAATCTGAATTTCGTAGCGACTTTGCAAATAGATGCCGCTATTGCCGCCTTTGGGAACGAGGAACTCGGCGTGCAGTCGAAAGTCCTGCAACACGGATGCGGTACGGATGCTGTTGGTGTTGCCTTGTGGATTCACTTCCAGCGCGCCTTGCGTCACCGGCCAATTAATTGTCCCGTCGGCGGCATCGACCCAGGCGGTGGTATTCGTGCCATCAAACAGCACCAACGCGCCCGGGGGAGGGGGGTTGAGGTTGGGAACTGGGGCGGCGCTAAGGCTGGCAGGGAACGGTGTTGTGAGGAGTAACTCGATAAAACACACCAAGGACAAAGCGGAGCTGATTGTTTTCATGCTGGATTGAAATTTGGATCGCCGCCATAGGGGAACGGGGTCGAAGTGCCCGCGCGCCAGGCATATTCCCATTCGGCCTCGGTTGGCAGCCGATAAACCGAGATGGTGTCAATCCGACCGGCTGTTAGCTGCTGATCCGTGAGCCGTGAACAGTATTGGAAGGCCTGGCTCCATGTCATGTTTTCCATTGGGAGGTTGGTATTACCGGTGTGATAACTGGGATTGTTTCCGGACCCTTGACTGACCCGGATGTTTTGCACCTGTCGCGGCGTAAGGTTGGTTTCCGCGCAGCCGAGAAAGGCGAGAGGGTTGCAGCCAGCAGGAATATAGCGGTGCTTTCATAGGTTTCATTGCGGATGCGAAGGGAGGGGTATTGGTCGAGCGGACTGCGTGCGAGGCGAGCTCCCATCAGGCACTGCCAATCGAAAAACAAAAGACCAGACTAGATGGCCCACCCGCATGTTGGCATGAGTTTGCCACAGAAGGCCGGGGGTTCGTGCATCCCTAAAATTAGGTAGGAACCAGGAGAGGCGAGCCGCTGTGTTTAGGTATCGAGCAGGCAAGCCGCACCACTGTGTTTTATGAATTACAGCTTCCTTGAGGCGATTACATGGTCGCGCACGGATGAAGAATGCAGAAGTTGCGGCTGCGATGGGAGAGAAATTTTTAGGCTGAATTTTTCGCGGACCTCACCACAATGGCTTCATGCATTACGCTCGTTACCTGCGACTCGCGACCTTTTTGGTGGTGCTTTCCGCCAGTTCCCTTTTCGCTCAACCGAAGACGGCGTTCAGCCCCACGAAACTGGCGTTGATCGACAAGGCGATTAACGAAGCCATCGCGAGCAATCGATGCCCGGGGGCTGTGTTCTGGCTGGAACGGCACGGTGACACTTTTCACAAGGCTTTTGGGCGGCGCGCTCTTTTGCCGAAACGCGAGGAGATGACCGAGGATACGATTTTTGACGCAGCTTCCCTGACCAAGGTGTTGGCTACCACACCTGCAATCATGCTCCTGGTGGAGCGGGGGCAATTGAAGCTGGACGATACCGTCAGAAGCATCATTCCCGAGTTTCAAGGCGAGGGGACCGCTGAGATTACCATTCGTCATCTCATGACTCATACTTCCGGGTTGCGGTCCGGGATCCCGGGCACGCCGGCTTGGTCCGGTTATGAGAATGGCATTCGTCTGGCCTGCCAGGAAATAGCCCAGGACCCGCCCGGGACCGTATTTCGGTATAGCGATATCAATTTCATTCTGCTGGGGGAAGTAGTGCAACGGGTGAGCCATCGGAAATTGAATGAATTCGTGGCCGCCGAGTTTTACCGGCCGCTCAAGATGATGGATACCGGTTACTTGCCAGCAGCCAAACTCCTGCCCCGCATCGCTCCGACCGAGGGCACCACGAATGGCATGCTCCGCGGAATCGTCCATGACCCAACATCTCGCCGGATGGGAGGAGTCGCCGGTCACGCGGGTATTTTCACCACCGGGGCCGATCTTGCGCGTTACGCGCGGATGCTGCTCGGGCAGGGCGAATTGGAAGGTGTGCGGGTCTTGAAAGCGGAAACGGTGAAACTCATGACGAGTGTGCAATCACCCGACAGCATCACCTCTCGTCGCGGGCTCGGGTGGGACATCGACAGCGGCTACAGCCGTCTGCGTGGGAAACTCTTCCCGGTCGGGTCCTTCGGCCATACCGGCTTCACAGGCACCGCGCTCTGGATCGATCCATTTTCGGATACCTTTTATATCTTTCTTTCCAACCGGGTGCATCCGGACGGCAAGGGGAACATCCTTTCTCTCCAGGCCACCATCGGGACCTTGGCCGCAGAAACACTCGATGATTACGACTTTGCCAATGTGCCGGGTTCGCTTCCCGTTCAGGTGACGGCGTCCAAGGTTCCCCGGAAATTTCGAAATGGCGAAGTGCTCAACGGCATCGATGTGCTGGAGAAGCAGAATTTTGCGCCAGTGAAAAAGTTGCGCCTTGGCCTGATTACGAATCACACGGGGATCGACCGCCAACGGCGTTCCACCATCGATATCCTGAAGGCAGCTCCCGAGGTGGAACTCAAAGCGTTGTTCAGCCCCGAGCACGGAATTCGTGGCGAGCAGGATGAAAAAATATCCGACAGCGTGGATCAGAAGACCGGTTTGCCCGTTTACAGCCTCTATGGAGTGCGCCGGAGTCCCGCACTCGAGCAACTCAAGGATCTGGATGCGCTTGTCTTTGACATCCAGGACATCGGCTGCCGTTTCTATACCTATATCGCCACCCTGGGCAACTGCCTCGAAGCTGCCGCCAAAGCGAATATCAAATTTATCGTCCTGGACCGCGTAAATCCAATCAATGGATTGACGGTTGAGGGTCCGGTTTACAATGGAAAGTCGCAGTTCACGGCATACCATCTGATTCCGCTCCGGCATGGAATGACTGTGGGCGAACTCGCGAGAATGTATAACGCGGAACGCCAGCTTAAAGCGGACCTCATGGTTATTCC
The DNA here is from genome assembly GCA_028293425.1 of Verrucomicrobiales bacterium. Lineage (GTDB taxonomy): Bacteria > Verrucomicrobiota > Verrucomicrobiia > Limisphaerales > JAQGOV01 > JAQGOV01. Next base: position 3,599 of record JAQGOV010000439.1, read on the forward strand.
CGTGCAAGGCTGGTGGCGCTCGATGTGGTTTGATGAAACCGGTCTCCCCTGGATTAATCCTTCTCCCAATATGCGCAGCCTGAACGCGGCGGCACTTTATCCCGGCATCGGAATTCATGAAACCGCTTTGAGCGTAGGACGTGGCACCGGAACTCCCTTCGAGGTCTTCGGCGCGCCTTTCATTGATGATGTGAAGTTCGCGGCTGAGCTCAATCGCTCCGGGCTTGATGGAGTAGAGTTTATACCAGTCCGCTTCACCCCGGCTGCCAGCGTCTTCAAGGATAAACCCTGCGGTGGTGTTTCGGTGGTGCTTTCCGAGCGTGATGCCGGAAACATGGTAGATATCGGCATTGTGGTGGCCCAGGTGCTGCATCGGCTTTATCCCAAGGAGTTTGCTTTCGAAAAAGTCCAAACCCTGCTCCAAAGCCGTTCCACCCTGGACGCGATTGCAGCCGGGCAAACGCTCGCGGCAATCAAAAAATCCTGGACTGGAGAATTGGAGGATTTCAATAAACGGCGTGCGAAGTTTTTGATCTACAAATAGGGGAGTCAGGTCATTACTCCGGTCGCTGCTTTTCGCGACTCGCCGCGCAGACATCCCGAACGTGGCTGCGGAGCCAGCGATGAGCTGGATCGGAATCGAGCCGCGGATGCCAGAGCAAGGAAACGGTGATTTCCGACGTCGGGAAAGGAAGGGGAAAGCTATGCATTCCGGCGCGCAGGTTTCCGGTATGCCGTTCGGGAACATTGGCGATCAGGTCGGAGGCTCGAGCGAGACCGAGCGCGGTCGAAAAGCCACCGACAATCACGACGACCTCTCGTTTCAACCCGAGCGGCTCCAAAGAATCATCAATGGGTCCTTTATCGAGACCCTGCCGGGAGACACAAATGTGCCGACCGGCCGCATAACGGGCGGGAGTGATTTTGCCCCGACTGAGCGGGTGCCCGAGTCCGACGACGCCAATGAGACGATCTCGGAACAAGGCCTGCGCACGCACCTCTGGACTGGTTGTCTTGTCCACAACGCCCGTCTCCAGGTCAATGGTGCCCTCGCGCAGGAGCGTGCTGTCTTTGTCTGGCTTCTGCATAAAGCGCAGCCGCACGCCGGGAGCTTCCTTGCCGATGCGATCAATGAGGGCTGGTCCAAAATTTTCCACAAAGCCTTCGCTCGTGCGCAGGGTGAATGTCCGGACAAGCTTTTTCAAATCGAGCTTCCCAACAGGCCTTAGGACCGCTTCCGCGTCCCGGACGAGCTGACTGACCCTTTCGCGAAGTTCAAGCGCCCGCGGTGTGGGAACGAGGCCTCGTCCGGCCCTGACGAAGAGTGGATCGCCCGTTGTCTCGCGCAGTCGTGCCAGCGCCCGACTCATGGCCGAGGGACTGAGACGCAACCGTTGGGCTGCGCGCGCGACGCTGCCTTCGGCGAGCAGCACATCCAAAGTGAAAAGGAGGTTAAGGTCAGGTGTCGCCATTGATTTGAAGGAGCATAGTCCAAGTGGTGACATGGCGTCAAACGCACGAATAAAGTGCAAACGCTGCGTCTTCCGCCATGTCATGCATTGGGCTAGGCTGCGGTCAGTTATGTTATCTGAAACTCTAAACCACCGGGTTCACGAGAAGCCGATGATTACCGAACGGGTCGAAAAAGCGGCCGAAACAGCGGAGCTGAAGCCTTCGGTGCGATGGGTGCTCGCGAGCCTTTCTTTATCCACGCTGCTATCCTCACTGGGCACCAGCAGCGCCAATGTAGCTTTGCCGACCCTGGCACAGGTGTTCAACGCCTCCTTCCAGGGAGTGCAGTGGGTTGTCCTGGCTTATCTCCTCGCCATTACCACCTTGATTGTCAGCGTGGGAAGGCTCGGCGACATCCTAGGCCGCCGTCGGCTGCTACTGGCGGGGATCATCCTGTTCACGGCGGCTTCGGTCCTCTGCGGCGTCGCGCCTACGCTTGGGCTGCTCATTGCCGCCCGGGCAGCGCAGGGCCTCGGCGCGGCCGTCATGATGGCCCTTACCATGGCATTTGTCGCGGAGACGGTTCCGAAGGCAAAGACTGGCAGCGCGATGGGGCTGCTCGGAACGATGTCCGCAATTGGAACCGCTCTTGGCCCGTCGCTCTGCGGCGCTCTGATCGCCGGGCTCGGTTGGCAGGCAATCTTCCTCGTCAATCTACCGTTGGGCGGCCTCGCTTTTCTTCTCGCACATCGCTATCTGCCCGTTGATGGCCGGGGGCCGAAAACCGATCGAGCCAGATTCGACAGTGTTGGAACGTTGCTGCTCGCGCTGACGCTTGCGGCTTATGCACTCGCCATGACAATTGGGCGCGGCCACTTCGGCTCACTGAACATAATTCTGTTGGCCGCTGCGTCCCTGGGAGTTGGCCTCTTCATCCTCGCCGAGGTGAGGGTGTCATCGCCATTGATCCGGTTGGGGATGTTTCGGGATCCAGCGCTGAGCGCGAGCCTCGCCATGAGCATGCTCGTCTCAACGGTCATGATGGCAACGCTGGTGGTTGGGCCGTTTTACCTCTCTGGTACGCTCGGTCTCCATGCTGCCATGGTTGGACTGGTCTTGTCCGTCGGTCCACTCGTCGCCGCGCTGACAGGTGTGCCAGCCGGTCGCATAGCAGACCGTTTGGGCGCACAACGCGTGACGATGGTTGGACTGATCGGAATAGCAGCTGGCTGCTCGATGCTATCGGTAATGCCGGCGACGCTCGGTGTGGTCGGTTATCTCGTGCCCATTGTAATCATTACAGCCGGTTACGGGTTATTCCAGACAGCCAACAACACGGCAGTCATGACAGGTATTCATCCAGACCAGCGGGGCGTGATTTCTGGAATGCTCAACCTATCGCGCAATCTCGGACTGATCACCGGTGCATCCGTTTTGGGGGCGGTGTTCGCGCTGGCGTCGGGGGAAAGCGGCACCTCAATAGGGGATCCGGAGGCCGTTGCCTGCGGTATGCGGGTGACGTTCGCGGTCGCGGCGTTTCTGATCCTAATCGCGCTCGTCATTGCAACTGGCGGCCGTGCGTTGGCAAAGCGTCGTTCGAGCTCAGGAGGCCTATGATAATGCTCGTCGTTGCCTTTCGACAGCCGCAGCCCGTTCAAGAATGTAAGGCGCCGTAAGGGAACACCGGGAACCACTTCGAGGAGACCGGCAAACAACAGGTGAAGAAAATGATTGGCTGGGGGTTTGAGGAAGGATCGTAAAGAGTGAGGACCCTCGCGTTGAAGTGAAGACCGTCCCGGTGACCGCAGGAGTTGAACAAATGAGATATTATTCCATCGGAAATGCAGACTTGTCATGGGCGTGGCATCTGTTATAGTAAGTCCCAAGCCTGCGTCACCCTACTTTGGAGTGTTTCTTCCACATAATGAAAATGGCAAAGATTCGTTCGTACCTCTCGCGCCATCGAGCAAGCCTTGGATGCTCGGGCTGGATGGGGCTTGCCTTGGGCATGTTCCTGGTTGTTCCCTGGTTTCAAGGGGTGCTGGCCGCACCGATTGTTGGCAAAAAAGTTTGGGCTTACGGCGGCCACTATACTTATTCTTTACTGACCAATGTGCCCGCAGGTCTGACTAATGTTGTCGCCGTCGCGGCGGGGAGTTGCCACAATCTGGCACTGCGGAGCAATGGGGCGGTTGTGGCTTGGGGCGAGGAATATTCGGAATCAACTAATGTTCCGCCTGGGCTGGGCAATGTGATTGCGATTACGGCAGGCGATTGTCACTCTTGCGCCTTGACCGGGGAGGGCAGGGTGGTTTGTTGGGGGGATAACAGTTATGGTCAAACCAATGTTCCCACGGGTTTATCGAATGTGGTCGCGGTGGCTGCCGGGGGACAGCATTCGCTTGCTCTGCGCAAGGACGGAACCGTGGTGGGCTGGGGCCTGGGAGTAACCAATTGCTCCTGTTCCAATGGTGAGTATGGCCAGGCAAACCCGCCTGCCAATCTGACCGGGGTAGCAGCAATTGCCGGAGGAGCCTACTTCAGTGTGGCGATGAAGAGCAACGGGACAGTTGTCGCGTGGGGTTATTATCGATCAGGGGAAACTGAAGTTCCACCCAATTTGACGAATGCGATCGCGATCGCTGCGGGAGATCACCATACGCTAGCCCTTACCACACAGAGGACCCTCGTGACCTGGGGAGCAGCGGATAGTTTTTACAACCGTGGCCAAACGAACATCCCCGCGGGGATGAGCAATATTGTAGCAATCTCCGCCCGAGGAGCTCATAGCCTCGTCTTGCGCTCGGATGGGAGGGTGTTTTCCTGGGGCCTCGATCAACAGGACTACCTCGGGGTGCAGTACACTCCCAAAAACCTGAGCAACGTTGTGGCAATCGCGGCGGGGAGCGATCAGAACCTGGCCGTGGCCTTGAACACGGGGCCCGATGCTTTGCCGCAACAGCTGAACAGCCACGACAATTCCGACTCGCTGATACAATTGCGCGGAACGGATCCTGAAAACGATTCCCTCAACTTTAGCCTGACGGGCCTGCCCGCGCAGGGGACTCTTTACCAGGTGGCCGGCGACACGCGAGGAGCGATGATAACATCGGTGCCGGCGCTCGTCACCGACCCCGTCGGCCGGGTCATCTTCGTACCGCCCACGAACGCGCTTGGTTACTTCTCGTTTCAGTTCGTGGCGGACGATGGTCAATACCGGTCCGCGCCCGCGACCGTGGAAGTCCGGGTGATCGGAGCGCCATTTGCGATTACACGGAGGCCGACGTTTACGGATGTAACAACCGCCCAGCTTAATGGCGCGGTGACGCCGAACGGGCATTCGACCGCGGTGTGGTTCGAGTGGGGATTGGATTCGAGCTTTGGGAGCCGAAGTGCCGCAACTGCCGTGGGGGCCGGCAGAGCCGTGCAGTTCCTTCAGTTCCCCTTTCCGGGGGTT
>JAQGOV010000183.1 GCA_028293425.1 Verrucomicrobiales bacterium
CCCAGGTCAGCGGTTTTAGTTTCGTTGCGAATCCATTCCGGTGGTGAAATCCTAGCCTTCATAACACAGATAATTTAAGCCCAAGAAAACCGCCAGCCGAGGGCCTATATTTGTGTATAAAGATGAGAGTTGTGAAGGAGAGCAGGGAAGCGGCGTTCCGCCGGAGTTGGTCCTATCAAGGGTGGGAGAGAAAGCCAGCGATCATGAGCCTAAACATGTGCGGACTGAAGGGCTTGAGCAGTAGATGATCAACGAATGGCTGAGGCTCGGAAGGTGGGGCGGCAGTAAGCATGAGGATGAGCTTCGTGCCGGTATTTTTCTTCAGCATTTCAGCAAGCTCCTGGCCTTTCATGCCCGGCATGGAATGGTCTGTCAGCACGAGATCAAATTCGGTGGCCAGGCATTTTGCCAATGCTTCTTCCCCAGTGCTGGCGGAGTGCATCTCGTATCCATCGGCTGAAAGCGTGATTTTGATGCTTTCTCGGATAAGAGCCTCGTCATCGACGACCAGGATTTTTGGTTGAACTTTCTTCACAAGACTAACTCAGCAGCCTCGTTGCCAAGACGGATGGGACGTGAAGTTCGCGAAGGTTTTCTTGGCGATAAAAATTTCGTCCAAGAAGCAGGCAGGAAATGGGATAAGGTGGCGGGGCTCAGGACAGGGAAAAGCGATTGTGGAAAGGAAAAAAGAGCCGCTGGTAGTCAGCGGTTCTTACTTGACGTCTTTGGTTCACTACAGCCGTTTGCGGCGGAAGAGTGACACCAGAAAGAGAATCAAGAACACCACAAACAAAACCTTGGCAATCGAGGCTGCAGTGCCCGCGATACCGCCAAAACCGAAGATGGCTGCAATAAGGGCGACAATCAGAAATACAATCGCATAGTGCAACATAAGTTATCTTTTCGTTTGGGAGTTAAACTTTCGAAACAGGGCGCATTAAGCCTACAGCCCCTACAATCGCGGCCACAATGCCGCCGATCAGCATCCACATGGCCTTGTCCGTGGCTGATCCTGTGAAAAATCTCGATACGTCCGAGCCGAAGGAGTGAGAAGCATTCAGCCCGAAAATGGCCAGAATGATCCCCCCTGCGAGCAGTGCCATGGATATGGGTTTATTCATGCAACAATATGGCTCCGAGTACGGGGCTGCGCGATGGGGCTTTAGTCCTCAGTAACCGTACCATCCGCTAAGTACCCCAGGTACAAAGGCTATAGGAGTGACAAACCGCCGCTTAGCAGTTAACCGCAAGCGCTCGGAAGCGGCACGGGCATTGCTGGAAGATGGTTGGAATCTGCATGAGCAAGCATATTTATATTGGCAACGTGAGCCCCACGGTAACCCTCCAGGATTTGAGCGAGCTGTTTTGTCAGTGTGGCTCGGTCGAAAAAGTGACCATTTTGAAGGGGCATAGCACTAACCGGCTGAGTCGCACAGCGTTTATTTCGATGTCAGAGCCCAGTGACGCCGCGACAGCTGTGCGTAAGTTTAACGGCCATCTGCTCGAGGGACGCCCGATTACTGTGTCCGAATACCAGCATTCAGAAGAATTTGCTGGGCAGTAACAGAGTTCTTCTCGTGTTTGTAACGGCAACTGTTTTCCAAAGAAGAGCCCGCTCATCTGCCGTTGAATCCTCTAAGTTTTGACTCCTGGTCGTCGCTGCTTTGAACCCATGAATGAAGTAGCTTTTTTCCGGGGTAACCACCCAAGACATCGTGGAATCCAGGGTGGATAGGTTACTGAGGTTCCCAACGGGCTCCAATTTCGAATCTTGTCCAGCGCGAGTGAGGCACAGCGCTCCTCTTCAAGCTCAACTCAGGCTGCCTCAGCCCGGTTATTCGGCAGGCCAAGCACTGTTTCCACAATTTCCCTCAGCTTTTTCGTCGTGATTGGTTTTGGGTAGATTTGGTCGACTCCTTCAATCCGGTCAGGGGGAAACGCGGAAATCAAAACAATTGGCACGTTGGGGTTATGCCGTTTGAGGTGGGGTGCCAGTTCCTGGCCGGTCGTGCCGGGCATCAGTAGATCCAATAAGACCAGATCGCAAGGCAGGGCCTGAAAAGCGGTTAAGGCATCTACAGGGGTCGAAGCGCATTCCACGGTGTAGCCGCAACGGGTCAAAAGCTTGCTTAATAATCGGCAGAAACCGGGATCATCATCTACAACCAGGATTCGATGAGATTGTTGCGCCATATGTTCTTCATCGGCTTGGTGTCGAATCACTTGAGCTCAACCATGACAGCCGCTGTCGGTTCAGGTTTTCTCAAACGTGACGATAATTTAAGTGTGTCTGACTTGCTAACCCGCATCTTGTTAGTGGATGACGAACCCGAACTGGGGGAGATGATGCGCATCACGCTGGAACGCGCGGGTTACGAGGTTTATCTCGCCACGAACGCAGCAGAGGCTTTCGGCGCTTTTCGGTCAAGGGTTTTTGATCTAGCAATTCTTGACGAAATGATGCCCGGGTCCAAAGGCCATGAACTAGCCGCTTGTTTGAAAGGGTATGAACCGAGTTTTCCTATTATTTTGGCTTCGGCCTTTCCACAAAAAGCCTTCCCAGGGGTCGATCACATCCTATTGAAGCCGGTTGCTCCCGAAATCCTTCGTAACCTAATCGTCCGAATTCTACCCGGGTATTCCGAAGCGGCTTAAATCGCTTATAAAAAGAGACTCGGGAAGCTTTAAGAGCTTCCCGAATTGAACCTGCCAAGATCCCGCTTATTCCTTGTCTGGATGAAGCCCAGGGCGATCTTTTTCCTCTATTGTGCGGTCTTCTCCATGATGTTGCCCATGGAGGACTTCAACGTCCTCGTGGCGAACTTCCTCGGACACATTTTCCTGCTCGGTTTCCGTGCGTTTGCGCGCACGAACTCCTTCGCGGACGATGTTTTCCTTTTCAATTACAGGTTCTTCGCGGCGAAGCGGGATGACTTGCTCCTGGCCCTGGAAAGGTTGCCCGGTTCCTTGAGCTTCGTGCGCAGGAACACGTTCGACCACGATGTCTTCGCGTTTCAATTCCACAGGCTGTTGAACCTTTTCAGTTCGCACTATTTTACGTAATTGCACACTGCCGGCCTCAACCTCGCGTTTACCCACATGAAGTTTCTCCTCATGCAATTGCATGGTGGCCTCTTCTGGCTGGCCGGCCCTTTCCTTTTGCAAAGGCGGCTGAGTCCCTGTAGCCATTTCTGTCTGGCGAGGAGGAGTTGAAGCTGTCCGTGGCTGAGCCCCATAATAGCTGTAGATCTCCTGCTCCTGCGTACTGTTCAGCTCCGAATCAGTATCAAAAGCTGGGGCGTCCTTTATCTTGTCTTCCTCGTAAGCCACATAAATATGGCCTTCTTCTGGATCAATTTGCGCATCCCGGAGCGGGATAACATGAGTTTTTCCGAAAAGCCAGGATGTCTTGATGCCGATGAAGGCTGGCTGGCCGCTGTTATCAGTCCAAAGGCCATTAACGTTGCCTATATGCTTCTGGTTCCGGTCAAACACATCATAGCTAAAGAAATCATTCATCTCATTTGCTGAATAATTCTTGGTGTTAAAATCCTGTTTCATAAATTTCCCTTTCGTTTAGGTGGCGGTGTCCTGGTGGAAAAAAATCTCCCACTGCTGCAAACTATGCAGGAGGTAAGAGCAATCTATGGGGGTTAAAGCCCTAGTCGATTTGGAACGTGTTTGCATGGCCGATTCCAGCGTGGAAAATGAAAATGTTTCCTCTTTGCGAGCAGCCAAAGACCAAAAAAATTTAGTCTAGGGTTGTCCCCCACTGTTCACCGGCCATTGATCCCCTAGCGTGCAGGAGAGGAGCCTTTGAGGAGAGGCTCCCAATGGAGCCGTTCAGAGCACGGCATAGCTAACTCAAACGTAATTACCGGGAGGATTCTTCAATGAAATATACAAAACTATTCAGGCAATCATCGCTGGCATGTGCCGGAGCTGCAGCCTTGACTTTGCTGTCAGGCTGTCAAACGCATCAAAAGCCGGTTGCCTATTATTCCAATGGCGCATATATGGGAGGCAGCAGCAGCGGCACCGGCTCTCAATACGGGACGAGCTCGAGCTCTGCTTCTGGTGACTACCAGGCGACCGCTAGTCAGGACCAAAGCGCGCCGGCCCAAGCCCAGCAGGCTAACCAGGCAGTGATTCCGTTGCATCAGGAAACACTGCGGGTAGGCACTCGGGAGGTGGACGGTGGCGCGGTCCGCATCCGAAAAATAATCCGAACCGAAACAGTGAGCCAACCCGTGCAGGTCCGACGGGAAACGGTGGTTGTAGATCGGGTGCAGGGAGATGCGGCTGCACAGGCTGGACAGCCTGCGGGTTCCAACCTAGCACAACAGGGCGGGGTGACAACTCCGTTTCAGGAAGGGGAAATGATTATACGCCTCAAGCGGGAAGAGCCGGTGGTTGAAACGCAGACTGTGCCCGCGGGTTCAATCGTCGCCCAAACACGTTTCAATACCGATCAGGTGAACGTGCAGAAACAAGTCCGCCGTGAGGATGTGGAAATCATCAAAGAGGGCAATCCTCAAAACGTGACCATTTCCGACAAATTGCAGGGTTCGCTCGGCCGTGAAGCCGCAGGCGCTGGACCTTCGCTCAGCGGCACTGCCCAGGGGGCTGAAAGCGGTCAGCCAATAACCGATCTCTCCCAATTGACGGGCCAGGGGGATCGAAGCGCCTTAGCAGGCAAAACCATTCGCTTTTCAAGCGCGAAGGTTCAAAGCGTTTCCAGCGACCACACTTTATTTGCCCTCGGAAATGACCAAAGCTCAAAAATCTGGGCTCGCACCAGCCAGCCAGTCCAGGACGTCAAAGAAGGCGACACGGTGAAGGTGAATGGAGTGGTTCAGACGCCTGCTCAAAGCCAGGCCAGTTTCACTGAAGAAACCTCGCAGCAATTGAAATCTGAGCCGATTTACATTCAAGCGACAACTATCCAAAAAGTGAATCAATAAGACGGGGCTTGACCCTGGTTTAGCAAAGACGCGGAAGATTTCTTCCGCGTCTCTTTTTCTGGTTCGAGCCGGAGTCGGCAGCTCGGATCGGCAGCGTCACAGCTCCGGCCGCTCTGCTCGCCCGCGAGTGATTTGAGCCACCGCGAAAGGATCAAGGCGCAAGTTGAGCCTCTCATCCTCAAATGCGAGAACGATACACACATCCTGCATCTTCTCCTCCAGGCAGTGGTTGACAGCCGCAATTGAACTGAAAAAATCCCGGCCCTTCTCCGGGGATCCTGTCCACGTTCCGTTAGGCCTGAGAAACATGCCCGTCTTCTTTTTCTGAACTAGAAATTTCATCCTTGATCCTTCATTCAGGATTTGACCCGAATTTTTAAAGGTTTGAATTTTTTGCAGGAGGCATCGAAACCTGTGATTTGCGGGCTCGATCAACCGTCCTTCCCGTTCCCTCCCCTGATAGCAGACGCGGAAAAAAGAGACCAACGAGACACTTCTAGCCTGCTTGAGCTTTGACTGCTATTGGATTTTCGGGAAGGGGTGTCAGGTATTTGCGTGGAAGGAGGACGATTCTCCAAAAATCAAGCGATTGCTCTCACCACTCTAAAGAGGCCAGGGATACTGGCTGTTTTTAGAGGGTTAAAAAAATCGGCAGGAGCGGGACTCCTGCCGATATTCCGAAAAGAGACTTTTTATTTCTTGGCGGAAGTTGTACCCGCCAAAGCCTTTTTGGACTCTGCGACAGACAAGTTAACGTAATCCGTCAGGATATGAATGGTTTCGTCCAAAGTTGCATCAATTGCCGGAGATTTTTCCGAATCCTCATCGTCTTCATCGCTGGATTTGGCTTTGCTCTCAGCCAAGTCCAGTGAATTGGTTTCGCTGTGGCTGGTCAGCTTGATTTCGGCTTTGTCATTCTTCCTGGCTGATTTGGACTCAGCGGACTTTTTGTTCTTGCTCGTTCCGGCGTCGGCTCTCTTCACTAAATTGGTATGGGCAATTGGGTCAGGCAGGCCGGGCGAGCCAGCCAACTTTAATGTGATATCCCAAATCTTTTCTTTCGGCTCAGGCCGGGAAGCAAGTTCCTTTTTGCGCGCTTTTGCGCGCTCGTCCGCTTCCTGCTTTTCCTTGAGGCGGACCGATTCATTCAGGGACACACTTTTCTCAGCCTGTGTCTTTTTGAAGCGCTCAATATCGTCCTTAATATAGGTAAAATCCTTGTCGCTAGTGATTCGCTTATCGGAGCGCTTTTTTAACTCATCCACGTATTGTTCCACCATGTTCAGCTTGTCGAAGGGCGCGGCGGCAATCGTGTCCCAAGGCAAGGGGTTCTCGAGAGAGGACTCGCCCACCTCGAGGAAGTTGTTGACGCTGGGCAGAATGATATCAGGGGTCACGCCTTTGAGCTGAGTGGACGCGCCGCTGGCTCGGTAAAACTTCCGGATTGTGACTTTCAGGGCGCCCGGCTCCTGGTTGGCCGGCATTCCGAATTGCCGCATGTAGGGCTTGAGCTGGATCAGGGACTGCACTGTTCCTTTGCCGTGGGTAGAGGAATCACCTACGATTAACGCACGGCCGTAATCTTGCAACGCTCCGGCCAGAATCTCCGATGCTGAAGCGCTGAACCGGCTGGTCAAAACGATCAGCGGGCCTTTGTAGAGCATCGTGGGGTCACGGTCACGGTCGACAGTCTTGTTTCCCTCCGAGTCACGCACCTGCACCACCGGGCCCTCTGGAATAAAGAGACCAGTCAGGTTGATCGCTTCTTCGAGCGAACCGCCACCATTGCGGCGCAAATCGAGAACAACCCCCGCCACGTTCTCCTCCATCAATTTTTTCAGCAGCTTGGCAACATCGGTTGTGGTGCTCTTCTGTTCGCCATCAGTTTTCTTGCCTTCCAAATCAAACCCGGCATAAAAAGAGGGCAGGTCGATGACTCCCCAGCGCATGGTTTTTCCATTAACGTCACCTTCGTAGAGCTTGGCTTTGGCTTCCTGGTCTTCGAGCTTGATCTCCTCGCGAACCAATGAAATCACGTTGCGCGCGGATGGATCAGTAGCGTCTCCTGGAATCACAGTCAGTTTAACCTCCGTGCCTTTCGGCCCACGGATGAGTTCGACGACTTTGTTGAGCTTCATGTCCACCACGTCCACGGGTGCCTCATTGCCTTGAGCTACCGCCACAATCCGATCGTTGGGTTTTAGCTTTTTGCTTCTTTGGGCAGGGCCGGGCTTTAGCTCCTTGATTTTGCAAAAGCCGTCCTCGGAAGCCAGGAGTGCGCCGATGCCATATAAAGAAAGCTTCATGCCAATCGAAAAGTTCTCGAGCTGGGATTTGCCCATGTAGTCCGAGTGCGGGTCATAGACCCTCGAGAGGGCTGTCAGAAAAATTTCGAGCACGTCCTCGTTGTCATACTCCATGATAGCCCTGAGGACGCGAGTGTACCGGCGGCTGATGATCTTGACGATTTCCTCCGGTTTTTCCTTGTTCAATTTCTCCTGGAGATACTCATAACGGAGTCGTTCACGCCAGAATTGCTTGGCCTCGTTCAAATCGGCTGGACGAGCCAAGGTTTTGCGATTCAGGACGAACTTGTCATCAGAATCGAACTTGAACTTCTCGTTCTTGAGCTGCTCGTTGGCATAATCGTATTGCTGCTGGACGCGCTCTCGGAAGCGCTTGAAAATGACCCGGGCAGGCGACAGATCGCCTTCCTTCAGAATCAAGTCGTCCAGGCTGTTGCGATATTGCTCGAACTCCTTTAGATCGCTCTGGAGGAAGTAGATGTGAAGGTTGTCGAGTGAATCCAAATAGCGGTCTAGAAACTTGGCGGAAATTTCGTCGTTGAAAGGCTGCCGCAAGTAATGACCTCGCTCCAGAATAGTGGCTACTACCTTGGCAATGGTGCCATCGTTGGCTCCGGAGACCAGCGGAAGGGCATTGGCCAAATTCCGGACGGCTACGTGGTCATTCGTGCCGTTTTCGGCGGCCATGAGCGGGAAAGCTGCCAGCCAACAGAGGATAAAAGTTAAGAATCTCATGCTTTGATGTGAATTTGGCAGTTTTCGCGCCTGCCGAACAGTACAATTTCGTCTCTTATAGTGTCACATAGACAGCGCAAGGCAACCTCCACACTCAAAAGAAGTTTTCTTTGTTCCCATTTAACCCGGCCAAGAGCTCAGCCGATAATACAATTGGAACGGAATGTTCAAGAAACTGGCCCTCGAGGGGAGCCATAACCACGCAAAAACTTTTATGTTCGAGTCGCACAACCGGTTGGTCGGAAAACCTGATTTTGGAACCCAGCTTTCGGGCCGCAGCCGGGGAAATAACTGTGCTACCCAGGAGCCGGAGGGGCCTCTGGATTTGCTGGCCGGAGATGTTTCCAGTCACCAACGGCACTCCTCTTTACTCGAGGCCGTGGAATATTTTGAATTGCGAGCCCGTTTTTTGACTAAAATCCGCTTTCATTTGGAAAAAATGCGTGATTTGGCCAGTTCGAACGCCGAAGGCAAGGTGGACGAAGATCGTGCCCAAAGTTATTACCACCATGCGTGCACGGTCCGCCAGATCGTGGCCACGGACTATAACGGCTCTCCCTTGTTCACCCGCGACAGTATTGTAGCCGAAGCAGGAGACAATGAGAATCACCTCATACTGGAGGGGTTGGACTTATCGCATCCCACCATTACGGATGCCACAAACACCTCAATCACAAGCAGGGAAGATGCCCGGGCGGCCCGCGGAGCGCTTCGGAAAGCCCTTCGATATTTTACTGTCGTGGAGTCTGCCCTGGAAGCCCACCAAAGCAGGCTTTCGTTTTTACACAAGCGCCGTGAAGTGATTATCCATGATTGAGGCTGGAAGGACTTAGCTAAATTTTGGGGGCTGAAAAGCGAATGTTGGCGGCGATCCTCGCCGAATTAGATTCTTCCTTTCGCGAAAAAATAAGACGGCTGCGGGCAGCCAGTTTGTTTCATTGAGGAGGCTTTTCCCTGATTTGATCCTCCGTGATTAAGACCTGGCCAAAATCTGTCTTGGGTATGGAAACAATTTCTGCTAAAGACTTTTTTCCATGAGCCGATGTGAAGGATGAACCACAAGTTTTCCACCATGTCCAATTGCCGTGCCCTGGGCGGCTTGAAACGTCGGTATGCTGATTAAAAACAACAACAAAACAACGAAGACTAAACGCTCCAACAAAGCGCGTAAACCCACTGCAGGCAATCACGGCTCCTGGAAAGAAGTCAGGGCTGAGAAAGTAGCCCACGCGAAAAAGCTTTTGCAGGATCCTGGTTATCCCTCTGGGAAAGTAATCAAATCAATAGCTGGCCTGATGGCAAAGCATTTGGGCAAGTAGCTTCCGGCGCGCTGGCCTGCAAACCGGGGGCTATCCTTGAAGGGGGAAGCCTCCAGCCTGAAGTTCCTCGCGTACCAACTGGAGAAGCTCCTGGTTGTCGAAGGGCTTGGGGAAACAGCGCACTCCATTGAGCTGCGCCTGCTCTTTCAATTCTTCGGGTGCGCCGCTGAGTAAAACCATGCGTGTTTCAGGCCATTGCTCCCGAATCCGTTGCAGTGCTTCCGGCCCGCCCATGCCGGGCATGAACATGTCCATCAGCACAAGAGGGAACAGCTGTTGCGAAAACTTTTGGATGGCTGCCTCGCCACTGTCCGCCTCCACGACACGGTAGCCAGCTTCGCTCAGGAGCGCCTCCAGGATGTAGCGTACCATCTCATCGTCATCCACGACAAGGATGCATGGCGTGGTGGTTTGTGAACTCATTCCGCGGATCACTTTCAGGAAAAAGGCGCCCTTTTCCCAGCAGAAAATGCGTTCCATGCATAACGAAGAGTTATGTTGACAGCCCAACGCAGTAAATCAGGATGGTCCGAGGCTAGAACACCTATGAGTGACTCACCACAACCCTCATCCATCGAACGATTGCTCGAACGCTTGCCTGCGGTCTATTTCCGGCAGGGAGTGGACGGTTCTTATGAACACCTCGGAGGTGGGTTGGAGCAGTTGCTTGGCTTGAGTCGCAGCGAATTGCTGGCCGATGCCTCTTTGCTGGCAGGAGCCCTTCGGAGCGAAGGTTCAGGCGCTCTGCCGGTGCTCGAGAAAGGGGTTTTTCCCGAAAGTGGCGAGCGGGTTTTTCGGCTTTGGAACGCTCGCTCAGGGGAGCTCAAAAGCATTCGAGAGTTTCGGACTTCCATCCAGGTGGACAAGAAAGTGGTCGGCTACGAAGGTTTATGGCTCGATCACAGCCATTGGGAATTGATTGAAAGGAGACTGGAGGTTGGTTCCTGGAAAGAAATCCTTTGCCGTCTCACTCAAGGTTTTACCCACGATTTAAATAACGCGCTCACCGGCCTGATGGCCATGAGTGAATTGCTGGTGTCACAGGCTGACGAGAAGCATCCCTTCCATGATGCGGTTAACGTGGTCAGGCAGAGCACGCTCAAAGCTGCTGACCTGGTCCGCCGCCTCAACCAGTTGCTCCAGAGCGCGCCTGGCAAAGGGGAGTTTTCGGATGCGGGAATTGTCCTCACTGAATCGCTGGAGCTTTTGCACAAAGCCATCCCCCGGCGAGTCCGAGTCAAACAGGATCTTGCTTCCGAGCCACTCCCAGTACGGGCAGATGCCTGGCGCTTGAGGTTATTGTTGATGCACCTGGTGACCAATGCTCTTGAAGCCATGCCAGAAGGCGGAACTCTCTTTATACAGGCGGTTCGGACGGATGTAGCTCCAGTTGGCGCACCGCTGGTGGGCCGGCTTGCCGGAGGTCCGTGGGTTCGACTTTCCATCAGTGACACCGGTCCAGCATTCCCGCTCAATGCAGAGGTCTTTGAAGCCTGGTTCGGCACCAAGAGCAGCCAGGCGGGAACCGGGCTTGGCCTCTTCGTGACGCGCAGGTTTTGCGAGTTAAACAATGGCGCCCTTTTCGTGGCAGCCACCAAAGGTCTCGGGACTACGGCGGAACTTTGGTTGCAGCTGGTCGACCTCAATGCAGAGGAAAGCCCAGGGACAGGGAATGAGCGTCTTCTGCTCGCCGGGAAGGACTTGGCGCAGGTATCCGAATTGGCCAAGGTTTGCCGCACCAACGGTTATGCGGCCGTCGTTTCACCTGACCTGCGTAATCTCCCAAGGCTGCTGGCGGTCAACGCCTCGGAATTCGACGCGATTGTTTTGATGGGGTTCAACCCTGAGTTGAAGGCGACCCTGGAGTGGCTTCGCAGGGAAAAGCTCCCCGTTTTCAAGGTAGTGCTTACAAACGAAACAGAACCGCCAGAAGCGGACCTGGCAATGCCTTATACGGATCCCGAGACATTCCTTCGGCGGCTCAGGACTACTTTGGATTCTTAGCCGGCTTCCGGGCGTTTATTTGCTGAACCTAACTTCCTTCCCGCTGGCCGAAGACTTATAAATCGCTTCCAGGACCTGCAGCACTGCAAGGGACTCTTCCGGTTTCACCAGAGGTCGAGTGCCATCCAGAATGCTGGAAACAAAGTGATGAATCCGGTCCTCGCTATAAGGCAACTTTGGTTGATTGAGAAAGACTTCTTCGTAGCCTTCAGGACCATTGCGGAAGAGCTTGGCCGGATAAAGGCTGAGACCGGCGTTTGTGCCGAGTAAATCGATGCCATGCTCGCGCGTTTCGTTGCCAGTGAAGGCCGCCCAAGCCACCTCCAAAACAATGCTCTTGCCGCTCCGGGTGCGAAGCAGGGCGGTGCTGAAGTCATCCACGTCAAAGGTCCGTTTTGCGTCAATTGCGCTCTTGCCCCATTCAAATTCGCCAAGCCCTCGCGGGCCAAACTTGGCGTGAGTATGCGCGGAAACCGATTGGATATCGAAATCGCCCATCAAATGCAGGCAGGCATCCAGGACGTGAACCCCGATGTCGAACGTGCAACCGCCCCCTGCGAATTGTTTCTGGGTGAACCATGAGCCAATGCGCGGAATGCCGTTGCGACGCAGCCAAAATCCGCGAGCGTGGTAAACTTCGCCGAGAGTTCCGCGCTCGATGGCCATTTTCGCAAGCTGGGTGTGGCGATTGAAGCGGAAGTTCTGCGCCACCATCACGACACGCTTCATCTTTTTGGCGGTCTCGATGATCTTGACTGCGTCCTTGCTGGCCGTTGCCATCGGTTTTTCCAAAAGCACATGCTTGCGCGCCTGGAGCGCGGCGAGGGCGACAGGTGCATGCAGATGATTGGGGGTAGCAATGGTAACCGCGTCGATGTCCGGCTGTTCCAGGAGTTCTCGATAATCGGAATAGGTCCGGGGAATCTTGAAGCGTTCGCCTGCTTCCTTGGCCCGTTGCGGATCGCTTTCCGCCAGCGCCACGATGGTGGCTCGAGGGCAAGCCGAAAGGCTCACCAGGTGATTCGTTCCAAAAGCCCCGGTTCCAATGACTGCACATCTCAGCTTGTCTGACATATCGAAAATTCCTTTGCGTTTGTCCCATGGTATATGGAAAAATCCTTGCACGAGCAAACCATTTCAGGTCAGGGTGGAGAATTAATTCCGCGAATTGGCGGTGCAATCGCGGAAAATGAGCGAGCGGGTAATTTCGGGTTTTCGAGCATGACCAAGGCGAAGCGTATTTTGGTGGTCGATGATGAACCGGGGATACAACAATCCCTGGCCATGCTCCTTGGCTTCGACGGGCACCAGGTCCAGGTGGCAGGCAGCGGGGAGGAAGCGCTCGAGAAGTTTCAACCAGGGGCCTACGACCTTGTCATGACGGACTTCAGCATGGCGGGCATGAAAGGGGATGAACTCGCTTCCGCCTTGAAAAAGCTCGAGCCTCAAATTCCAGTTTTGCTCCTGACAGCCTTTCCCCCGCCAGTCAAACCGCCTTCGGTGGATCTGCTCATGACCAAGCCCTTCTACGTCGCGTCGCTCCGCGAGGCCATTTCAAAGCTCTGCCCCAGCTAGCATTGCGGGCTTTGCGTCCCCGGCTGGTTCGATTTCGTGCTGGTATCCACGACAAAAACAGGGTAACCACAACTCACACGTGAACCACACCATCCAGTACCTCCAATCGGACGCGGCAGAGCAGGGAATAGAGACCGGGGTTTTGGTCAATTGCCTGATCCTTGATTCGATCCAGGCGGGCGCGAGCGACATTCACATCGAACCATGGGAAAGCACCCTGGCCGTGCGCATCCGGCTGAACGGCGTCCTCACGGAATTGGTTCACCTGCCGCTGGACGTCATGGAAAAGCTCTCCGGGCGTTTCAAGGTCATGGCCAACCTGATCAGCTATCAGACGGGCTTGCCCCAGGAAGGGCACGCTTCCACCGGTCCGGAGATGGGCGGGGTGGAGTTAAGAATTTCGGTGTTTCCAACGACCCGCGGAGAAAAGATTGTCATCCGGCTTTTTGATCCCAGTAATCGCAGTTTCGACATGCCAAGCCTCGGGTTCGACGAGGAAACCCTCAAGACTTTGACACACCTGCTCGCCCGGCCCAGCGGACTGCTCCTCCTGACTGGTCCTACCGGTTCCGGCAAGACTACGGCCATCTATTCGGCACTTTACCACATTGTCCAGCGAAACGGCCCTGCCGTGAGTATCAGCACTGTGGAGGATCCTGTGGAGTTCAACCTGCCCATGATTAGCCAGGCCCAAATCAACCCGGCGCAGGATTTTACTTATCCCAAAGCGCTGCGCTCCCTGATGCGTCAGGACCCGCAAGTGATCATGGTAGGAGAGATCCGCGATCCGGAAACTGCCACCATCGCGGTGCAGGCGGGCTTAACCGGGCATCTTGTTATCAGCACCATCCACAGCGGGATTGCGGCGGGCGTTTATGCCCGGTTGATCAACATGGATATTGAGCCGTTCCTGCTTGCTTCGAGCATTATTGCGGTGCTTGGAATCCGGCTTATCCGCAAGAACTGCACTTTTTGCACCCAACCTTATCAGCCCGAACCGGGCCTGCTCCGGTACGTCCCAGATGAGATGCTGCCCCAGATTGAATTCAAACGCGGCGTGGGTTGCCCGGAATGTCTCCATACGGGTTTTAAAGGCCGCTCCGCTGTCACGGAACTCCTCGTGGCCGATGAGGTTTTTCGAGACGCCGTTCTGCAAAAGCTGCCAACTCGCGCGCTCCAGGAGGTGGCCATCAAGCAAGGCATGCGAACCATGTGGACGAGCGGCATGAAGCGCGTAGTGGCTGGGCAGACCACGCTCGAGGAAATTCTCCGGGTGATCACCGTGGACCAATTGTAGGCAATTGGCCCGGTTTCTTCTTGCCGCGTTCGGGTTGGCTGATTAGAAGCCCACGTGCTCGTAAGCTCCATTCTGGCTGCCCTGGCATTGCTGAGCCTGATCCTGATGCTTTGGCAATGGCTCGCCGCCGCCCGTTTCCCGCTCCACCAGCGGGTTGAAGCCGGATTGTTTGCACCGAGTGTGAGCCTTTTGAAGCCCTTGAAGGGTTCCGACGCGGAAACTGCCAAGTGCCTGCGTAGCTGGATGGAGCAGGACTACCCAGCGCCGGTTCAAATCCTCTTTGGCGTGGCTTCAGCGGAGGACCCTGCTTGCGAAGTGGTGCGACGTGTCATTGCCGCGCATCCGAAGGCGGATGCGCAACTCGTCATTTGCGCTGAGAACCTCGGGCCGAACCCTAAAGTATCGACTCTAATTCAACTCGAACGAATAGTGAAAAATGAGGTGGTGATGGTCAGTGACGCGGATGTTTTTGTGCCTTCGGATTTTCTAAGCCAGGTGGTGCGGCCTCTGCAAGAGCCAGATGTAGGGCTGGTGAATTGCTTTTACCGCCTGGAAGGGGCAACAAACCTGGCCATGCGCTGGGAATCGTTTGCTGTAAACGCGGATTTCTGGAGCCAGGTGCTTCAGGCGCAAATGCTCAAACCAATTAATTTTGCGATGGGTGCCGTGATGGTAACCCGCAGAACGCAACTGGAAGCGATTGGAGGCTCAAGCGCGCTCGTGAATTACCTGGCGGACGATTATCAACTTGGCAACC
>JAQGOV010000185.1 GCA_028293425.1 Verrucomicrobiales bacterium
CAGCCTGGCAGCGCCAGTGGCTCGAAGGCCCTGTCCTCCAGGAGCAGCTCGGCTATTGGAAAAATCAGCTCGCCGGCGCTCCTGACCTCCTCGAACTGCCCACCGATAAACCCAGACCCGCCGTGCAAGGCTTTAATGGCAGCATGTGTTCCACATTGCTTTCCCCCGAGCTTGCACGCGCTCTGAAGCAGCTCAGCCGGCGTGAAGGAGTCACGCTCTTCATGCTGTTGCTCGGAGCGTTCAAGGTACTCTTGAGCCGTTACTCCCGTCAGCAGGATATTCTGGTTGGTTCGCCCATCGCCGGACGGACCCAATTGGAAACGGAAGGTTTGATCGGCTTTTTTATCAACACACTGATTCTTCGAACCGATGTTTCGGGAAATCCCAGCTTCAAGCAATTACTCCAAAGGGTTCGCAAAATCACTCTTGATGCCTATTCGCACCAGGACCTTCCTTTGGAGAAGCTGGTCATGGAGCTGCGACCCGGGCGAAGCTCCAGTCATACACCCCTTTTCCAAGTGATGTTTGTTCTCCAGAATGCCCCAGCCCATCCACCCGGATTGGACAACATGTCCACGTCCTACCTGGAGGTCCGAACCGATACTGCCAAATTCGATCTGCTCCTTTCCATCACCGATACTCCAGCAGGCCTCCACACCGGCTTGGAGTACAACGTTGATTTGTTTGAAGAAATCACCATTGCCCGGATGCTGGAGCATTTCCGCACTTTGCTGGAAGGAATCGCGGCGGCACCCGATCAAAAGATTTCTGACCTTCCTCTCCTCCCGGAAACAGAACGCAAGCTCCTGTTGGAGCAATGGAATGAGGCAAAGGCCGATTATCCAAAAGAGAAAACCATCCATCAGTTGTTCGATGAACAGGTTGCTCGATCACCGGGTGCCATTGCCATTATCGATGGGGAAAAGCGGACGACCTACGCTGAGCTCAACGAACGCGCCAATCAGCTCGCCTGTTATTTGCAAACCCTCGGCGTGACTCCGGACACGGGCGTTGGAATTTACCTGGAGCGGTCTACCGAAACGATCATCTCATTGCTGGCAGTCCTGAAAGCTGGGGCCGCTTACGTGCCACTCGATCGCTCCTACCCGCGCGAACGCCTGGCTTTCATGATTGAGGACGCGGCTCTCCGCATCATCATCACCAAGGCCGCCCTCCGCTCCACTCTGCCGGATTTCCCGGGCTGTTGCGTGCTGTTGGATGAAGAACAGGAAAAGATTGCACGACAGGAAAAGACCAGTCCATCTGGGCCAGCACACGCGAACAACCTGGCTTACATCATTTATACCTCCGGCTCGACGGGCAAACCCAAGGGAACTTGTATCCCTCATCGCGGGGTCAACAGATTGGTGCTGAACACGAACTATGCTCGTCTTGATTCCACGGATGTCCTTGCCCAGATTTCGAACATTTCCTTCGATGCAGCCACATGGGAGGTTTGGGGCTCGCTCCTGAATGGAGGCAAGCTCGTTATCATCGACAAGGATACTGTCCTCTCTCCGAAAGCTTTTGGTGAACAAATCCAGGCTCACGGAATTACCGGCATGTTCCTCACCGTGGCCCTGTTCAACCAGATGGCCCGCGAAAATCCCGAAGGCTTAAATAACATCCGCCATCTCATGTTCGGCGGTGATGCCGCGGATCCAAAATCTGTCCAGGAAGTCTTTCGAAAAGCGCCTGCTTCCCGTCTCGTCAATGGTTACGGCCCTACCGAAACAACCACCTTTGCAGTCTGCCACGAAGTCAAATCTGCCGACGGCTTGCGCAGCATTCCTATCGGAAAACCGATTTCCAACACGGAAGTTTATGTGCTCGATGAATATCGCCAACCTGTTCCCATTGGTGTTCCCGGCGAACTCTATATTGGTGGAGACGGCCTGGCGTGCGGTTATCTTAATCGCACGGAGCTAACCTCCGAAAGGTTTGTTCCTCATCCTTTAAAGTCCCAGTC
Organism: Verrucomicrobiales bacterium; assembly: GCA_028293425.1. Classification (GTDB taxonomy): domain Bacteria; phylum Verrucomicrobiota; class Verrucomicrobiia; order Limisphaerales; family JAQGOV01; genus JAQGOV01. The sequence goes on from JAQGOV010000185.1 coordinate 1,970, forward strand.
CAACGCCCGGCTTTATAAAAGTGGCGACCTAGTCCGGTTTTTGCCATCCGGTGAAATTGAGTTTCTTGGGCGCATTGATCACCAGGTGAAGATTCGCGGTTTCCGCGTGGAGCTCGGGGAGATCGAAAGCGTTCTCACGCAGCACCTAGGCGTCAAACAATGCATCGTGATCGCCCGCGCCGATGGCCCCAATCACGATAAGCGTCTGGTGGCCTACTGTGTCATTGATCCCACCAAGCTCTCGAATGTAGGCAAGTTGCGCGACTACCTGCTGGAACGATTGCCGGATTACATGGTTCCCAGCTTCTTTATTCGCGTGGATGAGTTGCCTCTCACCCCGAATGGCAAAGTCAACCGTGCAGCGTTGCCGGCGCCTGACAATGCAGCCGCTGAAACAGCTGACAAGGTCATGGCACGGGATGCAACCGAGGAACAATTGACCAGCATCTGGGAAAATGTCCTTGGGGTCCATCCCATCGGGTTGCACGATAATTTCTTTGAATTGGGTGGTCACTCTCTCCTGGCGGTTCAACTGGTTGCGCAAATCGAAAAGGCCTTTGGCAAGAAGCTCTCCGTTTCCACCATCTTCCAATATCGCACGGTGGAACAGCTCAGCCGTTTGCTCCGCGAGGAAGGCGTTCCCGTCCCCGGTTCCTCACTCGTGGAAATCCAATCGAAAGGGAGCCGCCCGCCTCTGGTCTTCGTTCACGGTGTCGGTGGCGGAATGTTCTGGGGCTACACCAATCTTTCGCATTGCCTCGGAACGGATCAACCGGTTTACGCGCTGAAATCCCGTGGCATGGATGGCGAGCAGGAGTTCGCTACCATCGAAGAAATGGCCGCTCAATATGTGGCCGATCTGCGGGAATTTCAGCCTCAGGGCCCTTATCACCTGGGCGGGTACTGCTTCGGCGGCATTGTCGCCTACGAGATGGCGCAGCAGTTAATGGCACAAGGTCAGGAGGTCGCCAGGCTCCTTTTGATTAATTGTGGTCCACCCAATTCTTCCTATTCCAGGTTCCGCTGGACTCCTGTCCTTACCGCCAAATTTTTCAAGAATCTCTTTTATTGGGCAGGCAATTCCCTGCATTGGACCCGCGAACAGCGCCGGGAGTTTATCCATTGGAAATGGCGCGTCGTGCAGAAGCGCTGGAGTAAACTCTTTGGCGCTCCCAAAGCCTCCTCCCAGGGCAAGCTCGATGTGGAGAATTTCGTCGATCTATCGGCTTATCCCAAGGAGCAGCAACGACTTTGGCAATCTCACATTCTTGCCCTGGTCAAGTATCATCCAAAGCCTTACCAGGGACCCATCACTCTTTTCCGCAGCAAAGGCCATCAGCTCTTCTGCTCATTTGACTATCTTTACGGCTGGGGCGAGTTTGCCCGCAACGGTGTCACGGTGCGGGTGTTTCCCTGTCCGCATGAAGGCATTCTCGAGGAGCCTCACGTGCAGCAGGTCGCCACACAACTCAAAGAGTTACTCACCAAAAACACTTGCTCGAAATCCACGCCACCGTCGCCCCCCAAGGGCGGCGCGGTTCTGGATGGAAAGCCTATTGGATCTATGATTTCCATTCCCAAGGCCACTCGTTCCCCCCACATCCCTCTTTCCTACGCCCAGCAGCGGCTCTGGTTTCTGGACCAGCTCGCTCCGGGCAGCCCGGTGTATAACATCCCCGAAGCCATCCGCCTCAAGGGGCCTCTTTCCCCAGCCGCGCTGGAG
>JAQGOV010000217.1 GCA_028293425.1 Verrucomicrobiales bacterium
GGATTATGAGCTGGATGGGGTACCTGAAGCGCAAGCGCTCGGGGACAACAATGCCGGCGTAAATGATGAGGATGGAGTGCGATTCAAGACCTCGCTGGTGGCCGGGCAAAGTGCGACCCTCGAAGTAGTAGCGTCCACCAACGGATTTTTGAACGCATGGATCGACTGGAACGGAAACGGCAATTGGTCGGACATAGGAGATCAGATTTTGACGAATAAAGCGCTCGTCGCCGGAACGAACACGCTGACGTTCACGGTTTTTCCCGGTGCGACGGCGAGCAATACTTTTGGCCGATTCCGATTCAGCACGCAGGCGGGGCTTTCGTTCACGGGGCCAGCCCCTGATGGAGAGGTGGAGGATTACGCGGTCTCGGTGGTGCATGCAGCAGATCTGGCTGTCATCACGACCGCATTGCCGGACCCGGTGGCGGTTGGCAGCAACCTGACTTACACGGTGACGGTGCAGAACCTCGGCCCATCGCTGGCCACGGGAGTGGCACTAACCAATACGTTGCCCGGAAATGTGACCCTGGTGTCGAGCACGTCAAGTCAAGGGGCATGCAGCCTGGCCGGGAGCGTGGTGACGTGCGGACTAGGATCCATCCCCGCAAGCGGTTCAGCAAGCGTGACGATGGTGGTCCGCCCGGTGTTAGCCGGCAGCATAACCAATTTGGCAAGGGCAGGGGGCAGTGAGTTGGATCTGAATCTCGCCAACAACTCGGGGCAAACGATCGGGACGGTCGAAAATCCACCGATCGTGACGGCACAACCGGTGAGCCTGGTGGTTACGCAGGGAAATGCCGTGGTGTTTCATTCGGCGGCGACGGGCACCGGGCCTTTGATTTACCAATGGCAGCTTAATGGCACGGACCTGCCAGGAGCTATTTCGGCGGATTATTCCTTTGCCAATGCCCAAATGAACCAGGAGGGCAGTTATACCGTGAAGGTGAGCAACCGGGTTGGGACTGTGATAAGTTCAGCAGCCAACCTGATCGTCCGGGTTCCGCCGGGGATCGCGCAACAGCCGCAGAACCAAACGAATTACGCAGGAGGACTCGCCACGTTGAGTGTGAGCGCCACGGGAACAGCACCCATCCAGTATCAATGGTTTTTTAACGCAACAAATTTGCTGGCCGGTCAAACCAACACGTTGTTGACCCTGGCCAATGCGCAAAAGACGAACACGGGGAATTATGCAGTGATAGTGGCGAACGCAGCCGGGTCGATCACCAGCAGCGTAGCGCGACTAACAATCCTGGAGGCTGATTTCGGCGATGCCTCCGGGCCGGGTTACCCCACAACCCTGGCAAACAACGGCGCAAGGCATTTGCTCGCGCCAGGCGTGTTCCTCGGAAGCCGAATTGATTTTGAGCCAGACGGCCAGCCGACCTCTTCAGCCAATGGCGATGACTTGAACGGTTTGAATGATGAGGATGGAGTGCTGTTCACCGGGCCTCTGCACGTCGGCCAAACGGAAACCATCCGAGTGGTGGCATCCACAAACGGCTTTTTGAGCGGCTGGATCGATTTCGATCGAAATGGGTCCTGGGCGGAAGCGGGTGAGAAAGTATTTGTGAACCAGCCATTATTCGCTGGAACGAACCAACTTTCCGTGACCACACCGCCGGGAGCAGGGGCTGGCGCGACGTTCGCCCGATTCCGGTTCAGCACGGCGCTCAATATCGGCTTGGGCGGCGAAGCCCCGGATGGAGAGGTGGAGGATTATCAAGTCACGGTCCAACCCTCGACCGACCTGGCCTTGGGGGTCTCGGCTCCGGCTGGAGTGGCGAATGGCAGTAACCTGGCGCTGACCTTTGCGGTGACGAACAAGGGACCATCCGCGGCGAGTGGAGTTGTGCTCACGCAGACGTGGTCCGGGCCGGCGACATTTGTCTCGGTTACCTCCAGCCAGGGAAATTGCAACATTGTGGGCGGGGTGCTTTCGTGCGATTTGGGGTCGCTGGCCTCGGGAGCTGTTGCGACAGTGAGCCTGCAACTGCAGTCCACCGCGGTCGGAACGATTAGCCATGCCGTGAGCGTCACGGGCACTGAGCCTGACCCGGCCGGGAATAATAATGTGGCTCAACTTGTCGTGCAGGTGCAGGACCCGCCAGCAATCGTGACGCAGCCTCAAAATCTGACGGTGACTAATGGGAATACGATTGCACTAAGCGTGGCTGCGGCCGGCACCAGTTTAAGATATCAGTGGCAGTTCCAGGGAAATAACCTGGCAGGACAAACAAACTCAACTTTAATTATTCCCAATGCGCAAGTGAATCACTCGGGAACATACCGCGTGGTGGTGGAGAACGCGGTTGCGTCCATCCCAAGCGCCACGGCTGAGGTGGTGGTGCTGGCACCGCCAAACATTGTCATCCAGCCTCTACCCAGGACCGCGATGATAGGACAGAGCGTAGTTTTCAGCGTGACGGCAAACGGGACTTCGCCGCTGTTATACGAGTGGTGGCTGGAGGGATCCCCGTTGCCGGGTGCGAACGGGGCGACGCTGACGCTGACAAATGTGCAGCCAGCGGATGGCGGTGTTTATGCCGTGCGTATCAGCAATCCCGCAGGTTCAGTGACGAGCACCGGGGCTTTGCTCACTATCATTATTGCTCCCAGCATCTCGCAGCAACCCGCGGACACTTTTATTGTGGCGGGAAACCCAGCGGCCTTGAGCGTGGGAGCCACGGGAACCGACCCATTGCAATACCAGTGGTTTTTTAATCGGACGATTCTGCTCGCGGGAAAGACCAATTCGGCGCTGGTGTTTGCCTCCACGAGCAAAGCCTTAAACGGTCTTTACAATGTGGTTGTGGCAAACGCGGGTGGCGCCGTGACCAGTGCGGTGGCGCGCTTGACCGTGCAGGAGATGGACTTTGGGGATGCGCCAGAAGCCTCATTGCTGGCATTCAACGGGGCCCGGCATGTGATAGTTCCGGGAGTCTACCTGGGCAAAAGCGTGGATTTCGAACCGGATGGCCAGCCAGGCGCCGATGCACTCGGCGATGATCTGAACGGGATAAACGATGACGATGGGGTGTTTTTTGTGTCGCCGCTGTTGGTGGGCCAAATGGCGATGTTAGACGTGGTGGCGTCGACAAACGGCTTTCTCGACACGTGGGTTGATTTCAACAACAACGGCACATGGGCAGACGGATCTGAACAGGTTTTCACGAAGGCCCTGCTTCAGGCGGGGACGAACCATCTTTCTTTTTCGGTGCCCGACAGCGCCGTGCCAGGAGCGGTGTTCGCCAGGTTCCGGTTCAGCACGCAAGGGGGGCTGGATTATTTTGGGCCGGCTCAGGATGGGGAGGTGGAGGACTATCTGGTGAGTATTTCCCCTGCCGCGGATCTTGGAGTTCAAATCGAGGGCCAGCCTTCGGTAAGCTCCCTGGCGAGCAATCTAAACTACGTTATCAAGGTCAGGAATTCTGGGCCTTCAGTCGCGACCGGGGTTGTGATTACAAATATTCTGCCTGCTGGTGCTTCAGTTGTATCGCTCTCGACAGACCACGGAACGTGCGCCCAAACCAACGGAATGATTTTTTGCGATGCGGGTCAATTAGAAAGAGGCGCGGAAATGATGGTCCAGGTGGGCCTCGTTCCGCAAAGCGCAGGCCACTTGACCAACCGGGTTTTTGTGAGCGCGACCGAGGCGGATGGCAATGCGGCAGACAACAGCGCCATCATGAGCACTGTT
>JAQGOV010000220.1 GCA_028293425.1 Verrucomicrobiales bacterium
GCGCTGGCTTCCTTTGTTGCTTATAGCCGCGTTGAAGCGCGCCAGCACCATCCGCACGATGTTGTGGCTGGCGCTGCCATCGGGATCTTCAGCAGCTACATTTTCACTCGTCCGTACCTGGGATGGCACGTGCAAGCGGAAGCCAGCCCCGATTATTACGGGTTGCGCCTGAGCCGTGGTTGGTAGCGAGGCTAGCCTTTAACTGAGTTTAGCCAGAATTTGACCCTGCAATCATTAACCCCCGTAAACCTTCGGGAGGAAGTCAGAAGCGGGGCCCAGTGTGAAGAAGCGGACGTGTTCACGATGTTTTCAATCTTCGCTTCCTATGTAACGCGTTTTATGATATCCATAGTTTATCCAAATACCTGTTGTATGAAACGTCTGGCATTCCTCTCTTTTTTCACTGCGGCGCTTAGTCTCTTTGTTTTGCAATCCCAGGCGTCCATGGTCATAACTCCCTGGACCCCGCTTTATAAAGGGATCGACCTTGCGGTCGGAACCAATTACCCGGACGCAACCATCAGTAGTTTGCAAGTGGTGCATTGTCTAAAAGTGGATCTCAGCGATCCGGACGTCCAGTTCCTTCCCACCCCAAAGATTGACAATTACCAGGCAAATAGCCGAGAAACTCCTTCATCGAGCATCACCACCTTTATCAAACGCTATCGTGTCCAGGTGGCTACGGATGCCAACTTCTATGACGCTTCCCCGGGTGGTGCTGATCCCACAACCGAAGGGGTCCCTTGCAACCTTTACGGTTTGTCCATTTCAGGTGGAGAACTTGTATCACCTCCCGATTTCACCCGCACTGCCGCCCTAATGTTCACGACGAATAAGACGCCGTTTTTTGCCTTCAACAACCCTCCTCCCGGAACAAACATTGCGGGAATTTTCACGGCTGTGACTGGCTATTACCCGATCCTGTCCAATGGCGTTAACCTGGGCAGTTGGGCAGCGGCCAATTATCCTGATTCATTCGTGCATTCCGCAAACCCCCGGACGATTTTTGGCGTTTCCCAGGACAAACGTTATTTGTACATGATGGTAATCGATGGTCGCCAGAGCGGTTATTCAGATGGGAGCACGGATCCCCAGAGCGCCGTTTGGGCAGCCACCTTTGGCGCGTGGGATGCGATCAATATGGATGGCGGAGGCTCGTCTGCCATGTATATGGCTGATTGCGCCGGGGACCCCATTGCTTTGGGTCACTCGAGTTATCTTGCAACAGGCCGTGGTCACGAACGTTATGTCGGGAGCCACTTGGGGGTGTATGCCAAGCCGCTGCCCGACTTTATCAATGACGTTAAGATTGTGTCCACGGACAGTTCCGCGAGTATTCTTTGGACCACCATTGCTCCTGCTTCCGATTTTGTGGATTACGGTCCTACTCAGGGTTATGGAACCACCAGGACGAACAGTTTGGCGCGCACCAAGCATGTTGCCACCCTGACTGGTTTGCTCCCTGGCGCGACCACCTATTTCAGGATTACCGAGTTGGCCAATGGAAGCCAGTTTGTGAAGGCCTGTTCTTTTACTACTTCGAACCAGGTCATCGGTAGTTCGCTGCCTCTTTTCGATGTGACCAAAAGCTGGAAATACAACTCCACAAATCTCGACGGAGTCAATTGGACGGCAGCAGGCTACGATGATTCGGGATGGTCCGGCCCGAGCCCTGGGCTATTGTATTTTGAGTCAAATCTGAACGTCGCTCCACGCAACACGCTACTGCCCGCGAATGCCGCAAATTCGACGCTTCCTTATTTGACCTATTATTTCCGGACTCACTTCAACCTGGCCAATAAGGCTGCAAGCGCGAGCCTCACCTTTTCCAACAACATTGATGATGGGGCAGTGTTTTACTTGAACGGCTTTGAGTTATACCGGCTCAGGATGCTTCAAGGAGCCGTCTTAAACAGCACCCTGGCGAACGGTTTCTCCTGCAGCAACTTTCCATCGAACGGGCCTTTTTATGGGGATGCCTGCACCAATTGCCCTGATGTTTTTACGGTTCCATCCGTCTCATTGACTAATTTGGTGCAAGGAGACAATCTGTTGGCCGTGGAGGTCCATAATTACTCCTCCGGCAGTCCAGATCTGGTTTTCGGCTCAGCTCTTTTCCTGAACGCTCCCAATATCCAGCCACCCAAACTGAATACGCTCGTCTCGAACGGCAGCGTTACATTTTGGTGGAACGGCACGGGGTTTACGCTTCAACAATCCGCCGAGTTGGGAACAAATGCAGCTTGGTCGGATACACCCGGACCCATTGCTGTAAGTCCTTATACAGTAAATGCTCCAACAGCGGCGATGTTTTATCGCCTTAGAAATTGAAATTTGGACACTCCTCACGACGCCAAAACATCATAGCTGCTGACGCTTAAAGCCTGTACTTAACTTTTTTGCAAACAATACATTCCGGCAATAAGCTGGGGATGCGACCATTGCGAAAGAGTTATTCAAGCGATGTGACTGATGAGGAATGGGCCTTTTGCGCCCCTTACCTCGCCTTGATGAAAGAGGAGGCACCACAACGGGACCATTCCTTGCGGGAAGTCTTCAACGGCTTGCGCTATATTGTGCGCGCAGGTTGTCCCTGGCGCTTGTTGCCGCATGATTTGCCCCACTGGCACATTGTTTACCAGCAGACGCAGCGCTGGGTCCAAGCCGGGTGCTTTGAGGCCATGGCCCATGATTTACGGGCGATGCTGCGCCTCCTGGAGGAGCGCAATGAAAAGCCCAGTGCGGTGATTCTGGATAACCGAACCATTCAATCCACTCCGGAAAGCGGCCAGCGGGCGGGCTTTGATGGGCACAAAAAGCGCAAGGGCTGGAAGGTTCATATCGCCGTGGACACTCTGGGACATCTCTTAGCCTTGAAGGTCACCCCAGCCAATGAGCAGGACAGAGCACAGGTGGCCCAGTTAACCCAAGCCGTTCAGGAGGTAACCCAGGAGAATGTTCAAGTGGCTTTTGTGGACCAGGGCTATACGGGAGAAGAGCCCATGGGAGCAGAAGCACAGGGGATACGCTTGGAAGTAGTTTAAACACCACGAAGCCAAACGCGGCTTTGTGCTCTTGCCCAGGCGGTGGGTCGTGGAAAGGTCCTTTGGCTGGGCAGCCCGCTTCCGACGCTTGGCCAGAGATTACGAGCAGCTGGCACTACCTTAGCGGGTTATCATTGGCTTGCCTTTACTATGCTCATGCTCGGAAACTTATGTGGCAAGAGTTAAGTACAGGCTCTAGAAGAAGCCCCTTGGCAGCGAGAAGATTACATTGCTGCTCCCCCCTGAAAGCGCGGCACTGATTTGGGCGCGCAATTGGAGGTTCCGCACTTCGTGGACACTTCCATCACTTAAAGCAATGTCGCCTTCCCGCACATGCATTTTCTCGTCAAATGCAGCATCGATCGAGGTGCCATTCGCTTCGTTCCAAAACAGGTCGAAGCCCCCCATTCCACTATAAATGTTTCGGTCTCCCGCAAGGATGGATTCTGGATTCCCCTCGGTGGCATCCAATCCAAGGAAAAAGCTGATAGAGTTGTTCCCATCCACGTCCTTCCAATTTTCGGCAGCGCGTTTCTCCTGATCCGCCGGGCATACCAGCACTTTCGGAGTCTCCACTTGATTTGAAATGGATCGCAGATGATCAGCCCAATCACCGGAGCCGCTTACCGCATTCAAAGAACCGCCGTCCGCGTCTGGAACTGTCCACGGGAACTTGCCACCGTTATCATTCGCCCAAAGCCTGTATCCATAAGCTACTTGTTTTAAATTGCTCACGCATTGGATGCGCCTGGCCCTTGTTTTGGATTTTGCCAGGGCTGGAAGTAGAAGACCGGCTAAGACTGCGATGATGGCCACCACTACCAACAATTCTATAAGCGTAAACCCTCGGTGTTGTTCCTGTGGTTGCATAATGAAATCAACATTAAAACTATTTGTATAAATTGTCAAACTTGTCCAAGTTACTTGTTGGGCCGCTCTTCCTGTTAATGAATACTTTTGGCGCATCGCGGTCGACAGTCCCGGCCTGTGCCACGGTCCCGGCAGACTAGAATAGACTCACCGCTACGCCGCAAAGCCCTGCTTTTGGAAAGAAACCTCGTGAGTGACAGAATTGTCATCCTGCATTAATGAAAAACAAGGGTGGATGTGCTTTTATTAGAAAGGTATTGGGTATTTGATAACTAAACGTTCAGGGTTCCAGGATGCAGTTGCTCAGATTAGGATCACCGGTCGAGCCCAATTGCTTCAAGAGGGTGGAGTCGGAAAGTTGTTGTACGCTCCCATCCACAAGCCCCATGTTGCCTGCATGGCTATGCTCAGTGCTGTCCCAACGGGGATTGTCGCTTGGATTGAGTCCTGTGATAACCCCGACCAGTTGTGCTGGCGTGCAATCCTGGTTGTTTTTGCCGATAAGGTTGCGGTCCCCGGTGAGGTGCATGTTCGGTCTATCCTCCTGGGCTTCTGTGCCGATAAAATAACTGAGTGCCTTGTTTTGTAGATCGAGTAATCCAGAGCCAGGAGTCTTGGAGAAATCGTTGGCCGTCACTTTTTCCGGATCACTTGGGCAGTGGAGGATTTTGGGCGAACTCATCTCATTAGATGCGACTGAATAGTGCGCCCAGGCGAAGGGAATTGTCTGAGTACCACCGTCATTCGTGGTAGTTAGCCAAGGGTATTTGGATTCGTTGTCATCCAGCCACATCCGAAAGGCGAGGCCCACCTGCTTGAGGTTGCTGACGCAGGAGATCCGTTTGGCTCTAGCCTTTGCTTTAGCCAATGCTGGCAGAAGCAAGCCCGCAAGAATGGCAATGATGGCAATGACGACGAGTAACTCGATGAGCGTAAATGCTCGCCGGACTGGGTTATATTGTTTGCTCATAGCTCAGGAACTTCTGTCGCACCATGCCGATGCGCAAGATGGGGTCTGAAACCTAAATGGCTTTGGCAATTTTTCAATGGAGTTGAGCTGCCGGAAAACCTCCGACTTTCCAATCGATTTTTGGCGGTCAGCAGCTCAAAAGAAGCCAAAGCCTACCATCCGGTAGGTTTAGAAAGACGGGCGGAAGATGGTCATCAAAGGCCCTTGGGCTTTCCCCAGGTGAGGCGGCTGGAGATGTTTGTCTTTCCACTTTCCACGGAGTAGAAGTCGGCATGGCGCTGGCCGGAGGGCAAGAGGGTGAAGTCTACACGAGGATGGTTTTCGAGCTGAAGGTTTCCGTTAGTTCGTTGTGAAACGAAGGCTGCCAGTTCCGGATAATCCGCGGGCAATCTGCCCTTGCGGTCCCAAAAACTGTCCACCCAATAAGGAATGTCCCTGGTTCCTAGAAAGAACTGTCGAATCGCCGAATCACCGGTTCCGTCCCCTGAGCGAGCGGACGTGCAACCGTTTTGAAAAACGGCTGTGATGCAGAGGAGGGCAGCGAGAATTCGGCTTCCATGATGTCGGCACATAGATGATGAACACAGAATATATTGAACTGATGAATAGACCAGCGTTTATGTTTCAATGGCGTGTAGAAGAGGACATGTTGAAAAAGGCAGGCGGAGCTCAATGCTCCGCCTGTTTTGAAAACCCAGGCTGGTTTCCACTTCCGACCCGGGTTTTCGTGCTAGTTAAGGCCAGAGATATACGGGAGGAGCACGAGCAGGCAAAGTCGGAGAATTCCCCGAAGGCGACTCAGCAATAATCCTACCGTGCGGTAGACGCAGTAAGAAATGCGAGCCAAAAGAGCGGGGGCATTTGACAAATGAGCCCTGGCGTTGGACTTTAAAAAAAGCCAAGAGCAGCAAACGTTGACCGGGAGTCCAGGACAACTGCATGCTTGGGATGAAGGGTAGTTAGTGGGAAAGGGTCAAAGCTCCAGCTCGTTGGCCACTGCACTGAAGGTGGAGTTGCAGGTTGGTTGTTCCGAACCTCACATTATTCCTCTGCTTAGATCACACAGCAGTATGCGATTCCGAAGATTATTAAAAGACGGCACAACAGGTTTGTATTATGCAAAATTGGGGGACTGGACCGCGAATGATGGTGAGGCCCTGGACTTTCCGGACACATTCGCAGCGGTGCACAAGGCGGTAAAACTTGGAAAGAAGGAACTGCACCTGATATTAAAATTTGCCGACAGCCGATTGGATATTTCCCATGCCCTCGGCGAAATAGCTCCTGGTTCCCACTCCAGGAATGCCGGACAGTCGGCCGGGGTTTTGCTCCTGGCATTATTTCCCGTTGCCAATGTGGCGGGGTCCCTGTTTGGACGCATTTCCGATTAAGCGGCTCAGGTGCACGAAGGGGTTAAAGTCATAATGGCCTCCGTAGGGCGAATACCTACCAGGAATTCTCTCTCCGCTCACCTACTAGCGTTGTATTCTAGGGCCAGTTTTAAAGGCTATGAAGCCGGTGCTGATAGTTGATGACCGCGAGGATGACCGTTACCTTCTTGAGCGTGCGTTGCGGAAGCTTGGAGTGAATAATTCTATTTTGAATTTCCCGGATGGGCAGGCTCTTACCGGATACCTAGAAGGTCCAGGCATTTACATCGCCCGGAGGACATTTCCTTCCCCGACTGTTTTATTTCTAGATTTAGAGATGCCAAGGATGGATGGCTTCCAAATCCTCCAATGGCTGGGGGAGCATAAAAGAATGGAAGATTTCTTTGTGGTGGCGGTAACAATTCTGCGACACCAGGAGACGATCAAATCGGCCTATACGCTCGGAGCAAGGTCCTATATCAGCAAACCGGTGCAGGAAGAGGAATTGCGGAATTTGATCGCAGTCTATCCAGCGTAATGGGACACGAGGAAGGATTTCCAGGAGCAGAGCACCGCGGTTTAAGAGGAACAGTTCTCGACGCGTTGCCGACCAGAAAAAATGCTTGCGACCAAATAATTGAGAGGTGTATTTTTTGCCAGCCTTACACAATCAGTTCAGAAGTTTCCATGCTCAATTAGATAAGCATTTTGGATAAAACTGAGTCAAAACTCATTTTGATGGCAGATGACCAGGAGAGCGACCAGCATCTGCTGGTAAGGTCATTGAAGCGGTTGGGCGTACTAAACCCGGTTCACCGGGTGGCGGATGGCCACGAGGCAATTCGTTACTTAAATGGGGACACTCCGTATAACGATCGCAACTCTTACCCACTTCCAGCCATTATTTTTTTAGACTTAAAACTGCCGATGATTAGCGGTTGGGAGGTGCTGGATTGGATATTGAACGTGGGGTTGAAGGGGGAATCGAGGATTTTTGTTTATAGCGAGATCCTGGATTTGGCTGAAATCCGGAAAATTTATCGCAGCGGAGCGGACTCTTATTTGGGAAAACCGATCAATGAATTGGAATTGATGAACCTCATTTATTATTTTCCGAAACACTGGTACATCCAAGTGGAGGAGTCGGAAAGCTGAAGGTCGTGGTGCAAGATATTGCTGAAGCTTGAAAAACACGGGCGAGGTGAGCTGCCTCGCCCGTGAACCCGAACGTCCGCCTGAGCGGACCTTCCATCAACTGAGCAGAGCGCTATTAAAGGGGAACTGCGTAGGCTGGTTGAATGGGGTGCATTCCCTATAATTGGGAACGAGGAGAGGCCGCAAATCATCACATTCTATTTCCGTTGCGCAGGTCCGGGAAAGTCTTGCATGGCATAACCGGCGAATGGTGCTGGCGGATGATAAAAAGGGGGCCCGACGGAGTGTTTGACCCCAGTGGAAACCAATGTGTTTACAGCGTCTCTTTTTCGAGGGAGTTTTAAAACACGGACTGGGAATGAACACTCTAAAACAAGGCTTGATTCTGCTGGGGGAGGATACCGAAAACGATGTTATCCTTTTTCAATTTTGGATGCGAAAGGCAGGAGTGAATATGGAGGTGGTGGCCCTGGACAGCGGCGAGAAGATATTGGATTACCTAAGCGGAAAGGCGGAGTATCAGGATCGAAATGCTTTTCCGCTGCCGGAACTAATTTTTCTCGACGGGCAATTGCATCATCAGCCAAGCATGGGCTTGCTCCAATGGATTCATGAGCAGCCGCAGACACGGAACATTCCGGTTGTAGTGCTCACCGGCAGCCTGGATCCGAAGGTGCGAATTGACGCCAAGCGGTTGGGAGCGGTGGAATGCTTTGAGAAGCCTTTTACAGTTCTGGAGTGGAAACGGCTAGAGGAGCTCCTAAAGCCGACGGTGAACCACGCATGCTCAGAGGAACAGGTTACTCGTTTTACTCCGGAAGCGGAGAGCGCGCATTGCACCCTTTGAAGAGTTGAGACATGCTTCAGAGGGCAAATGTTTTTGCCATACCGATGGAGGGTAACACGTGACTTCGGAAATTCTGCCATATTTAAGAGGCCGCGCATAACAGTCCACAGGCGCAGCCACGTGGGTCGAACTTAAAGGGTTAAGCGCTGCATATTGCGCCGAACCTAGCGGACTGCTCTAGAACGCGTTTACATTTTCTTCAGACGCAAGGTTTCGTGGGGCCGGGGTCGCTGAAAACTTCAGCGACCCCGATTTTCTTCAGACTCTTCGAAGGGTGCTGCCAACGACCAAGAAAGTTACTACTCAAAAAAAGACGGCGGAGCGCAATTTGCAATACCGTGCTCGGAAGTTTTCTGCCATCCTGTGCCATGAGCACCAAACGGACCTCCCTTGCGGGCAAGCGCCCGAGAGTTTTATTCAAACCTGGACCTGCTGCACTAGGGCCGGAGGTGATTCTTTTGCCTTGGCCTTCCGGGGCACAGATCCTCAACGACCGGCGAGGCTCGGTGACGGTGATCATCCCGGTATTAAATGAGGCGCGCACCGTTGCATCGGTGGTGCGCTTTGCCAGGCGCAGCCCGCTCGTGGATGAGGTAATCGTGGTGGATGACGGATCGATCGATGGTACGCCCGAACTGGCCGAAAGAGCAGGGGCAGTGGTGGTGACCAGCACCATGCTTGGCAAAGGCGGCTCGATGGAGGATGGCTTGAAGGTGGCCCGGAATGAAACGGTGCTTTACCTGGATGGCGATTTAAAGGGTTTATCGCCCAGCCTGGTGGAGAACATGGTTCAGCCCATTTTGATGGGAGAGGCAGATTTTGTGAAAGCAAAGTTTGCTCGAAAGGCAGGGCGGGTGACCGTTTTAACAGCCAAGCCCTTGTTGCGGACCTATTTTCCGGAACTGGCTTCCTACGAACAGCCGCTCGGCGGCATCATGGCGGCCAAGCGCTCGCTCTTGCAAAGTCTGCGATTTGAAAATGATTACGGGGTGGACATCGGGCTGATAATTGACGCCGCGGCAGCCAAGGCGCGGCTGGTGGAAGTGGACATTGGCCACGTCAAACACGACAGCCAGCCACTGGAGAGACTGGGAGAAATGGCGACGCAAGTAGCCCGCACGATCCTGAACCGGGCCGCCCGGTGGGGTCGGCTGCGTACCTCTTATATGGAAGAGGTGCTGGAAATGGAACGGCATCGCCGATCATCTTTACCATCGGCCCTGGCGCGCGTTCCGCAAACTGAACGGCTGGCCTTGTTCGACATGGATGGGGTTCTGTTGAACGGCCGGTTCATTGTGGAACTCGCTTCGCGAGTGGGGCGCAGAGATATGCTTTTGGAATTGCTGGACAATGGCCAGTTGTCGGCGACAGACCGAACCCGGCGCATTGCCAAATGCTTTGCCGGTGTGCCCAGGGAAATGTTTGAGCGAGTCGCGCTGGAAATGCCGCTAGTGCCAGGCGCTGTGGAAACCGTAGTGGGGCTCAGGAAAGCTGGTTACCGCGTCGCGGTGGTCACGGACAGCTACCAGGTAGTAGCAACGGTGGTCCGCAAACGTGTCTTTGCTGACGTGAGCTTCGGGCATTTGATGCGGTTCAAGAAAGGCAAAGCGACGGGACAAGCCACGCTGTCGCCCGCGATGTTCCATCCGCAAGGCTGCAAGCGTCACGATCACTGTAAGAGCAACACACTGCGTCATATTTGTGAAAAGCTCCAGATTGGCTTCGAGAACGTGCTGGCGGTGGGAGATGGCGAAAATGATATTTGCATGCTCCAAATGGCCGGGCGCTCAGTGGCTTTTCAACCCAAGTCTCCTTTGACCGCCGCGGCAGCCCAGCACGTTTTGCAAAGCCGCATTACGGGCGTGCTTGGCCTGATGGGCTGCGCTGGTCCGGGAGGAAAGCGGATCAACGATTGGGCTGGAACGATGAACAGCTAGTTCATTTCAAAGGCATTTAGCGAATGTGGCAGCACCTTTCGAGGTCCTGCTCTTGTGCAAGGCACATCGGAACAATGCGGCCTATAGGAAGAAATTAAAGGAATAGCTTTCTTCCTGGCCGCGTAAAAGCCTCAATAAAGCTCCCAAATTCTGAGTGTCCTGCGCAGGACAAATCCGGCGGGACACTCCAGATTCTGGACACAAAAACCGTTGGCCAGCGCGAGTGTACAGAAGGCAGACAAAACCGGTTTGTGAACAAGACAATCTCAGCAAGCTTCAAAGGCCTTTGCAGATCCACCAAAGATTTTTTTTGCATGTAACACTGCAAAAAAGCCTTGTATGACAAGGGGTTTGCCGAGGTAAGGCGCATTTTCACTGAATCTGCAAAAAAAGCGGCAAGGCTGATGCTAAAGGAAACCCGGAACGAAAGGCTTGAAATGAAAATAACACTGAACCCTTCCATTGGAAATGCCTCCCAAGCTGGTTTCTCGCTTGTTGAAGCGGCAGTCGGCATGGGGATCATGGGAACGGTGGTGGGTGCCCTGCTTTCCGGATTCGGCACGGGCATGTTCACGATGCAACTGGCGCGGGAAAACCTCCGGGCAACGCAAATCATGCTGGAGCGCATGGAAACCATTCGGCTTTATAGCTGGGACCAAATTAACACGCCGGGTTTCGTGAGCACCAATTTCAGCGCCACATACGATCCGCAATCGACCAACTCAGGAGTCGTTTACGCTGGAACGCTTTCAATCTCCAACGCGCCTGTGACCTCAAGTTACAGCAATGACATGAAAATGTTCACCGTGACCTTGAACTGGAAAACCGGTTCCCTCCAGCGGTCGCGCCAATTCACCACCTACATCTCCCGTTATGGACTGCAAGATTACATCTACTGAGGTTGCCCGCCAGAAGCGGCTTTCCGGCTCAGCCCTGATCGAGGCCATCATGGCCATTGGAATCACGGCCATGCTGGTGCTTACTCTTTTTACGTTCATGTTTTTCAGTGGCAAGAGCTTTGCCGCCCTTTTCAATTATGTGGACCTGGATGACGTGAACCGCGTGGCGATGGATACCTTGACGCGGGATGTTCGACAATCGAACAAAGTGACCGCGTCGACGACTAATTCTTTGACGCTGGAGGACACGGATGGTTCCTCTATCGTGTATACGTTCAGCCCCATTACCAAGACGTTAACCCGGAATAAGAATGGGGCGAACAAAGTGATTTTGACCGAATGCAGCCGGCTCAATTTTAACCTTGGCCAGCGGAACACCGCTACCGGCGGATACGATGTGTATCCGGCCGCGACCCCGGCCACCTGCAAGGTGGTCAATGTTTCCTGGATGTGTTCCCGCTCAATTTATGGCCGAGCAGAAAACACGGAAAGCGTTCAAACAGCACGTATCGTCATAAGAAAGCAGGGCACATGAAAATTAAATATTATAAACCGAGCGCTGTCTCTGGAAGCGCCATCCTGATGGTGGTGGTGATCACCGCCCTCGCAGCGATTGTGCTTGCGGCCTATCTTGGGCTCGTAAGCCGGCAGAATTATTCGACCGTCCGTTCACAGGCGTGGAACTCGACTATTCCGGTGATTGAGGCGGGAATCGAAGACGCCATGGCACACTTGAATGCGCATGGGAGCACGAACCTGAATTGCGATGATTGGCGGCCAGTCGGGGGGCTTTATGTAATGCGGAGGGATGTAGGTGATAACTATTATGTAGTGACGATTTCCAATTTTGTAGCGGGTGCTTCGAATAACAACCCGATGATTGATTCGCGCGGCTATGTGAGCATGCCAGTGCAGATTGCTTCGAGTCATAATACCATGCTGGCCGCAGCAGGTGTTAGCTCTGGAAACGGAATCATGGCGCGCGGCATACGGGTGGCGACTGGGAAAAATGCTTTATTCGCCAAAGGATTGGTCGCCAAAGGCCAGATTGATATGAACGGCAATAACATTGCTACTGACAGCTTCGATTCGAGCGATCCCAACTACAGCGTTGGTGGAAAATACAGTTCAGCCAAACGCAAGGACAATGGCGACGTGGCCACGAATTCTGGCCTGGTAAACTCGGTGAACGTGGGTAATGCGGATATCCTCGGCCACATCTCCACGGGACCTGGTGGCAGCGTGTCAATCGGGCCGAATGGCAGTGTCGGCGACCTCGCGTGGGGTGGCGCCAACGGGGTTAAGCCGGGGTGGGTCAAAGATGACATGAACATTATCTTCCCCGACGTGAAAGTTCCCTTCACAGGGGGCGCTTTTTCTTTATCCGGCGGGTCAGTGGGCGGCACTTCATACGATTACGTGCTGGGAAACGGAAACTATCAAGCCTCCAGCCTATCAATGGGTAGCAAAGATAAGATGATTGTAACGGGGACCAACACGGTGCTTTATGTCACGGGGGATTTTAGCATGGGAGGTCAATCTACGATCACGATCGCTGCCGGAGCCTCGCTGAAGCTTTATGTGGCGGGTTCATCGGGGAGCATCGGAGGGAATGGAGTAATTAATCCAGGCGCTGCTCTCAACTTCATTTACTACGGTCTGCCCAGCAATACCAGCTTGAGCTTCAGCGGCAATGCAGCTTTTACAGGCGTGATTTATGCGCCGAATGCGACTTTCACAATGAACGGCGGCGGCAGCAGCACCTATGACTTCGTGGGGGCAAGCATCACAAAAACCGTTACGATGAACGGGCATTTCAACTTTCATTATGACGAAGCCCTTTCCAAATATGGTCCTGCGCGCGGTTTCGTTGTCACATCCTGGAATGAGATGAGTCCTCAGGAAGTGGCGGGCCTGGCAATAGAGTAACCGGCTCGACCTCGGCCTGGGTTTTTCCCTCGGCCAACCCACAAAAGCCCGGTTCGGCGAGTTCTGCGGAACGACCTGAACCGGGCTTCTGGCTTTAATAGGTGCATGAAAAGCGAAGGGAGTCGCCCTTAACAGAATGAAGAGCGACGGAGCGGCCAGTGATGCAACTATCTCCAGTTGTGAAGGCTCATCTTTATACACAACTTAAGCATAAGATCTTGGCGCATCTGGTCCAAAGGTGTTCCAAGCCCAGGCGAGGTCA
>JAQGOV010000248.1 GCA_028293425.1 Verrucomicrobiales bacterium
CCGACGCGGATGCCCAGCATCGAGAGGATCTCGCCCGGGCCAGCCTGGAACACCAGGCCGCCAGCGAGAAGCTGACCACGCAATTGCTGGGTCTGATGCACCAGAACACGGAGCTGACCAGGCTGACCACGGAGCTGGCCGAACGTGTGCAGAAGCTCACCACCGAGATCCACGGGCAGATGATCAAGGAAACTTAACTTTGGGTGGGATTAAGTTGCCCGATGGCAACACAGCAGAAGTGTCCAGGTTTTGATTCCAAACAGCCGGATTTGCGTGAGCGTCGGAGCTCATGGTCAACTGTTGGACGCAATCCCCTTGGGATTGAAAGGATCAATAATGTTGTGACGATGAGCTATAAACAGGTCATCCCTGACGGGATTTGGGGAGAGGCCGCAAAAAGGCAGAGTGAGTTAACCGCGAATGGACGCAAGTAGACGCGAATCTTTGGCAGGGGAATCGGGCCGCGAGAAGGCGCACCAGGCACAAGAGGGAATTACTGCCAAGTCCGTTGGATATGCTACAGTCACGTGTAATGGAACGCTCCCTTTCCCCAATGACTCGCGTGCCCCCGCCCGCTCGGCCCGCAAGGGGCCTTTGCCTCCGGCAAATTCCTTCTGGCCCTTCCCAAGGGCCAGAAGTCCCCCAGACGGGGAGAAGGAGACCACACGGCGTCCGCTCCATGGCATTTTCAGGGAAGAACTACCAGATTTGCGCGAATTACCGGCTGCACAAACGGCCCGGCTTCGCCCTCGACCGTGCGGTGCTTTTGGTTATGCTTCAGGGATGAAGTCACGGGGCCGAAAGCCAAGCGCTTTCGCAGTTGAAACCTATCATCGATTGCAGAAGCACTGTCTTCAGAATCTCGGTTTCAAAAAGGAAGTTCGCAAGGCCGCTAATACTGAGGATGCCAGAGACGACAACGCTTCTGGGGTGGGTGCAAAGAGTGCCTGACTTGTCTTGTCTGCATTCAGGCGATGTCGCTAAACTGGCGCATGGCTCGGTTTACTTCTGATATTCAGAAGCCGGAAAATTCAGAGCGAGAAGACGTAAGCAAACATCAAAAGTTGGTTGTACGAATCTTAGTCATCCTTAGTGTCTGCATTATTCTTGGTCCGCTATTGCTTTTCTGCTGTTACAGTTGGTGGCAGTTTCACCCGCATAATCCTACCCCGGTGGTTGGCCCAGCGGGACCGCGCTACAAGGCATTCATTGAGCAGCGTGGCTTCGGGGACATAGGTTTCTATTTGTGCGTTTCGGATTGGCCTCACACATTTCCAGCACCTATCACCCTTGGGTCTGTCCCTTTCTCTGAACCCCCTTACGATGGGATAGCGTTCTGGAGCATGGATGGCACTGTGCTTGCGATACGGAAAAAGGATAATACGTATCACGAAGCTTACGATTACCAAACCCATGAGTTGATTAGATACAGGACAGAACGCATTGAAGAATTGATGGCCTCCCGAGGAGGGCTTGGGCCAAAACACGAACGCTACCCGGATGCCAAGGGGGACCCCTGAGGCATGATGCCCGAAAAGATTGGAGCTTACGCCAACATGCCGGTTTGGACACAAGTTCTGATAGCCATCGTGGGGGCAACTATAACCATAGTTCCCCTGTTGGTATGGTCGGATAAACGGGTGAATCGAAAACACCAACATTGGCTTTGCCCTGACTGCAAGAAGCCGTTTGGTATTCAGGAGCAGTACCGCTTTTGGGCAATTAAACACAAGCGGCTTTCGACCCCCCCGTCTCGTGGGCCAATCCTACGCTGCCCTCATTGCCAGAAGGACTTTGCATTCAGTCCAGATGGAAGGCAGGTGGATGAGGACGGAAACTTTGTTTGAGCGACTTTTACGAGCTTCTGTGAGGTAAATCCCTGATCCCGCCCTTCTGTTCCTTTTTCAGTTGATCGGGGCCTGCCCTCGTGGGAGTCGCTCCAGCCACGGCTATGTCGTGAAAGGCTTTCAGCCTGGAGCGATACCGGCTTGGGGAATCCCGGCCCTTCAGGCCGGATTAGGATGGGCCACCTACCCAGCCCGTTGGGCCCGTTGGGCTGGGCTAAGGGATGGCGGCCCTTTGGGCCTGAGGTTTAGGGTGGCGATCGGTTTTTACTCCGCCTGGTAGCCGCGCCAGACCCAGACCAGGGTATCGGCGAGAGTTTGGTTGAAGACTTTGCCGTCGCAGTGGCCGGTGGCTTTGCTGAAGACAAAGCGGTGATGGTAGCCTTTGGCCTGGAGTGCCGCAGCGGTGCGTTGACCGGCCATGACCCAGTTATGTTGCGTGCTCTCCGGGTCCTTGGCGCGCAGGTCGTTTTCGGAGACGTGGGTGAAGATGCGCAAAGGCTTTTTCTCGCTGTTTTCAATGAGTTTCATGCCGGAGTGGTATTCCCAGGCGCCGAGGGGAAATTTGGCTTCTTCGGCTGCGTCATCATCCTGCTGATCAACAAAGGTACCGGAATAGGCAATGATGCGGCGGAAGAGGTCGGGCCGGAACCAGCCCATGGTGAGCGCCGCCGCGCCACCGGAGCTGCAGCCCATGGTGGCACGGCCCCAGGGATTGTCCGTGATGGCGATGTGGGGATAAGCGGCTTTGATTTGCGGATGGTTCAAGACGGCAGGAAAAACCTCGTCATTAATGAAGCGAGCCAAGCGGTCAGACATGGTGTCGTATTCGAGGCCGCGCTCGCTGTTTTTGCCGTCATCGCCGCCGTTCTCCACCGCGATGGCGATGAACGCTGGTAACCGGCGGTTCGGGTCCTTGGAAATGGTGAGATTGTCCAGCGCATGGCGCACGAGGCCAAGTGGCCCTGCGCCGTCGTGGATGATCAGAATCGGGGCCTTCGTGCCGTCCTTGTAAGCGGCCGGCACATAGACGAAGATTCTGCGCACCTTTCGCACGGGCTTTTTCTTGGGCTCAAGCGTCGTGTCGTCGCCTTTGAAAATTTTGCTGTCGGCGAGGGCCATGGAGAACTCGAAGGATTTGCCTTTGGGATTGTCTTGATCCTTGAGGTCGGGTTGAACCTGGTAGTCGGGGCCGATGGTGAAGTCACCGTCACCTTCGTTGCCGGGAGACTCGGTATAGGCTTCAGCGGCCTTCAGGTCGATAGGCGCCAAACAGCCGATGGAGCAGACACACAGGGCACAAGAGAGCAGATAGGATTTCCACATAAAAATGCTTATTGAGGGGAGAGGATATTCGGTGGGGGGCCAATGAAAAAGGAGAATTTTTAGGCGGTCCTTTCGACAAAAAAAATCGGACGGGGAGGCTTGACTGCCAAGTCTGCTGGATATGCTACAGTCACGTGTGATCGAACGCTCCCTTTCCCCAATGACTCGCGTGCGCCCGCCCGCTCGGCCCACAAGGGGCCTTTGCCTCCGGCAAATTCCTTCTGGACCTTCCCAAGGTCCAGAAGTCCCCGGCCCTCTCCCGCGGGGAAATGGGAACTTGATAATGTGGCTTCCTCGCGCCCGCTCGGCCGGCCCGCAACGGGCTTCCGCTGCTGCGCATCCTTCTCGCCGTTTCCCAATCGGCTCGAATCCGCCCTCACCACCAAGATCAGATTCATCTCACAGCCCTCATCCGGCTTCGCCACCTTTTCCCCCAGGAGAAGGAAACGGGCGAGGGACAGGGCTGCGCCACCTTCTCCCCGCAAGGGAATAGGAAAGAGACAGTTCCACCCTCATCCGGCTATGCCACCTTCTCCCCCGGGAGAAGGAATGGGAGAAGGTGAACCATCCGCCCCGTCAGGTGGGTATGTCGGTGTAGCACATCCCACGGTTTTCTCAGTACGTGATGTTTCGGCGTGGGTCGAGGCCCTCGTTTAACGCAAAGTCGCCGAGAACGCAAAGGCCGCGAAGGAAGGGGACTGGTTGGAGGCTGAGGTTGTGGGAGTGGGTCGATGAGCGTTGAGCGGATCACTTGCCTTCCAACGGGGAGAAAAGCAGGTCGATGTCCTCCTGGCTAAGCTTGAGGTTTTCTTTGCGGTCTTCATTGAGCAGCCCTTCAACAAGTTCTTTCTTGCGGCCCTGAAGCGCGAGGATTTTTTCTTCAACTGTGCCTTCAGTCAGGAGCTTGTAAACGAAGACCTTTTTGGTTTGGCCAATCCGGTGAGCACGGTCGGTGGCCTGGTTTTCCACGGCGGGGTTCCACCAAGGGTCGTAATGGATAACAGTGTCAGCCGCAGTGAGGTTTAAGCCCGTGCCGCCGGCTTTTAAGCTAATAAGGAAAACGGGAACCTCACCTCTTTGGAATTGCTCAATGGGAGTGGCGCGATCGGTGGTTTCTCCTGTCAGTATCACAAACGGGATTTTTAACCGATTCAGCTCTTTCTGGATAATGGCGAGCATGCTGGTGAATTGGGAGAAAAGGAGAATACGTCTTCCTTCTTCAATCATCTCCGGCAACAAATCCAAAAGAAGATCCAGCTTGGCTGATTCCTTCACTTTTTTGGCGCTCGGCAAGGAGAGCAGTTGGGGATGGCAACAAATCTGGCGGAGCTTGAGCAAGGCATCCAGGATGATGATATGCGAGCGAGACATGCCTTTGCGGGCGACTTCATCTTTCACCCGGGCATGCATGGCCAGGCGCACACTTTCGTAGAGGTCGCGCTGTTCCGAGGTGAGCTCGACCTTTTGGATAATCTCTGTTTTGGGCGGTAACTCCTTGACGACATCTTCCTTCCGCCGACGCAGAATGAAAGGAGAGACGCGCCGGGCCAGCAGCTTGCGGCGATCCTCCTGGTGTTGCTTTTCAATCGGGCGGCGAAAAAAGGAGTTGAACTTATGCTCGTCCCCGAGGAAGCCGGGGAGAAGGAAGTTGAAGAGAGACCAGAGTTCCCCCAGGTGATTCTCCATTGGGGTGCCCGTAAGGCACAGGTGGTGGCGGGCCTTTAAACTGCAGGCGACCTGGGCATAAGTTGTCTTGGCATTTTTTATGTACTGAGCCTCATCGAGGATCACATAATGAAACTCTTCCTTGAGCCAGATGGCTTCATCACGAGCAAGAAGCGGATAGGAAGTAATCACCAGGTCATGGCCCTTGATACGTTCGAAATGCTGCTTGCGGTCCAGACCATGTAAAACCAGGACTTTGAGCGCCGGGGCGAACCGTTCCGCTTCCTGCCGCCAGTTCGTCATCAGACTGGTGGGAGCAACAACGAGGCTGGGGCGGTCCGTCCGACCGTTGTCCTTCTCGACCAGCAAATGCGCGAGCGCCTGGACGGTTTTTCCGAGCCCCATGTCATCAGCCAAAATGCCCGCGAGCTCGTATTGCCGCAAAAACTGGAGCCAGCTTAAACCTTCCTGCTGGTAGGGGCGCAGTTGGGTTTGAAGCCCTGGAGGGGGTGGAACCACCTGAATTCCCTGGAAATTCCGAAGCTTCGCCGCAAAATCCTGAAGCTCTTGCGCGCCCATCCAGCGCCAATCCTTTTCCGCGGCGAGTTCCGCGGCCCGGATCCGGGAAATCTTCAGGCGGCCCTTTTTGTTCAGGGCGGCAGGGTCGAGCAGGTCGAGCAACACACCGAGCGTGCTCCGAATACGTTCCATGGGAAAGCCGATAAGCCGTCCATCAGGAAGTGCTACCGGGATGCTCACCGTTTGCGACACCTCGTCCAGGGTTTCCCTGGAGAGCAGTTGTGGGTTCATCTGCAGAAATTTGATGATCACCGGGAGCAGATTGATTTTTTCACCTTCCACAACCACACCGAGTTCTACTTCAAACCATTGGCTGCCGGACTGGGCTGAAGCATCGCTGTACCAATCCTCCGGTTCCACAATGCGGAAACGGAAGCTGGCTTCCTTCTCAATTTTCCAGCCTTCCTGCTCGAGCTTTGGGAGCAACTCGCGGGTGAATTCAAACCAACTGATTGGATCATCCAGAATAAAATGTCGGCCGGCCTTGCCCAGCCCATGCTCAAAAATTTTCGCATCGGCAAAGGAAAAGCCATGATCGAACAAAATCTTCCGGGCCGCTTCCTCCGCATTGAGGTTTCGGATCAAACGCCGCATCACTTCGCCTTCCCGAGTAATGATAACGGGAGGATGATCAGCGGTTGCCCGAAAGCCCCCGTAGTCGAACTCCAGCGCTGCGAAAGTAAATTCCTTTTCCTCAAGGCTCGCGGCCACCCAGGAATAACGAGGTTTCAGAGTCGTGGAATAAAGCCGCAGGCAAGGCGTGGGAGTGACACCGGCCACATCCTCCACTTTCAATTCCACCGGCGTGGGCAAATGAACCGAGGCTGGGCGGCTGGAGATGGCCTCTGAAATGACGCGAGCTGATTCGGGCCGAACCCGTGGGGCCGAAAGCCATGCCAGGGCCACGGCGGCAGGCAGACCTGTTTCCAGAGGCCCACATTTCATGGTGATGATGTTGACGTACCAGGGCGGCTCCATTCTGAGCACATGGCTTACTGGAATCTCAGTCTCGAAATAGGGGACCTGCTCCCCAGTGGGCTCAGCCCTCCAGGCGGGACGCGCTGGAATAGGCTCCCCGAGGCTGAGTGGCTCTGGAAACTCTTTGGCGTCCTGCCAGAAGCATTTGCCGGAGCCCAGAATATCGCGGAGCCAGTCGGGTCCCTTTTTACCGTCCAGTTTAAGATCTATCGCTTCAAAGTTGCCCTGCTCCATGACGATTTTTCTGAGCAAGAGGCGGTCTGCCGGCTGCACGCCCCGGAGCACGGAAGCTTCCTTGATCGCACTGCCGATCGAGTAGGAACGCCCCACACCAAAACCACCTTTTTTCAAAGGCCTCGCGGTGACCACTTCGATGAGCGTTGCGTTCCAGGTTATTTTCAGGAGATAAAGCAGTTGCTCCTCCGCCTGCGCAGCCGGTCGTTCGGTCGGGGACGACTCAGCAGCAGTATGCTCCAACTCTTTTAGCCAAAGCTCCCAGGCCGGGTCCAATTTGGGAGGAAGCTGCAGGGATAACTCCCTTTGAGACGGCTGCTGGGTAGGGAAAAGAATGATATTGTCGGTGGAAACGCCAAATAACCGGACATCATTATTCGCGGCATAGAGCAATGCCGCCACTGCGTGCTTGCAATCTTCCTTCATGGAACAGGTGCAAGTGCTCTTGAAAGTGAGAAATGGACCATCGGCGCCCAGCACGATCTGAACACGGTAGGGTTGAGCTTGAGAGCCGCGGACGTTGGCCTGCACGATCCAGTCCCCTTCACCAGCCGGGAAGGCGAGACATTGCTGGACGTGGCCGGTGGCGTAATAGGAATGGCCCCGAGAATAAACCCAAGGCTCGAACTGCTTTCGCAGCGCTGCTCGGATTATGAAGCCATTTGGAACAAACATCTCTTTTAACCTTTGTGAGCGTAGGGAACCTGTCAAAGGAAAACAAAACAATGAGAGCGGCCTGAGGCCGCTCTCATTGGTAGATTGGCAAAAATACGGCGGCGATTAAGCCGTGACCGGCGTGGCGGAAGCGGCGGCCGCACTCCGGGAAGCCGCGAGATCCACTTTCCGCTGCCTCAGGCTCTTGAAAAACTCGTAACCTTCGCGGCAACGGCGCACGCATACATCCTTGTCTTCCAGCATCGTTTTGATGATGCGCAGGATGGGCTTCGGACGAAGGTAATAAGTTCGGTAAAAGCGATCAACCGACTCAAAAATCTCATCTTTGTTCAGTTCCGGATATTCGAGGGTGGATTGCTGAAAGCCGTCTCCTTCCACCAGATCGGTTTTATCTTTCTTAACGAACCAGCCATTTTGCTTGGCCATCTCGTATAATTCCGTGCCGGGATAAGGCGCGGCCAAACTGACCTGCAAACTGAACACATCAAGCTCTTTGGCAAAGTTGATGGTATTCTCAATCGTCTGTTTGGTCTCAATTGGCAAACCGAGAATGAAGGTGCCATGGATAACCACACCAGCCTGGTGGCAGGATTTGGTAAATTTCCGCATTTCGTCCGTGGTAACGCCCTTTTTAATCCGCTTCAGGATATCCTCATTGCCGGATTCATAGCCCACCAGGAACAGACGCAAGCCCGCATCTTTGAAGGACTTGATCGTGTCGTAATCAATGTTTGCGCGACTGTTGCACGACCAATGGACGCCCAGCGGCGCGAGCTTTTTGGCGATCTCACGAGCGCGCGGCAGGTTGGCCGTGAAGGTGTCGTCATCGAAGAAGAACTCTTTCACTTGGGGAAAGATCTTCTTCATATAAGCCATCTCGTCCGCGACATTCTGCGCGGAGCGCACACGATATTTGTGTCCGCCAATGGTTTGCGGCCACAAGCAGAAGGTGCATTGAGCCGGGCAGCCGCGGCCTGTGTACATGCTTACATAGGGATGGAGCAGGTAGCCGATGAAATATTTCTCAATCTCCAAGTCGCGCTTATAAACATCGGCCACCCAGGGGAGGGAATCCATGTTGGTGATCATCTCCCGTTCCGGATTATGGATGATCTTTCCGTCCGCGCCGCGGTAGGAAAGCCCATTGATGGTGTCCAACGGACGGCCTTCGGCGACTTCCTTGCAGGTAAAATCAAATTCTTTGCGTCCAACCCAATCGATGGCTGAAGAAGCCTTGAGCGTTTCAGTGGGGAGAACGGCAGCGTGCGCGCCGATGAAACCAATCTTCGTTTCCGGGCGGTTGCGCTTGATAGCCTCGGCGACCTTCGAATCGTTCTTCAGCGAAGGGGTGGAAGTATTGATGATGACATGGTCATACTTCTTCGCTTCCTCAAGGCACTGCTTGATGTCGACATTGTGCGGAGCACAATCGAGTAGCTTGGAATCCGGGACCAGGGCGGCAGGCTGTGCTAGCCAGGTGGGATACCAAAAGCTGGTGACCTCCCGCCGGGCCTGGTAACGGGAGCCGGCCCCGCCGTCAAACCCATCGAAGCTCGGAGGAGAAAGAAACAGTGTTTTCATGAATTCTTTTTATTTGTATCGTGCGGCAGTTTATATAGCGGAGTCACCAGTGAAAAGACCAGTGTGATAATCGACGTAATCGCTCCTGCTGCGAGACCGCCATAAAGGGCCATTGGGTTCCATCGCTTTACCACCAAAAGATAAATGCCCGAGGACAACGCCGCCGGGACAATCAGCATGATAAGGGTGATGGTGAGGAATGGCCCCCAACATACCACACGCTTTCCCTTGCGGTTCTTTACCAGCGCAAACTCCATCATGGCCGGTTACGTATCCTTTTTAGCGGCCGCGATCTTGGCCAAAAGGTCGTCGCGCTGGGAGGTATCGCCGGTTCCGCAGCCTCCACCTTCTGGCTCATGGTGATGGTGTTCTTCCTTGCGGGTAAAGGCGGATGGGCCCCGAGGGACATTGATGGCCGCTTTCGCTTCAGCCAAATGGCCTTTGCCGATAGTGTTTCCGTTGTAGGCGCGCTTAACCAGGTCCGGCGTGGACGGATATGGCTTGGGCCGGGGCATAAAATTGTATTTAAAATTGACCCATGTATCGCGGATGCTGGTGCTGAGCGCGCCTGCCTGCTCATAACCGCAATGCATCATGCAGTTTTCGCAACGCGGGTCACGAGCGACGCCATTGACGACACCATACTTGTCCCACTCGACCGTGGTCAGCATCTCCTGATAGCCCGGGTGGTGGCCATCGGTCATGACGTAACATGGGGCTTTCCAACCGCGCACATTGTAAGTGGGGATCGCCCATGCAACGCAGGTCAGCTCTCGCTTGCCAGCGAGGAATTCCTGGTAAACAGGGGTGCCAAAAAGCGGGAAGATTTGGCCCCAACGCTCAATATCTTTGAATTTTTCGCGAGTTATTTCGCGGGTGAGGAAGAATTCTTTCGGGTCTTTGCCGAGACGCTTGACCATGTCTTTCTTGGCAGCGTCATAATCGTAACCTGGGGAAATGGTATGGCCGTCGCAGCCGAGGGAACTCAGGAACTTGAACATGTCCTCTAGTTCACTGGCGTCGGTTTCCTTATAGACCGTGGTATTTGTGGCCACCTGATAGCCCAAAATCTTGGCCATCTTCATGGCGAGGACGCATTCCCGGAAGACACCTTCGCGTTCCACGATCAAATCATGGGTATATTCCAAGCCGTCCACATGGACGTTCCAATACATCCATTTCGTGGGCTTGATGGTGAGCTTGCCTCGGGCTTTCTCATCAGAGCTGCGAATTTGCTCGGCTTCCTTGTCCGAAACCAATTTTTCGGCCACCAATTGCTGGAGCTTGGTTTCCATGGCCGGGGACCAATGAGCCATCATGTAATCGCGCATCTTTTTGCGCATGAACATGCCGTTGGTGCAGATGTAAACGATGCGGCCCTGTCCCAGCAAACCGTCCACCAGTTCCTCGATCTTCGGGTAGATCAAAGGTTCACCGCCGCAGACGGAAACCATGGGAGCGTCGCATTCAGTTGCTGCCGCTAGACATTGTTCCAAGGGCACCATATCCTTTAGGCTCGTCGAATACTCGCGGATCCGCCCGCAACCTGTGCAAGTGAGATTGCACGTATGCAGCGGCTCGAGCTGAAGGACAAGAGCGAACTTAGGGGTGCGTTGCCGTTTATGACGGATAATGTGACGGGCGATTTTCGCCGTCAGCGCCAGAGGAAATCGCATAATTAATTGGATTGAGTTGAGTTTTTGGCTAACTCGGAATCAATACGGAGAGAGGGAGATTGGGTCTGAGCCATGGAAGGGATGGTAGTATCATCCGAGTGATTTTTCAGAAGGCCCGGCAGGAAAAAAGAAGCCGGAGAAACCCCCTGGGAAGCCTGGATGCCACCGCACCCGGTCGCCAAAAGGGCGATAACTGGCAAAAAAATCGCCAGCCATAAAGCTTTCAATTCCAATCTCACCCTCGCAATCTATAGACAAGGGAACCGTGATAGCAATATTTAAATCTTGGTCGATTTTTGAGGTGGGAAGCCTATGGAACCTGATTCTAAATGGCGCGCTGACCCGCCGCTGCGGATTTTTCGTCGCACTTCTTCTTTGGGTTTCGAGCGGAGCCTCTGCCGTGGCGGAGGAAAGCGATTCGGTCTCTGAAAAGAGAGCAGCTCACGTGCAAGTCTCTTATAGGCAATCCGTTGAAAAGTTTAAAACCAACCAGAACTATGAAGCGTCCTGGAAACTGGCCCTGGCTTGCTTCGAGTGGGCAGAGTTTGCGAACAAGGATTCGGATCGTGCGAGTCTCGCCCAGGAAGGGATTGATGCAGCTCGAAACGCGATCCGCTTAAACCCCAAGGGAGGGGAAGGGTACCATTACCTGGCTATAAACCTGGGCCAGCTAGCTCGAACGCGAAAGCTGAGTGCCCTTAAGCTGGTGGAGGAGATGGAGGAGAACTTCCTGAAAGCCATTGAGTTGCAACCGAAACTCGATTATGCGGGTCCTCATCGCTCCTTGGGACTGCTTTATCGGGATGCTCCTGGGTGGCCGGTGAGCGTCGGGAATAAGGGAAAAGCTCGTGTGCATCTTCAAACGGCTGTTGAGCTTTGCCCTGAGTTTCCTGAGAACCAACTTTCGTTATTAGAGACCCATCTGAAAGCCGGAGATTTCAAATCAGCCACCACCGCGATGCCTTCGGTGGAGAAATGCTTAAACAACGCCTCAAAACAATTCGCTGGCCCGGAGTGGGAATTGAGCTGGCAGGATTGGCGCGCGCGTTGGGACAAACTGAAGGAGAAATTGGCTTCCGGACCGAAGAACCTTCGTTCGCCCAAACAACGGGCCTGAGGTGCCAGCGCTTACCGAGGACAACGGAGCATCGTCACACCCCGACTTTTTACTGGTTGCAACTCCGCGAAATCTGTTACCAAGAACACGATGCGTCTGCATGTTTTGAGCGTTTCTGTGATTTTTGCGTTGGCGGGGTGCGCACGAACTCCGTCCCAACCAGCCGATCCGTGGTCCAGCCCGGCCATGAGTCGAACGGCTCCTGCTCCCACTTCGAAAAGCCTGCCTAAGCCTTCCGGCCCGATTGTGACCCCTTCGAACGATACCGTTGGCCGAGTGATTTCGGTGAACCCCAAGGCTCGCTATGCGGTGCTTGGTTATGCTCTAGGTTCGGTTCCTCCGATCGATAGCCGGGTTTTTTCCTATCGGAATGGTTTCAAGGTGGGAGAGCTGAGGGTGACAGGCCCTGCAAGAGAGAACAACACGGTTGCGGATGTTATTGTGGGGGAATGCCAGGTAGGGGACGAGGTCCGTAAAGACTGAACTATATCTCAGTGGATTTGGCTGCCTTGCCAGCAGCTTTCTTCTGATAAGGGGAGTGGAGGTTGAAGTAAATCCCGCACAGCGGCCTCTCTGTTTCCGTCTGGCTGAGGATTATCGTGACTTGCTTATCCAAGGCAATGCCATGGCGAAGATGCGGCCCGCGGTTCTCGTATGCCTTGATGGCTTTCTCGATCAGGGAGCGCAGCGACAGTTCGCAATCGTCGGGAGTTTTATCCAGGCACACGATGTATTTTTCGTATGCCTTGAGAGCGGCTGCGATTTCCTGTTTGAACGTATCGACGGTCACAATTACATCGTTGAAAGCGGAGCGAAAAGTACCAAGCCAAAAAAAGCCAGTTAGTCAGGGGCAATCACCCCACTTCTTCGTTCTGCGATTGTGGCTGGAAGGCTTTTTTGACCTGAGCTCGCGCCCCGAACAGGGAAGTGCCAATCCTGACAATCGTCGAGCCTTCCTCGACGGCAACTTCGAAATCTCCGCTCATTCCCATGCTCAGGTGGGGCAGGGGCGCACCCAGAATCGCTTCACATTTTTCCTTCAGCTCGCGGAGCTTGCGGAAAACCGGCCGTACTTTTTCCGGTTCCGGAGACCAGGGAGCAATGGTCATGAGCCCGTGGATTTCAATGTGCTTCAGGGCATTAATGTCATTAAGTTCAGACAGTAGCTGATCCGGTTTATAACCGAACTTGCTGGATTCGCCGGCAACATTCACTTCCAGCAGAAGCGGCATGGTCTTAGCCATTTTATGGGCGCATTTATCGATCTCCGTGGCGAGTGAGAGGCTATCAACACTCTCAATCATTTGAAAAAAGTGAACTGCGTCCCGGCATTTGTTGGATTGAAGGTGCCCAATCATGTGCCAGCGCAAACGACCGGGGCAAAGTGAAATCTTGATTTTCGCCTCTTGCACCTTGTTTTCACCAAAAAGCACCAGGCCCTGGTCGGCCGCGGCCCGGATCAACTCGGGTGGCATTCCTTTGCTCACCGCCAGCAGCGTCACGGATCCAGGGTCTCGCCCTGCTCGGGCGCACGCCGCCTGAATGCGTTTTTGAATTGAGTCCAGTCGCTCGGCCAAGTCCATGTCTGAGAAAATAAGCCGCTCTCCTCCGAAGACAAGCCGAGACACAGTAATTTCGGTGGTTGACGATTGAGCGGGATAACAAATGCTATCCCTGGATGCAAATACAGGACATTCAGATGATTGGTGACGAACTGGCCATTAAGTGGTCGGACGAAAGCGAGAGTTATATCAAAGCCGAAAAACTTCGCCGTCATTGTCCCTGCGCTGGCTGCAAAGGGGAAACAGACATCATGGGCAATATCTATAAAAATCCTGATAAACCCCTTCCACCTGCCGCTTTTCTCTTGCGCATCTGGACAAAGGTTGGGGGTTACGGCATCCAGCCAGTTTGGGGAGATGGACATTCCACGGGCATTTATTCGTTCGACTACCTCCGGCATGTTGCGGAAGCTCCATGAGCTAATTTCGAACTTTAAAATGCCGGGATAATCGAATATTTCCCTTGGCGTGGAATCGAGGGAAGCTTACATCGCCTTGAACATGATTGAGAACGTCGGACCGGTGAGGGTCCGTCAGTTGCTTGGGCATTTTGGCGATGCGCCCTCCATCTTCAAAGCGTCCCGAGAACAGTTGCGGCGGGTCCAGGGCATTGGTGAGGAAACAGCGGAAGCTATTTCTCACTGGGAAGACCGCATCCAGCTCGCCGCGGAGCTTAAACGCATCCAGGATTACGGCTGCTCGGTCGTCACCCAGGAAGACGAAGAATACCCTCCTTCACTCAAGGAAATTTACGATCCCCCGATCGTAATTTACGTAAAGGGTTCCCTTAGTCCGAAGGACAAGAATGGGGTCGCGATGGTGGGCTCGCGTCAGACAACTCATTACGGGATCGAAGTCGCCCGCAAACTGGCCTACCAGCTCGCCTATGTCGGAGTAACGGTAGTGAGCGGGGGCGCCCGAGGCATTGATACAGCGGCACACCAAGGCGCGCTCGCAGCCAAAGGGCGAACTCTCGCGGTTCTGGGAACGGGCATTAATATCGTATTCCCGCCCGAAAATGTGGAGCTTTACAACCGCATCACGGAAAACGGCGCGGTCATGACGCAGTTCCCGTTTAACCGTCCGGCGGACAAGCAGAGCTTTCCAATTCGTAACCGGATCGTCGCCGGCATGACGCTCGGGACAGTGGTGGTGGAAGCAAATTTGAGCAGCGGCGCGCTGATTACAGCCAACTTTGCCACGGAATACGGCCGCCAGGTTTTTGCCGTGCCCGGCAGAATTGATTCGCCCCGGAGCAAAGGCTGCCACGAGTTGATCAAGAAAGGGGCCAAGCTTTGCGAGAGCGCCGAGGATATCCTGAGTGAGTTCGAGTATCTTTTTCCTTCCACGAATAAACCACCCGCCCCAAATGAAACCGGTGTCCTCCCTGCCATCTCCCTCAGCAATGCCGAACAGAAAGCCTACGATTGCCTGAAGACTGAGGACGAAATCAGCATTGATGAAGTAATCCGGCACAGCGGATTGCCCGCTTCCGCGGTCTCTGTTGCTTTGCTCGGGCTGGAGATGAAAAGACTTATCAGGCAGCTCCCGGGCAAGATGTTTCTCAAGGTGCGGTGATACGGGCTTGTGGAGGGGCTTAACAAGTTTCGCTGCCACCGCTTTTCTTGACTTTCCCGCGGTTCCTCGCATGGTGGGACTCGCTGGAAAAAGATGAATGCCTTGCGGAAACGGGAGCTGTTGCTCTCCATGAAGTATTGCACAATTGAGGCTTGCTTCAGTGTGCCCATGCTGAATTTGACAACCGGGAACCTGCCGTTCTCGATCGGTTTTGCCGTCAAAGTGCTGGGCTGGAATGCTGCGGGGGTTGGCTTGCTCGCTGCAACCCCTTTCCTATGCCTTTTTCTCCAGCCCCCTATTACTTACGTTCTCTACCGGTTCTTCTCCCTTTACGAGATCATGGTGCTGGGCTTCCTGGTGAACGCGTTGCCCTGGACGCTCGTCAACTTTTTCCCAGGTCTTGGACAGCATGCACATTGGATGTTCGCGGCCATCGTGATGGTTTCAACGCTTGGAAACAGCGTTTGTGGAGTGGCCTGGTCGGCTTCCGTTTCGGAACTGGTGCCGCTGGCTGTCCGTGGCCGGTTCTTCGGAACCCGCAATCTGATCTTTGGGTTTTGGACCCTGGTGGTGGTGCTGGCAGCCGGCCAAATCGTGGATGCATACCACAATTCGATGCGGGTTTTCGGGATTATTTTTACGCTCGCTTCGGCAGCCCGCTTACTCGGCCTCTTTTTTCTGACCCGCATGAAATTTCCAAGTGTAGTGACGGAGCGTCAGATGGAAAACGCGCCACTCAGCACTTTTCTCGAGGTGTTCAGGGACGGCAATTTCGTGCGGCTGCTCCTGTTCACTGGCTTGTTCGGCCTTTGCCTCAACCTGGGCTCGCCGTTTTATAGCGTCTATGTGCTAAAGGAACTGCCTTTGTCGGTAGGCGATCTGACCATCCTGACCACCCTCTCCACATTCGGTGGCTTGCTCTCCATGAAAACCTGGGGACGGTTGAGCGATCGATTTGGAAACAAACCGATCATGGTCACGAGCGCGCTCACCTGGCTGACCACAGCGGCCATTTCCTGGCTGGTCAGCGGACCAGATCGTTATTTGCATCTGTATGTGAACTATTTCATCACCGGATTTATGATTGCTGGCTTTCAGCAGTTGGGGCAGTTCAGCCTGATGATCAAGATGGTGCCCCCGCAAAACAAGGCTCACTATCTGTCGGTTTACTTTAGCTTTACCAACATGCTCATAGCGCTTGGGCCCATTACCGGTGGCGCGATCCTGCAGCTTTTGCCGCACCAGGTCGGGACCCTCCTGGGTCAGCCGATTACAAAATATCATTTGCTGATTGTGGGTTCCCTTGGGCTTTGCATTCTCACGCTGCACCTGCTCCAAAGCATTCGTGAACCCGCGGAGCGTCCGGTAAGAGAGTTGATTGCAGTGATGCGCCAGATGCGCGAATTCAACCCCGTGCTAGGCCTGGCAACCTTGGCTCACTATATGTTTACCCCTCGTGGCCTCGGGCGGCTCGCTCATTTCTCCGTGCGCACCTTGCGGCGACAGAAAAATGCCGTGTCGGATGTCGGAGAAGAACTCATGGAAAACGGCTTGCGGGTCATTACGCAGCCGTTTAAGAAAGATGAGCAGGAAGAAATAAAGGAGGTCTGAAGCTGGCATACCCTTCGGAGGTTGAAACCGAAGGTTGGATTTGCCCTGTCTTTTTACGCGATTCGACAAAGCCCCTGCCGAAATTTACGGCAAGCCGCAGCCAAAAAGCGTCAGGTCCCTTTAAGTTGGTCCGTCCGTTTTATAAACGATCATCACTCCGTAGTCATTTACCCATTCGCGCGAACCCAAGTCCTGGTGGGCATAGCTGATTGGATTGATCGAAACGAGGTTTGCCTGGCCAATTTTATTTAGAAACCTGGTGACCATTTCATCAAAGTGGTCTTTACCAACCTCGACACATTCGGAGTGGCGGATGGTCTTGAGATGGATCTGCAGGCCGTCCTTCGCAGCCACATCCAAAGGACGAAGCGGCTTGGAAATCAGATCATCCGCGGCCTTTTGATGCTGGGGCACTACGAAGTGCTTTTCTTCGAGACGGGCAGCGTTTGTCACTGCTGCTGCCATCGGGCGAGGGACGCCATCCCGAACATTCGCAAACGGAATGACGATATTTTGATTGCAAGTCGGGCACTCGATTTCAGTGCCAGCTCCGGATTCCGCGACCGATAACTCCTGCTCGCAATTTGGACACTTGAAGATAATATCCATAACAGGTTCTTTGGTTGAGGTTGCCAGGATCGTAATGCCCGCGGGTGGCAAAAGCCAGCAAAATCACTGGTAGCTCTTCTCCAGCTTT
>JAQGOV010000315.1 GCA_028293425.1 Verrucomicrobiales bacterium
GCGGGGATAATATCCTCGCCGCCGAAGTGCACCAAGCAGCTTCCACCAGCAGCGACTTCGTATTTGGTATCGAGTTGAACATCAATGCGCCTTCTGTGCCCGTTGTGAATACGAATGTCGTCACCCAGCCTCTGCCTCCCAGGATTGTCGTGAATAGCAAGGGAACCAACATCACCTTCAGCCTGAGTTGGACTAATCAGGTTGGGCATCCTTCATTCCTCCTGAGCACTACCAACCTGCTGAATACCAACACTGTGTGGGTTACCAACAGCACTGGAATCACCCTTCAAGGCAACGTGAGCACCTTCACCACCTCAAAGACGAACAAAGCCTTCTACCGGATTGCGGTATATTGAGTTAAATTGTTAAAGTTTGCACAGGCCGGCTTATTTCTAAGCCGGCCTTTTTCTTGGTCCACCACCAGAACGGGTAAAGTCTAAACTTCAGGAAGGCTCAACATTGGAGTCTCCCTTTGGGAAGTGATCGGATAGGTGGATGTCCGATGCCGGGAGGCCCGCAAGCTTGAGGGTTCTCCTGCTGCTCTCCGCAAGATGGAGCCAGGAGGAACGAAGATGGAATGGCCAGTCTACGGGAATGACGCGATCGGAAGATTAAAGAAGCTGGAAGGCCGAACTCATCTGAGTCGTTGCCTTCGCGAGGGCTGAATCACGTTGCCGGTTCTTCCTGCCCGTCCTTGGCAGGTGCGGGGCTATCTTCCTGCGCTTTGGGTGCTTCCTTTTCGCGGGCGGACTCAGCGGCTTCGCACAGTTTCATCGCTCCCACGAACAGTCCCGTGAAGAGCCCTCCGCTCAGGAAGGTGCGGAAAAGGAATTCCCACGTCTGGGGATAACCCGCAGTTCCTTTCGTCAGGGCGCAAATCCAGCCAGCCAAGGTCTTCGTATATTCGATGTTGTGAAAGGGATTGAAAAACCACGCGGCCGTATTCGTAAGGAGATAAAAGACAATCGCCCCAAAGACTCCGCCACCCACCAACTTCCACCACGACGACCGCGGAGAAAAGCCGGTGCCCAGCCAGATCAGCAAGCCGAAGACTGCGTAGTTAATCAACTGCGTCCATTTGAATGAATCAATGCCATAGGTAAAATGGTAATACAGATTAATCGCCACGTCCGACACCATCAAAGTCGCCAACGGCAGCCACCAAGCCGTGCGACGCGGAAAGTACACGCCTGCGCAAAACGCCAGCGCATAGGCAGCGCTGAAGTTAGGCGGCAGCAGACCGGGCCAGCGCGTGAGCGCAAAGACCAGCATCAGCAGAACCGGCAACCATATATTCCACTTTCCTTTCAAGCGCAGGAATGATACCCCATGCCCTGCTTATGACAAGCGCGGTGCTCACCGACTTTCAAACATGCCCGTTTTGGGTGTGTAACACCAGAGGTTCTTGAACTGATGCCCATTTCCGAAACGCTCGTTCGCGATCTCTGTTCCCGGATTACCTCGCTGCCTCAGGGAGAAAAGCCGTCCAACATGGATAATGGCTTGGCATGGCTGGGCGGGAGAATTGCGGAGATTCAACGACGAACCTCTCCAGCCGCTCAATTAAAAGGCATGGCCTGTTTCGCGGCCGATCCGCCCGGATCTAGCCCAGGTTCACAAGAGTTGCGAACCTGGTTGGAAGCGGTGGGACCACTCCAAAGACTTTCCGCCCATTGTGATGTGAAATGGCTCGTCGCAGATGTGGGCCTGACTGAAGATTTTTCAAACGCGTCGTTTGCACCTCATGTCCTGCCGCGCCTGCTCAAGCGCATCTCTCCCGACCCCAGCGCGGCTGTTTGGGACGCTGTGCAGGAAGGAATCCGTTTGGCCTGTCGCATGAAGGGCAGGGGAACGGACATATTCGGCGCAGCCTTCCTCACCGCCTTCACCTTGCAACCCACGGATATCCAGAAAGCCATCGACCTGCGAGCATGGCCCATTGCCACAGCCGCTGGTTTCCTTCTGGCAGCGGCCGATTTGCAGACTCCGATAGTCGTTTCCGGCGCACCGATTCTTTCGGCAATTCAATTGGCTTGCGCACTTGTTCCGGCGGTTGCCGATTACGTGCTCCTGGCGCAACCTGCCGACGCGCCCATCTCGCTCGGCTTCACTCCACCCTTGCTTACATGGACTGCGCCCGATCCCTTGGCAGTCATTCTTGGTTTGGATTTGTGCCAAAGTGCGGCGAAGTTGCTGGGCAATTGAAGAACCTGTTAAGTGGAAAAGCTTTTCGACATTGTCCATGAAGACTCGAATCTGCTGGTGATCAGCAAACCGGCCAATCTTGTGTGCCATCCCACGAAGGGCGACGTTTACTCCAGCCTGATCAGCCGGGCCCGCCTTTATTTAGGCCCGGATATTCAGCCGCAGCTTATTAATCGCCTGGACCGGGAAACCAGCGGATTAACCCTGGTCGCCAAGAATCCCGAAACCGCTCGCGAACTCCGCATCCTCTGGGAAAAGCGAGAGGTTCGCAAAAGATATGCGGCCATTGTCCACGGCCACGTCGAGGCTGACCAAGGTACCGTGGAAGCACCGCTGGGAAAGGACGACGCAAGCCCCTGCGCGATCAAGGATTGCGTGCGACCGGACGGCGCGCTTTCCACCACCAGCTTTTCGGTCATTCGCAGGTTCACGCATGCGCGCGGCCCATTTTCGCTCCTGAATGTGGAGCCCTTGACCGGCCGCAAGCACCAGATTCGAATTCACCTGGCGCACATTGGCCACCCGATTGTTGGGGACAAAATCTACGGGGGAGATGAATTGATTTATCTCAGCTTTGTGAAAGGAAAGCTGACAGAAGAACAAAAACAACGGCTCATTCTGCCCAACCAGGCGCTGCACGCGGCGGAAGTCTCATTCACCTGGCGGAACGATTTAACGGTCTTTCGAGCCCAGCCCGAGCCTTGGTTTCAAGAGTTCGCTGGCCAAATGAATCCTGCCGCTCCGCTGCCCTGAAACCTTCATTGTCATTCCAGGGCAGGGGGCCTATACTATTTTGCAACGGGCCCATAGCTCAGTGGTTAGAGCAGGCGACTCATAATCGCTTGGTCGTAGGTTCGACCCCTACTGGGCCCACTTGTTTTCTTCTTGGACTCTCCCTCTTCTGTCCGATTTCTGTCCGGAATTCTGGGGTTTGAACCAGTATCGCTGTCCCGCGGGCTGGTAGGCATTGGAAACGTGCGACGTGAACGCAGCCGCCCTGGCTGGCAGATACCATTAATAGAGGCTGCTGCGCATAGTTGCACGAGAGCGGCTTCGTCTATTGCCCCGACACAAGGCAGAACTAAACCGACAGGATCACAACGATGGTACTGCAATGAATTCGGCGGAGCTTTCTAAATCAAGGTGCATGGTTCAGATGCTCATGCAGTACGGAGCCGATTCGCGTCTCAAAGAGGGACAGGGCAGACGCTCGCGTTTTGGCAGCGGACCTATATTTATTGGAAATTATTGATTTGGTCGGGAAAACATTTCCTCTGTTTCGTTGAGCCGAGGTCGCCGAGTGTGCGAAAGGTTACCTTTTACCCACCGGGGGATGAACCGGGGGGAGCCACAAGCCCCCCATACCTAACAAAATGCCTGTTGGCAACCCAAGAGCTTGCACGGGCATGACAAGGGGTGAGCTAAAAAAGTTGGGCTGTTTCCCCTGCATCTGCACCCTTTGCAGTGATGTCGAAACTGGTGGGTTTGATCAACCCACTGGCTATGCCCTTCATAACCACAAATGGTTCCATAAGTGGATTTACAAAACGAAACCGATACCGTCTCGGATAGCCTGTTTTCTGTAAAACCTTACCCCGGTTTTCGCCACAAAAATCATTTAAGTGCTGGGCAAATGCCGGGATCTCGTAAGGCCGTTTCATTATTTCAGACATGGGAGTTCTAACATTTGCGGCAGAGAAATAACCTAAGTCGTCGGTGCTTGCTAATGCACAAGAGAGTAAAACATCTGAATAAAGATTCCAGAGAGGGCTGCTCGAAGCATAGTGATAGCTTCGGAT
>JAQGOV010000322.1 GCA_028293425.1 Verrucomicrobiales bacterium
AAAGCTGAACACACCGAAGGAGCAATCAATCAGTCTCCACCAAATTGGAATCTGCCGCACTGCACCGAACACGAACGCATAAGGTATAATCGCCACACAGGCGATCATTCCGAACGTAAATAGCCAAATGTTCCGGACCGGATCTTTCAACGCGCCAATGAATGCGATGGCGATCGCGAAATGTCCGAACGCCAGCCAATCGGTCCCGTAGGCAATAAAAGGATATCGAGGATACGTGGCGTTAAGCCCCTCTCGGATTTTGCCGAGCCACGTTCCCAGTCCGGAACTCGGATCGAGTCACAGCCAATGGTGGGCTAGATCCAATTCCCAATGTAGCGGAATGGCGGTTGCCCCGCTGATAACCAGTCCAATAATGGTGAACCATGTCAGCAGGCGGATGCGTTTCTGGAGAAGATGCTTGCGATTCATACGGCTCGCTCCCCATTAAGCCAGATGCCGCCCGGAAAGCAACACGCAGCAAATGGCCGGTCTTGAACCCACCTTGACTTTGCGGGAGAAGTCCACCTTGTCAGCTTCCGCTCCGGCCCTTACCTTTTCGGGCTGTGCAAAAAATTGCGTTCCATCTCGGAAGTTATCCGGTCGCTTGGTATGGCGTGCTTGTGGCCATTGCTTTCCTGCTTGGCCTCTGGTTAGCCAGCCGCCGTGGGGTTCTTGAAGGACTTCCGGCGGACAAGGTCATGGACTCGGGTCCGTGGATGATTCTCGGGACCATTATCGGAGCTCGCACTTTTTATGTGCTTACTTACTGGAAAGAGGCGTTCGCAGGAAAGCCACTTTACGAAATCTTCATGATCCAGCATGGTGGTCTGGTCTATTATGGAGGCTTTATTGGAGCCAGCCTGGCCGTGATGGCTTACCTCCAAATACGCCACTTGCCGGTTTGGAAATATGGCGATGCCATGGCTCCCAGCGTGGCCTTCGGCTATGTGCTCGGCCGGTTCGGCTGCCTGATGAACGGCTGCTGCTACGGCAAACCAACGGATGTGCCCTGGGCCATTCGGTTTCCCTCCGATCATGAAACGGGTGGTGTCCCGGTTCATCCAACACAGCTTTACGATGCCTTTCTCAATTTTTGTTTTTACCTGTTTCTCGCCTGGCTGTATCGACGTAAAAAATTCGATGGCCAGATTTTCGCCTCCTACCTAATGGGCTATGCGGTGCTCCGCTCGATCGTGGAAAGCTTCCGGGGAGATTACTCCTCGGACCACATCCATGGCGGCTTATTGACCCCGGCTCAGCTCGTCAGCCTGGGCATCTTTAGCGCAGGCGTGCTGCTTTATGTAGTGCAACTCCGCCGCCGGCCTGCGCGGGTGGTCCCGGCCTAGCCAAAACGCTTTCATCGCATGGCCTCATTGGAACCCGTCTTCATTGCTGGCCCCACCGCGGCTGGCAAATCCGAGCTGGCCTTGCTTCTTGCCGAACAAATCGGAGGAGAGATCATCTCCGTGGATTCGATGCAGGTTTACCGCGGCATGGATATAGGCACCGCAAAGCC
Source organism: Verrucomicrobiales bacterium (assembly GCA_028293425.1). Lineage (GTDB taxonomy): Bacteria > Verrucomicrobiota > Verrucomicrobiia > Limisphaerales > JAQGOV01 > JAQGOV01. The sequence continues at coordinate 1,517 of JAQGOV010000322.1, forward strand.
TTCCGCGGAGGAGCGTCGAAGGGTTCGCCATCACCTGATCGATGTCGCGGAAATAAACGAAGCCTTTGATGCGGCTCAATTCGCTCGCCTGGCGAACCAGGCTGTTGGCGAGATTGCAAGTCGCCGCCGTGTCCCGATTTTTTGTGGAGGCACTGGGTTGTATTTTCGAGCGTACACCGAAGGCCTTGGCGACGCACCTTCGGCAAACCGCGCCATCCGCGAAGAATTGCAAAAGCTTCCTTTGGAAACCCTTCTTCTGGAGTTGCAGGAGAAAGACCCGGAGACATTCGACAGGATCGATCGCCAAAATCCGCGCCGGGTGGTTCGCGCCGTGGAAGTGATTCGCCTGACCGGCAAACCATTTTCGGTTCAACGAGGAGAATGGGCTTCGACCGGCAGCGGACCACCAACAAATTTTTTCGTGATCCGTCGTGACACGGCAGACCTGCGGGCACGGATAGATTTGCGGGTGGATTGGATGTTCCGCGCGGGACTGGTGGAAGAAACTCGCGCGTTGCTTGAGACCGGGCTCGAAAAGAACATCACCGCCATGCAAGCGATCGGATACCGTCAGGTGGTCGAGCACTTGGGAGGTGAACGAACTCTTGCTGAAACCATCGATTTGGTAAAGATTCGCACCCGGCAATTTGCCAAGCGCCAGATGACTTGGTTCAAACGACAACCCGGCGCGCAGTGGTTGGATTGGACCTCTGGAACTGAGGCGACGGAGCTTCTTGCGAAGTTGTTGAAAGGTTTGTAACAGGGAATAGCCGCAAAAGGACGCATAAGGCACAAAAGTAAATATGACTGGATTGAGGCTGGATCGTGGAGAATTTTTTTTAAGGCTAGCTAAACCTAGATAAGGCTGGATCAGCTTGGATCTGGCAGCAGGATCGGGATGAGCGAATGGATCAATGCCTGAATCGCTCCGCCTCGTCACGGCAGCTACAGGAAAAGATGGCCGTCGCCCGGTCAGAACGGAAGACGGGGGCAATCTCAGATCTGATATTTGAGATTTCACAGCCGGAAGCGAAGCCTCGCCGGCAAGGCTTGCGGGCGTGTTTTTTCGGGAGGTTTGCGTGGCCTTGCCTGGGCTTGCATAGCCTTGCTTGAAACGGCTGGAGCCTTGCGGGGAACTCCGGCGGGGGACTGAACCTGTGTAAGTTGGCGTTTTATCAAGGCGTCCGCTTGGCGGGAATAGCTGCGAGCAGGAGCATGTTTCAGATGGGGGAAAATGGCGGCGGGACGTTCAACATGAGCAAATCGAGGGAACGGAGATTGCGGAATGCCAGGGGCGGTATGGACGCGATAGGGCTGGGGTTGGGGACAGGTTGTCTCCGATCCAGTGGCGCGCTTCTTTTCTGTCAGGTTCGTTCGCATAATACTTACCTTTCGCGTCACAAGATTAGCATGGGGGGTCTGACAAAAACTGTCATACCCCTTCACTTTTTTTGCAAAATTTTCTGGGCTGGGG
>JAQGOV010000392.1 GCA_028293425.1 Verrucomicrobiales bacterium
GCATCGTCGGCGGGCAAAGCTAATTGGTAATCGCAATTCGTGCCGATTGGTGAATCAAAGAGTTTGGCGTGCGCCGGGCTGCCTGCATAATGGCTGGCGGCATTATACATTACTCGATAATTTCCCAACACAAAAGTTCCCTTGTAATCCTCGCTGCTAAACTTCTCGTGTTGTAACCAGTCATTGAGCGTGGCTTGCGTCATCCAGAATCGGTAGGTTCCAAAAGTGGAAATAGGCTGTTCCTCCCCAATATGGATAAGGCACTCCCGGGTTGGAGCGTCATTTGGAAACCTGGTGGTCAGCCCGGGAGATGCGCCATCCGTTGCCTGAACATAAAAAGCCAACATCTTATCGTTCGCCTGCCCTGGTATCGTTCCAGTGTAAATTCCGTCCCCGGCTACCGCGTCTCCCCCTGTACCATTGTCAAACATGGTCACAGTGTTCACTGGCGAGCCAATGGAATCGACTCTCCAAATCACTTGCACGGAGGCCACGCCATCCGGGTCATGAATCCGAGCCGATACCACAATCGGCTGGTTTGCCGCTGGCAAAACCGGAGTATGTTGAATTTCCGTAATAGCCGGCCCAACATTCGCAGCGAACCGGCTATTCCGAGCTCCAGGGGTTCCCAAATTCTTTGGAACGTTCAACACCGCGGGAATTTCGAGGTGGTTCCCGCGCAGCCGGAACACCATATAGGGCGTTCCACGCAGCCACTTGGCCTGCGCGGAAACGGTGCCCGACATTCCGTTCGTGGTGTACTGCTGGGTTAACACCGTGTGAATACGGTTAGCCCCCACATCGCCACGTCCGGTGGACACAACGTGCAGTGATTTTGTTCCGGCAAAACCTGTATTCTCGATGAATGAATTGCGCTGGTCTCCGATTGCGGTCCAGAAGCTCATCCCTGCTTCAAAACCCGAGTTCGTCACGATATTGCCAGAGAGAAACGGCTGGGTAATCGAAACATTCACCTGGTCCACTAGGCATTCTCCGGCATCCAGCATATAGAATTGCAACTCATTCCAGTCGCCTGCCGATCCACCGGCATTGTCAAACGCGCCTGAGATTGAGAGCGATGTCCACGTGCTCTTCGCGCTATCATCGCTGTCCGCCCAGTTCGATGGCAGCCGATTGTCACTCCGGGGATCGATCAACTCCAAACTGCTGCCGCCGGCATCGCTCCAGTTCCCCCATTTGCCACCCGTGCCGTACAGCACCTCGTCGACTGGGATGTAAATCCAGTTAGTGGTGATGACTCCGGTCAGGTTTGTTGAAGTAATTGAGTCTGGCATTGACAATGCAATCCGTTCCCCGGAATTGGCCAATGTGCCAGAATAGTTGCCTACGGTATTGTTGGTATTGAGGTTTGCATAATTTGTCAGCAGCCGGCCGATATTTTTCGCCACCACCAGATACCCGTTGCTTGCCACGATGGTGTTCGTCGGAAAGGTGAAATCGATTCCATCGGTTAAACGCCACCCGCTCAGGTTCACCGAACCCGGTCCCCTATTGTATAGCTCGATGAATTCATCGTTGTCATCATCAGTAATGGGATGATACATGATTTCGTTAATCACCAGGCTCTTGCTTCGGATGGGCGCGTTCGTACCCCCAGGGGTCTTCGCTGCAAGGCGCGAAAATTTCGGTGCGCCATCCGGGAATCGGCCATAGGCTACCCCGTTCTCCTGCGCTTCGAACGAAAGGCAATCCAATACTCGCGTCAAGTTCGAATTGACCAGATAGATAGCCTCGCCTGCCGCTGAGAGCCCGAAGCCCATTGTCGTCTCCGTGAAATACAAAAAGCCACCTGGGGCTATCGTCGTGCCGTTCGGGATCCGGAATTTGTTGGTCGCTGGATCATCCGTCAACCAACAGCCGGACAAATCGACTAACACCTTGCTGTGATTGTAAAGCTCGATGTAATCAACATCCGGAAAGTCCGTGTGTGCCAGCAGTTCGTTAATCATCACATTCCGGGCAGGCTCCCAGCCATAGCCATCCACTTTCCCCGGCGATCCTCCGAAACGATCGCTTTGCGCCCACGCTTCCGGGTGATCCTCCCCAACGGAAGGACGCGCCAGAACGAGTGAGTGTCCAGTCCCATCCGGACCAGGGGGCCATGGCGCTTTGCTGTCGTAATTAACCTCGAGCAGAATTGCATCCTGCCGGTTGCGTAAACGCACCGTTCCTTTTTTATTTGAAAGACTTTTCGCGTAAGGACCCATGACGCTGGGAATCCCGTAGATCGTCTGGATGTCCGCCGGGTTTTTCGCAATAACCAGAAAGCCGCCCCCGGGAATGATGGTCCCGGGGGCAAAGGTATAATCCACATCTCCCGATATACGGAAGCCGCTGATGTCTTCGATCGTCGGATTTGAATTATAAAGTTCGATGAACTCCTGCCTCTTGGCATCTGTTCTAGGCGCCGGATGATACATGATTTCGGTGAATACCAATCCCGTCCGCCGGCTGGAAGGACCAAGCGGCTCGACCTGTGGCGAGAAATTCCCCACTACGTCATTGTCTCCTGCCTCCGCAAAGTCGCGAAATTCGGCGATGGTGCTTCGAGCCGGGTTCCTGCTGGAAACAGCTAATCCCACATACATGGTTGCCGGGTTCGTTTCGGTCACCGATCCCAATTTAATCCAGGTGAGGCCGTCGTAGCTGGCGAAACCGTTGTAGGTTTGTCCGTTCAACCGTTGCAACCGCAACCAAGTATATGGATAATTAGCCGGAAAGGAGCCGGTGATTTGTGGCCCTCCGCCATTTGTTCGGTATTCAAAGAACGTCCCATTGATGCTAGGGGTGCTGAACACGCCGGCGAACTGGCAGTTGGTGGTGAGATCTTCCCTCGCCACCAGTCCCGCGAACGTCCAGGTGTCCGCAAAATCCAGCCGCTGGAGCCGCACTTTGACGTCGAAATCTCCGCGCCTTTGCTGGTAGCCGAAAGTCATCTGGTCACCAGCGGCACTCAGACCCGAGCCACTGGCGGTAATATCCAGGCCGTTTCCGTTTTGAACGAAGCTCCCAGGCAAGGACGGTCCTCCGATGTCCTGAGGATAAAAGTCCGATGCTTGCAGAACCCATTGTGAGTTTGGCACGATAATGTTGGGAGTCGTTGCTCGGTCCCTCACCCCATTCACAGTGACCAAGTAGTTGCTGCCGGAGGAGATCTTGGAGGTGGCCAGGAATACAGACCGGTTGTCACTCTGGAGGACAGCATTGGAGATAATGATTCCTCCAATGGAATAATTCAGCACATTGGTGGCGCTCAACGCCTCCACTGGCTCGGAATAAATAATCACCACTCGATTGGAGCCCTGGTTGAAAACGTTCGCCAACCCGGGGGGCGTCACATCAGGAGTAACCGTCAGAAGGGCGGCGGGCGAGTTGGTTGTGGCAAAGCCGTTCGACACGACGCAACGGAGCGTGGCATTATTTTCAGCCAACTTCACCACTGTATCTATGTAGGTAGCATTGGTAGCTCCGGGGATGTTGATGCCATTTTGCTGCCATTGATAGGTGACCCTCTCCAGGTTGCTGGCTGAAACAGTAAAAGTCGCGGACGTTCCTTCCATTACGCTGATGTCGGTGGGAAATTGCACCAGGTTTACAGACGCCATTCCTTCGGGCGTGAAGCGCAGAGCGGGAATTGCCTCTTCGATTGTCCCATCCGGCATTTGCCACCTCAGCCCCAAGTGGTCCGCCGGGAATCCCTCGGAGATCCCGCCTTTCGTCCACGCCTCGATATAATACTGCTGCCCCGCGGTCAGGGTAATCGGTGCGGAGCGCTGGTTTGTCTGTACTTCCCATTGATGAGTCGAAACAGACATCAGTTCGTTCACGGAGGCTATCTGCCGGATGCTGGAGGGATTATTGTTCGTACCCAGGAACAACAGCGCCGAATTACCGGCTGCTACCCAAAAAGTATAATTGCCGGTCACCGGCGGAAGAATTCTCGCGCGGACACGTTGTCCATAATGATTGAATTGGTAGCTCGCCGTCTCGAACGGGCCGGTCAGCATTTCGGCAAAGTTCGGACTGTTGGGGAAAGCAGGACTATTGGTCAGATCAGAAATAGCGCTTCCAGGAACATTCGTATAAACCTCGCGATAGATTCCCTTCAGCAAAACCGGAAACGTCAACTGCGTGTTTGCCAGAATTGTGTTTGGCGTGGCAGCCCGATCCTTCACGTTATTTACAGTCAGGGTGTAATTGCTCCCAACGGCGAGCGGACCGGCACTCAGTTGGACCGCTCTGGTGGAGCCTGTAGCAAATTTGGCGAAGTTCACAATGGCTCCGCCACTCAAGCCATAATTAGCCACGTTCGTACCAGACGCCGCTTCGACCGGTTCACTAAAAAGGACTTCGACCGTCCCTAAGTCGATGTTGGCGACACCGGAGAGCGTTGGCCTCGCCAGATCCAGCGTCACAGTCAGAGTCGCTTGGAAGCTGGTGACGGATCCGAAGGTGTTGCTTACGAGGCACCGAAAGGTCGCCCCGCTGTCACCGCTCGTTACCGAGGGAAAATTTAAACTGGCTCCGAAACCAGATGACAGATTTATGCCGTTTCGTTGCCATTGATACGTGACCGCATCCAAGTTGGTCGTTCCGACCAGGAAGGTGACCGGGGAATTTTCTGTCACCGTCACGTTGGTCGGTTGAACGCTGAAACCCGGAACCCCAACTGCCGGCGCGCCATAAGGCTTCAACCGAGAGGCAGGTATCGGTTGCTCCAAAGTTCCATCAGGAAGTTTCCATCCCACCGCGAGCGAATCATCACCTGTTCCTGCACTATGCAACGCCTCAATGAAATATCGCTGCCCGGCTTGAAGAAAAATATTCGTGGATTCCTGGCTGGGGTAAACATACCACGCCCGGTAAAGCGCCGTCAGGGTATTGACTGCAATTTGCCGTTTGTTCCAGGGACTCTCGTCGGTGCTCAAGGAGAGAATCCCTGCATCATCACCTTGTACCCAGAATACATACGTGCCGCTGATCGGGGGGATGAGGAGCGCTCGGAATCGGTCCCCGAATTTGTCATCGTAATTATAAGGCCCCTCAAACGCATTCGTCAGAATCTCCACGAGATTTGCGGGGCTCTGCAAAGTGGGACCATTGGTAAAACTTAACAGCGAACTGCCAGTGAGGCCGGTCCAAACTTCGCGCCGAACGCCGAAGTCCTGCGCGAAAGAATTTCCCGTCATCCCGAACAGCACTGCGAAGGCGCAAAGCCCCTTCAACAGGACTGCGAATTTTTTCACGGTATTTCGTAGTGACGAAATGTTAGGCATAGCTGATTGAGCGGACATTTTGAAAGGCATCATGCGTGAGGAAGTAAACTTTTAAGCGACACCCTCCACTGCGGTTCCATGCGAAACGCTGACCCACTGTTCCGGTGAATTTTCCGAGGATCGGGTTCAGAGTTTGTCGGGGCGCGAAAGCTCCGCGCGCTCACCATCCGAGAATGGCAATTCGCTTCGGCTTCCTTCTGATTAAACACAAACATACTTACTTATCGTCAGCTTTGGGAAAAACATCCTTGTTTTTGCGCCACGGTCTGGCGCGCACTTCCGTTCGTTCAAACGTATCGGCTGGGTAAACCCTCCAGGCGATGCACACTTCTTCCCACAACGGTTTTCTAGACGTGGAGTTCACCCCTCCATCTCTGCAATGACTGCTTCCAATGACAGAGTGGCGGCGATCATGGCCACTATTGTGGAACGGCCAAGCCAGGAGAATTCTTCCATTCCCGCTCAATTACCAATATCGGCAGAGTAACAAACCCCTTGAAGGGGTCACAATCCGGGTAAAGTGCGCACCATTTGACGCAGTCGAAAACCCCATGCCCAGAATGGGTATTATTACGTATCTGGATCGATGCAGCTTTTCCTCTGCTAAACGCAAAGATTTGCCTCAAAATCTGTAAAATGGTGGGGCTGTTGCGATACTTGGAGGCCGAAACCTGCGGTTGGAAGCACTATCCCGACAAAAAAGTTGTCCTTGAGCTGTTCGTGAGCCCGGCTCGATCAATTATTCAGGCTGACCAACCCCCGGGTGATCGCATACTTCACCAGCTCTGTCGCTTTATGGATGCCAAGCTTCTGCATGATCTTCTGGCGGTGCTTTTCCACAGTTCGCACGCTCAAGGTCAGCCGGTCAGCAATCTCCTTGTTCGCCAGGCCCGCAACAATCCAGGTTAACACCTCTGTTTCTCGGTCCGACAGTTCCCTGGTTTCTTCCATGCGCCCGCCGCTCAGCACATATTCTTCAAAGAAAGCCTGCGCCACATCCGGCATGAAAAACGTTTCCCCCCGATGCAATTTTTCGATCGCTGAAACCAATTCCATCGGGGACGTATTTTTGCGAATGTAACCTCGCGCGCCGGACTGGATCATCTCTCGCACGAACTCCTTCTTCTCATGAACCGTGAAAATTAATACCCGCGAATCTGGGCAGATCGCTCTCAGGCATTTGGTCGCTTCTAATCCATTCATCCCGGGCATGGTTACATCCATCAGGATAATGTCCGGAGCGAACTCCTTGGCTCGGTCAATCGCTTCATGGCCACTGGCCGCTTCTCCCACGACTTCAACCTGCTCGTAATGACGCAGACAGGATCGAACGCCTTCCCGCACTACGGGATGATCATCGACTAAAAAAACCTTGATTTTCCGGTCTGATTTCATAATTCCTTTTCTTCCCTCAGCGCGTTCGCTTCAAGCGGGATCCTTACGCAAATAGTTGTCCCTTCGCCTTCCTTGGATTGAATGGAAAAAACGCCCCCGAGATGCGCGGTTCTTTCTCGCATGTTCAGCAAGCCCATGCCTGTTTTCTTCGAACTTTTCAAGCGGATGGAAGTAGACTCCAAACCTTTTCCATTGTCCCGGATGGTGAGTTGAAGGTCCTTGCCATCCGAGCCGAGGTAAACCGTCGCCCGGGTTGCGCCAGCGTGTTTTTCAATATTGGTCAAAGCTTCCTGGATAATCCGGTAAACGGTAAGTTCCAGGTTATCGTCGAGCCTCCTCAGCCCAAGCTTCCCTTCGAATTTTAATTCCAACTTTGCCTTGGTTTCAAATTCCTCACAAAGGCTTCGAATGGACGGAACTAGACCAAGAGCGTCCAGTTCACTGGGGCGTAGCGCGTCGGAGATCCGGTGAATTTCTTCCAGGCCACGGGTCAGGAGGCTCTTGGCTTGCGCCATCTCGTCTTTCAGGTCGGGACTCGATCCCACAATTTGCGCTTCGATCATTCCAAACCGAAAAATTACTGATGAAAGCATTTGGTTTACGCTGTCGTGCAACTCCCGGGCAATGCGCCGCCGCTCTGCCTCCTGAGCCTCGATAATCAACTCGGACAAATTGCGCAGCTCCTGGTTCATTCGCGCGCGTTCGATCGCGATAGCCGCGATGTCGCGGGCCTTTTCAAACAAGGGCACATCCAGCACCGCCGATTCCTCCTCCACGCTGAACAAACACAAGATGCCAACCAGGTCCCCCGAAGCTGACATCACCGCCTTCGAGCACTCCGGTGTCAGGCCAAACTTGCCCACGATATTCCGAAGCGGACTCCACTCCGCGGCCTTGACTAAATCCAAATCCTGCTTCCCTCCATCGGTCATGATCGGGCCGCTGCCTGTGAAGAGCTGGTTTAGCGGCTTCTTGATAAATTCTTTATGCAGTTCCGCCGGGAAGCTATGGGCGATGGCGCAAATAAATCGTTCTTTTTCTGCATCGAACTGAAATACCGCGCACACCAGTCCTTGATGCCACTCTTCAATTTTCCTGGTCAAGGCCTCCAGGATATCCGGCACTCTTTGGTCACACGCGATCCGTTCAAGGATCTCTTTCTCGTCCGCGTAAATCTTCTCCGTCCGCTTGCGCCTCTCCACCTCTTGCAACAGCCCCCACGCCTTTTCCGTCAGTTGCTCATTCAACTCTTTGCCCCGAGCCAGCAAAAAGCTGATCGCTGAGAAACCCACCAGGCGGGACAAACTCTTGTAATACGGCATCCATCCGCCACCGTAATCTTCCCCGCTCAAAACTTCGGCGAGGAACCAGGCTGCCGTGCAGGTGGCTGACGTGATGAGGCCGGCGGTCACCCCTCCGGCCCTGGCCGCATAGGTAATCGGGATAAAATAAAGGATGGCAAAATGAAAATGGATATCGACGCTGTAATCGATGATCCACAAGGCCAAAACCAGCACCTGCGCCAGCAGCGCTATCTTTCTTTCATTCGCGGAGATTTCCCGGGGCAGGGCCTGTTCGACTCCGGCAAGCACCTTGCCAAAAGCTTCAGGGAAGCGCCGAGCCAGGTACTGCCACCGGCTTTGCCACTTCGAGCTTTTTAAGAGTTCGACGTCCATTTCTATGTTTATAAAGTTTCCGGGCTGCTTCCGCAATCGGATGGCCTACGCAGATTTCCTACCGTATTTCAACGGTATAAAGTGTGTGGGATATCTGCCTTTGGCAGACAACTAACTGTCGCTCCTTCAGAAAGAATCTCAACTCCTTCCGGACACAGGGAAAGCGGGCCTCCCTCCGGAACGGAACTCCGATCATTACAATCGCCAAGGTGCTGCCTGGCCAAGCCGTAATTCATCTTATATATTAGTGCAATTACAAGGAGTCCATCCCTAAACATCCCCTGCTCTTCCATGCAGACCCACCAGAAGGTTATGAACTCCCCTAAAATACCGCAATCTCTAAATCATAAAGATTCAACTTCCTCCTTTACCTTCAAGGTCGCTTCAAGGTCGCTTCAAGGTCGCTTCAACTTATCTTCCTTTGTTATCAATGCTATGCCAAAAGTTTATTTCCGTTACTAATGCCAAACTTGCTACCTTCGCTCGATGAGCGAAGGCCTCTCGGCACGAAACCTGGGCTGGGAGCTTGAATTACAGCATATATATATGACGATCATATTCCTCAAACCACCACTGGCCATGGATGTTCCATGATTAAAACCCTATTCTTTATAGTCAGCACCTTGGCATTGGGTCTGTGCCAAACATTTGCCGCCGACTTTTGGGATGACTTCAACCCGGTCACTCCCCTGCGCCCCACTGCTGGTTTGTTGAATGACTCGTTGCGCAGGGATAATCCGTCCATGATCCCTTGGGACCTCGGAGCGCAGGTGCGGCTGCGTTATGAGATCCGTGATAACTTTGGAATAGCTGGCGCGGGCGCCTCCTCCGTGGACTTCAGCCAGCAACCCGGCGCGCGCGTCGACAACTCGTATTTTCTCCACCGGATCAGGCCACACGTCGGATACACCGCCGACTGGTTCAGCGTTTTCGTCGAAGGTCGCGCCAGCGGAAGCACCGGAGACAAACGCAATCCCAATGCGGAATCCGACGGTCCTCTTGATTTGCACCAGGCCTTCGTCACGATTGGCAACCCGAAAGAATTCCCCCTCTCGCTCAAGGTCGGTCGCCAGGAATTGAGTTACGGGGACGAACGTATCATCGGCCCTTCCGAGTGGAGCAATGTGCCACGGGTTTTCGATACCGCGAAGCTCCGCTACGAGAACCCCATGTTTGCAGCGGACCTCTTTTCGGGTCGGGTGGTCATTCCTTTCGACAATCATTTTAACATGCCCAACGACTACGATTGGTTCTCTGGGCTGTATATGAGCACCAAGGTCGTCCCGAAGCAGGTCACGGAATTTTACCTCCTCTCGCGCAATACCTCGGCAAAATCTCCCAATGTGCTAATTAGCACACCCACGCCCACAATCTGGAAGGGAGCCTCCGCTCGTGACATTTATACGGCGGGTCTGCGCGCCAAATCCAACCCTGGCGCGTTCGGCAACTGGGATTACACCGCCGAGTTCATGGGTCAATATGGACATTATAACGACCCCGCCATCTCGCGCAACCTGGAACACCAGGCCTATGCGTTTTACGTGAACGGCGGTTATACCTGGTCTCAAACCTTCGGCACTCCCCGGGTGGGTCTGGAATATGATTTCGCGTCTGGGGATAGCAATCCTCATGACAACAAACATGAGACCTTCGAACAGTTGTTTCCCACGGGCCATAAATACTATGGACTGATGAATTTCTTCTCCCTTGAGAACATTCACGATCTGCGGTTGATGACTTCTCTCAAGCCTTACGCCCGCGTCACTCTCCAGGCGGAAGCACATGCATTTTGGCTGGCCGATACGCACGACAATTCCTACACGGTGAACGGTGCCCGGCGCGGCGGCGTGAATCCCACCCCAGGGACTGGTTACGGGATCAACCCTTCTTACAACAGCTATGTCGGTTCCGAAACCGACTTTATCGCCACCTATGCCGTAGCCCCTTATGCGTCGCTCCAGGCAGGCTTCGGCCATTTCTTCCACGGAGATTACATCCGCCAATCCCTCTCCAAAGTCGGATCCGCTGACGCCAATTGGGCCTACGTCATGACCACCTTCAGCTTTTAAAAGCTGCTACCGTCCATGGCCATGCAGCGGACGGAACGCATTGTTGAAAACATAATCCGCTACCTGGTTACCCAGCGAGATCCCTCGGGTCTTATCGAAGGACCAGTGGATTCCCAGGTAAATTCTGCTTTGCCCGTTCTCCTCCTCCGCCTGCGAGAGCGAGGAAAAGCTGCGGGAAATCACCGGACGCACCGTCCCATCGTTCGCCCGCGTCACCCCGTTGAATTCATCTGAAACAAAGGTAAAAGCTATCCGATCCGTTCCATAAAATCGGCGTAGCATTTGGAACAGCGCCCCACCCATGCTGGCGTGGCCCGAGGGATACGCTGGAAACGGAGGGGTAAAATTGGGCCCCGTCAGGTTGCTGGCTGGCGCGCCCAGTGGCATCCAGCCCGGATCTCCAGCCGTTGCGGCATTGCCATCTCCAGTTCCACTGGGCCCAGTGCTCGCGTCCGCTTCTCGGATGCCCGTAATCGGCCGCCACACGTCATAATGGTATTTGGATTCCCAGCACGTCAGAGTCGCGTCTGACATGGCAACATTTACCAGCACGAGCAGCCTCGCCAATTCTATCCCCTCGGTCCCCGCCTGGTCCGCAATCCGAACCGTGATTTGGTTGTACAGCCGGGGTGGTGCGCACAGGCTGGGTGTCCCATCGTAAGCCCAGAAAATCCCCGTTTGCGTCTGGTCGGCCGTCCTCTCCGTGGTTGTTGTCACCCCATCGCCGCCCACCCGTTTTACCTCGTTGAATGCCCTCGCGTATTCCGGACTTGTCATGGCCGGGGGCGGTGGACAACGAAATTGACTGGAGGATTCCACGACAAAAGGAACGCATTCGCCCCAATGGGCCCCAAGGGCGAGCGGCACCAGGCTAATCGGATCTTGCCGCCAGTGCCCAGCCTGGTCGCTGGTCAGCCACTCCATTCCAACACGCGGTTCCGGATGCTCCGCGCCATCGTTCGCCCGCATGCTCAAAACCGCTGCCGCCACTTGCTGTCCCAGCAGAATGCCCCTGGTCTTTTCTTTGTGGTCTTTCACCTCTGCAAGATCTTCCGCCAAGAAGCTATCCAGCTTTGCTGTCTGGGCAGGAAACAGCGCCACGAGCGTATCATGCGCCGCCTGGCTGACCGCGCTCTCTGCTGACACTGCTCCCTTGGGTGCCTCAACCCCGCTGTAGCTTTCATACCCGCCAACCACCGCGTTCACCGCGTCAAAGATGGCGATATGAGCCATCGCCATTGCGCGGCTCGCCCGGCCGGGCCCCAGTTGCTCTCGGGCTCCCGCATGGTCGGCGCCCGTTGCATCAATCGACACCTGGTTCCACCGCCGGATCGCATCGACACGTTGCCGCCCCTTCTCTTGTGGTTTGGTGGCGTGCGGTGAGGGGCTATAGCGTGGCCCAAAACTTTCCCTCAAGCTATCGGGCGCCGCCCCCGCGAGCGTGCAGATCATGAGGCTGAGAAACGGGACGATCGAGAGTCTTACCCAACTTGATATCCATGGCATTTTCATACGTTGCTAAATGGTGATTTGGTTGCTGCCTCCGTGCTTGTCCCCGACCCTAAACCAATCCCTCCTGCAATGTCCATATCGATTATTTGCTGCTCGGTCAGGATCTATGACAGCAGCTATGTCGCCCCAGTTGCCGCTGGTCGCAGCTCAGCACCGGGACCCGCTCACTTGCTCTATACCTCTCTCCGAAGAGGCAAATCGTGCATATAATCTTTGGTTTTGCGGCGAAGACCTGAACTCGTCATTTTTTGCACCTCAATAAATGTCTGGCTTCCCCTATTCGCGTGGCCATCATTGTAACCGCCCATGGGTTACTGGTGTCAAAACAGCGAACATATGGTGTTGATATGAAAGACTATCTGAATTCAATCGCAATCGCGGCATGCCTCTCCTTGAGCTTGGCTTCAGCCCGCTCCCAGGGGGATCCGTCGAACACCAGGGAATGGCTGCAGCAACGTAAAGCAGAGCAAACCGAAGCAGCCGGCAAAACAAAGGTTTTCCATGACTTCACTTTTTCAGACGAAGTAGAAGCCAGCGGAATCACCTTTCAGCATCACGCTGTTGAAGACGCCAACAAATTGTATAAGGCCGTCCATTACGATCACGGCACCGGCCTGGCCGTTGCGGATGTGGATGGCGACGGCTTGCTGGACATCTATTTTGTCAGCCAGCTCGGTGGCAATCAGCTCTGGCGAAATCTCGGCAACGGCCGCTTCGAGAATATCACGGCCAAGGCGGGAGTGGCGGTGGCTGATCGCGTGGGTGTGGCGGCGAGTTTTGCGGACATCGACAACGATGGCGACCCAGACTTGTTTGTGACCACTGTGCGAGGAGGCAACCTGCTTTTTGAAAACCTGGGCGGTGGCAAGTTTCGGGATATCACTCAACAATCTGGCCTTGGTTACGTCGGGCACTCGTCCGGCGCCGTATTCTTCGATTTCGATAACGATGGTCTGCTGGACCTCTTCGTGGTGAACGTTGGCAACTATACCACCGATGAAAAAGGAGTTGGAGGTTATTACGTGGGAAGGACGGATGCCTTCAAAGGCCACCTTCACCCGGAGCGCGCCGAGGCGAGCATTCTTTACAAGAACATGGGGCACGGAGTTTTCAAGGATGTTTCCCGAAGTATGCACCTGGTGGACAAAGGCTGGAGCGGCGATGCCTCCTTCACGGACTTGAACGGCGACGGCTTCCCTGATCTATATGTGCTGAACATGCAGGGGGATGATCACTATTACGAAAACCAGGGAGGCAAGTCGTTTGCCGAAAAAACAGCGGCTTACTTTCCAAAGACCTCCTGGGGTGCCATGGGGATCAAGTTTTTCGATTTTAATCAGGACGGCAAGATGGACCTGTTCGTGACTGATATGCACTCGGACATGACGGGCCTTCAATCCAAGGCGAGCCGGTTGAACGTGCGCTCGGATTTCGAGACCCAAAAAAGTGAAAAAATGTGCACCGCCGAATGGACTGAAAGCTTCATCCAGGGTTCATCGAACAAAATTTTTGGAAACTCTTTCTACCTGAACCAGGGTCAGGGCCCTTTGCTGGAAGTGTCCGATAAAATTGGAGCAGAAACTTTCTGGCCGTGGGGCTTCAGCGCAGGCGACATCAACGCTGACGGCTATGAAGATGTCTTTATCACCGCCGGCATGGGATTCGGCTTTCGGTATGCCATCAACTCACTGCTCCTGAACGAAAATGGAAACCGCTTTGCGCCCAGTGAATTTGTGCTGGGAGTCGAACCGCGCCGCAATGGCCGGACCCAGAAGACATCCTTCGCGCTGGATTGCAGCGGTGCGGACAAGGATAACCCTCTCTGCAATGGAAAAACCGGCCGGGTTCCAGTCTCCGAAAGCCTCAGCTCACGCTCTTCCGTCATGCTGGATTTGGACAATGATGGAGACTTGGATATCGTCACAAATGAGATGAATGATCGCCCTCAGGTCTTAATCAGTAACCTCGCGGAAAAGCGGAAGATCCATTTTCTCAAAGTTCAACTCCAGGGAACAAAATCCAACGCGGACGGACTGGGAGCCGTGGTCAAGGTGTTTGCCGGGGGCAAAGCCTGGACCCAGCAACACGACGGCAAATCCGGCTACCTGGGGCAAAGCAGCATGCCCTTGTATTTCGGCCTGGGTGAGGCGGCCGAGGCAACAAAATTGGAAATCAATTGGCCCTCCGGCGCCAAGCAGGTAGTGACCGGACCCATCACGGCAAATCAACTGCTCAAAATTAAAGAGCCCGCTAAGTAGAGAATCGACTCTGCCACGCGAGCCAGCGGAACATTTATTGCCCCGCAGTGGTGATGTAAGAGACCTTGAAAGCGGTGAGCTTTTGCGCCCTTGCCCTGTGGAACAGCGTCCTGAGGTAGTTACATAGGGTGCATGATTTTTCGGACTCCTGCTGTTCTCGGTCTGACAGGGCAAAGGAACGACAGAGGCATCGGGACTGAATCCCCTAATTATTGCGGGTGGAGGTCTCAGCAAATAACAGTTTAGTATGAGCTTCCTGCAGCTTTTGCGTTATGACGGAGGTGGGCAAAGGACTTCCATCGAGGTGCGACGCTTCGATGATCCCCCAGCTAGTCAGCGACACAAAAACGCCTTCCACCTGCTTTAAGGTTTCCGGGGTGGTCAACGATTCACCTTTAGGAATGCTTGACCGTTCGCAAAGCTCAAAAATGAGTGACCGTGTAATCCCGGGTAGCACACCGCTTTCCAAGGGAGCGGTCAGCACAATTCCGTCCTCGATCCAGAAAATGTTCCCGCTAGTCGCCTCTGCGACCATCCCCTCCGGCGTCAGCAGCAATCCTTCATCAGCGCCAGCCTGCTCCGCTTCTGCTCTTGCGAGGATCTGAACAAGTTTGTTGCAGGTCTTGAATTGACTGAGGGGATCACCGGGATGAACCTGGTAGCTGGTGGTGTGCAGACGCCAGCGACGGATTTCAGTCAGCGGCGCTTGAGGCACCGGGTGTACCGAGAGGACCATCGTGGGCTGGTTCGCTCCCATCGGCGAATAACCCCGCTGCCCCACGCCTCGGCTCAACACGATGCGCAAAACTCCCTCCCGCATGCCGTTCTCCGCGATAAGTCGCACAGCGAATTGCCGCATTTCTGCCGGTGAAAAGGAGAGCCGCAGTTTCAGGAATTCGGCTCCGCGCTGAAGTCGCTCCAGATGTTGCTCCCAACGAAAGATCCGGCCATTCCAAACCAAAATTGCTTCAAATAGCCCATCACCATACAAGAAACCACGGTCCAAAACCGAGACGACCGCTTGTTCCTCCGGAACGAATTTTCCATTTAAGCAGATATTCATTTAATGCCTCCCCACAAAAGCGAGCGCCACTGCTCCAATCACGGCAATGGCACCTCCCAACAACGATCGCAACGTTGGGCGCTCTCCCTCTAAATAGGTTGAGAATGGGATGATAACCAAAGGGGTGATGGCCACGATTGGCAGCACCACACCCGTAGGATAATTTTTCAGAGCCCATTGGTAACAGGCTACACCGAGGGCTGGCCCCGCCAAACCATTCAACAATACCCAGGGCAAGGCTCTTCGCCACGCCTCTCGTTTTTCCAGGCCCATGGCCCGTCGCTCCCCTGCCTCGGCAAAGATGCTCTGGGCCAAGGCAGCTCGCTTTACCACCAGGAACGCAGGAACAGTCACTGCCATTCCGCCCACAATGCGTTGATAGGCCGCAGTTATTCCATCGATATTCTCGTGTGCCTGCACAGCCACTGTGTAAGCTTTGCGACTGAGGACCGCACCGAATCCTTGCCCGGCGGCGGCCAATAACCCAAAGAAAATGCCCCAGCCCCATTGTCGTCTGCTAATGGATAGATGGTGCCCGGGAGTCAATGCAATTGCCACTCCCGTTAAAATCGTAAAGCTGCACAGGAGTTGCGCCTGGGTGAGTTTCGTGCCAAGCCAAAGCCACTCGATCAGAGCGGCGATGGGCGACGCCAGGCAGGATCCGAACATCACCGAAAGCCGTGAACCCAACCGCGGCAATGTTTGAAAGAGCGCCAGGTCACTAATTCCAAATCCCACACAGCCGCTGACAAACAGAATCGGAAAAGCCGCTCCGGCCAATGCGCCGCCGATGGTATGCGCGATTAATCCCAGCAAAAACGTCGCAAAACAAAGTCGCCAAAAGTGCGCTTCCGTCCCTCCGAGCACCCGCGAAGAGCGGCTCCCCGAAACGGCGGATATCGAGAACAAGATCGTTGTAACGAATGCGGCCAGCATCTGGCGCGCCTTTGTTAAACGCTGGATGGGGTATTGTCACGGAGAGTTTTACGCTAAACCGATTACTGTCTTCACCCAATGACGCCAGTTAAGGCGATTTGGTCAAATTGAACCCTGATGAAGCGCGCTTTAGGTTTGAAATGTCTGCTTCATGAAAATGAACCGGCAAGGTTTAAGAAAGGGCCCCTGTTGCCCGCACTGATCTGCTGCTTTCTGGCAGCAACCGGCTACGCTATCGAACTGGGAGATCCTGCTCCGCCACTCACGATCAATGCCTGGGTCAAAGGTGTTCCCGTGGATCTAAAGAACACCAATGCGATTTACGTTATCGAGTTCTGGGCGACCTGGTGCGCCCCGTGCAAGGAAACCATTCCCCACCTTTCTGAACTTCAGCAGAAGCTTAAAAGCAGGAATGTTACCTTCATCGGCATCAGCACCGAGCCAGCTCAAACAATTAAGCCCTTCGTTGAAAAGATGGGCCAAAAGATGGATTATACAGTTGCCGCCGACAAAGCAGAAACAACTTCTGCCGCTTACATGAACGCTTTTGGCGTGGATGGAATCCCCGAAGCCTTTGTTGTGGACCGAAAAGGCCGCCTTGTCTGGCACGGCAGTCCTATAATCGGGCTGGATGAAGCGCTAGCACAAGTCATCAATAATACCTACGACATCGAAGCCGCTCGGAGCCTTGAGCGAGCGTCCAAGCTGCAGGATGAGTATTTCAAATTGGTGAGTGGAGCCGCTCAAAGCCCCCGCGCCGACACGCTCGGTAATCAAATCTTCACCAACCTGGTGAAAGCCCCACATGCGTTGAACGATTTCGCATGGCGCATTTTGACAGATCGGGCTATTCGGCAGCGGGACCTCACCTTGGCTCTTCGAGCGTCTAAAAGTGCATATGAAACCACCCAGGGAAAATCCGTTTCCGTTACCGAGACCTATGCCCGGGCGCTGTTCGAAACCGGGAACCTGGAAGAAGCTATCAAGTATCAACAGCAGGCTGTGGACAATGCTGATAAGATTGAATACAAGGCCGAGTTCGACAATACGTTAAACAAGTATAAGCGTTTGCTGCGCGAGAAAAATAACCATGGTCCGAAACGTTAATCGCATTTTCCCCGGCTGGTCAATGAGGCTTGTCGGTGGATTCGCTTCGGCTCGCAACTAAAGACCGTTTATTGCGGATCTCCACAATCTCATCTTCAGGAATGTCCATTTGTCCCAGGGCTGAATCATTCACCAGCCACTTATTTCCGTTCTTGCGCAGAGATTTGGCCCTCAAAATCGAACCATTAAGCAAGGCGATTTCGGAAGTTGTATCATCAGGCATTGTTTTGTTAAGCACCAGCGCTAGCGGCTCAGGCTGGTCCAGGCTAAAGCTGCGTTGGCCAAATAAAACGGAAGTCAGCCGCAATTTGCGTTCTTTGAGTCCCTCCAATTCACTTTCCAAGAAGTCCCCGTTCGAAAGCAGCAGGCCCGTTTTATTTCCAATTGCCTCCAGCGGCATTGCACGACGACAACTTCGAAAAAGCACGTAAGCAATCTTCTGGTTGAACACAGCCAACTCTTTTACATGGCCGAATTTTATCAACGAAGACGAGCCGTCGGAGGAAATCAAATCACCCGCCAGAAAGCTGCCGTTGCGCAGCCAAATGCCCTTGGGCACCAACGCGCTTGCGATGCTTTCCTCATTCGGCGACTTGCTTGAATAGGTGTAGGAAAGTTGGTGCGCCGGTATCCATTCAAAAGCCTGGCTGGCGCTGCTCCAGCCCAGTCGCATCGGCGAAGGTTTCTCCCCTTTTTTAAAGTCGATCCGGATATCATATTTGCGGCCGGCCTCGAAGGACACCTCATTTCCCGAAGCTTCCGCTGGTTTTGCAGTTCTTGAAACTCTCCTTAACTTTTCACCGTTTAACCAAATTTGAGTCTCCTCATTTCCATCCACGTAAATCCGGAACCGTTCGGAATACCTCGGTTCTACTTGCCCTGTCCAACGCGCGGAAAAGCGTTCGGGCGAAATCTCGGGTGCCGGTGATTTGTGGTCCCAATTCATTTCCAGCTTGGTTTCAGCCCTTGTAAACTTCAGCTCCTTGAAATTGTCATCAGCGTAATATTCGCCCAGGAGGCCCTTGGCACTCACAACATAAGCACCGAATTTCGCGGTGGAGGAAAGTGCTTCACCGGGACCAGTCACAGCCGTTCCCACGTAGAGCAGAGGCTTTTTATGCACAGCGCCTGGCGGCCACGGTTCGATTCGAGTGCTCAGTTTGGCCTGGCCGGCCCGCTGCCAGTGAACGCCGTCCTCCGAACGCCAGCCGATGACGATTTTATCTTTGTCCTGGTTCCGTGCCAGTTTGAGCCACAGGGGAAATTCGGCGCGCCCAAACTCTTCCGCTTTCACGGTTGCGCCAGCCGTCTCCCGCCAGGTTAATTGTATTTTCTTATCCGCTGTCACCCCGAGCAGGACAAAGCCTCCCGATGGCTCAAGATTCTCGCGGAGCATCACGCCCGCCACGCTCTTCCCTTGATTATCCGCAGCATCCAGTTTACCCACAATGCCGCCATCACCACGAACAATTCTGAACGCATAATGAACAGCCTGGGACTTGGAATCCTTCGCAGTCTTCCCGGAAACCTTTACTGAAAGCTGATTGTCCCATTCTGCAGTGCTTCCGCGAACCTCCCCAATGTCTTCCGCATGCCATCCCTTCGGCAGGGAATCGCTGTCGAACCGTGCGGTTTGGAGGCGAGCCACACTTACGGCATCCAAGGGGAATTGCTTTCGCTGGCCGTCCTCCATGGCAATGTCCAGGCGTCCGTCCTCCGTAAGGCTGACGGCTCCTTCAAATTTCTGGTGGTCGAGCGTCTCCAGTGTTCCAGCGTGACTGCAAAGAACGCTTGTGCGGAGGACCACTGCGCATCCCCAACAGACCGCCATCTGCACTCGGTTCATACACAATCAGACGCTCACAGTGCCAATTCTCTTCTTCCTTTTTACAGTTGGTTACAGCCCAGCGACTTCCCACCCTTTTCGGTATTTTCGCCGGACATATTGATTAGCTTTTGAGATATTGGTGAATTGCAACTTTTTGGCATTCCATTCCAAAGTTTCATTCGGGAACCGTGATGCGACGCTCCCCAAAAGCACCGCCTCGGTTAATGGTCCCGCATAATCAAAGTTCGCCATCGCCTTTCCTTTGCCCTGGATAGCATCCACAAACTGGTGCCAGTGGTTCGAACCGGTCACCTGGGGCATTTTGAAATCCTTGAAGTCTTCCACAGGCAGGAGGATCGGCCGCGCAATATGCGGCAACACCATCACGCCTTTTGTACCCAGAAAAATGGAGCCTTGTTCGGGCAGCTTCGGACCGGCCAGGGACGCCACCTCAGCCGGTGGACGACTGGACCCATCATACCAGGTCACTTTCACCGTTTTTCCTTCCGTGTACTCTGTTCCAGGAAAAACGTAATGAATAATCGCATCTGTTGCCCATGAATGCTCGTTAGGCGCGGGTCCTTCACTCCGGACACTGATGGGTGCCGTGACGGCCAGCGCCTTGAACACAGGGTCATAAATATGGCACCCCATATCTCCAAAGGTGCCCGTGCCGAAATCCAGCCGCTTCCGCCAGTTGGCCGGATGATAATAACCGTTGCCGATGAAAGGTCTTTCCTCGCAGACCCCGAGCCACATATCCCAATTAAAACCGGCCGGGACCGGGTCTGTGCGCTCAGGCTTGGACGCCACGTCTCCCCACTTCTTATTGCTCCAGGTGTGAACCTCTTTAATTTTCCCAATCGCACCATCCTGCACTAATCGAACCGCTAGCCGATATTCCGCGCTCGAATGAATTTGAATGCCCATTTGCGTGACCAGCTTCTTGTCATGCGCTACCTCGGTCAGACGGCGGGTCTCGTACAGGTCATGCGTGAGTGGCTTTTGACCGTAAACGTGCAGCCCCTTGCGCATGGCACTCATCCCGATGGGCGCGTGCATGTGGTCGGGCGTCGATACGTTTACCGACGTTAACTCCTTCTCTTTCTGGAGGAGTTCCCGCCAGTCTGCATAAATGCGCAAGTCTGGCCATTTCTTGAGAAGATCATTTGCCTTGGCGGGCTCCACATCGGCCACTGCGATTAATTCCACGCTTGGGTGGCTGGCAATGGATGTCAAATCTGCGCGAGCCATTCCCCCTGCCCCGAAGCTTGCATGCAAAACCTTTTGAGAGGGTGGCGCCGAGAGAAGGCGTGGCACGAAGAATGGAAATGCAAGTGAAGAAACCAGGGTGCTCTTAATGAATTTACGGCGGCTCGTAAGACTTGATGGATTCATTGCCCACATTTACTGGAAAGCAAAGGGAATGTCGATACCGGACCAGATATAAACGGCCGTCCTTTAATCCCTGTGATGCAGGCCCCGAGGGCCAGCAGGTCTCCCTTTTATGAGGATCGCTTTTCTCTGGCTGGCTTCATGATGGACATTGGATCAGGGCAGTCCGCTTCTGGAACAACAAGGCGTTTTATCTCAGGCAACCGAATCGATAGGTTTTCCGCAGTTTGAGCCTGCTTACCTCCGCCCAGCCAGAAAACCCAACCCGATTCCAGTCAGAAAAACCAGTCCGAGGGAGGAATAAGGATGGTCACGAATCACTCGATCAGTAGCGCGGGCACCCGCGGCCGCCTGGGCTCGGAGTTTTGCCGAACAGGCCTTTACTTTCTCCAAATTCGTAAATAGTTGTTCACGCGACTCTTCGGCCAATGCCACGCCCGTCTCCCGCAGGAGGTTTTCTGTTTCTTCAACCAATCCGTACAAATCCTCCACCAGCCGGTCGGTGGCTATGCCTTCAGCAGTCAAGTTCTTGAAATAAACTTCCATAATGATGTCGGACGCGATCCCTCTTCTACTGTTACAGCAGATGGCCGCAATCTGGATATTGGAAGAAACCCTCATTCACACGGTTTGTCCAGAAGCATTTTCCGAGAGCCGGCCACAGCTCAATCACGGTCCCGCGGGCGGGAGAACAGAACATTTTTCGCCTCCGGGAAAGTGAAACCGGGTTGTTGGGTTGCCAGCGCCAGACCAAAATTCAAGATCGACTGATGCCCAATCGCCTCCACGGTCAAAGGTTTGATCAACATATTCGCGGCCACGCCCGTTACGTTCCCCACAAATTTCTGCCACAAACCGTTGCCTGCATCCTTGTGTTTTACGCTTCCGACGCTCACTTCCATCTTCGGCGGCCCGGCCGCTCTTTTGAATGTGAGACTCTCGACTTGCGCCACCAACTGGTTGTCATGCCGGACTTTGCCATCAACGGACCGCATGTCCTCCAAACCGATTGATACAGGGCTGGGCTGCCCAAAACCTTCAAATCGCAGCCGTACCAGGTTCACAACCGGCACACGGTTGCTCATGGTTCCTTCTATTTCGATGGCGCCATGACCCGGACCCGAGATCTTAATATATTGAAGTTGTTTTTCGACGACGCCTCCTTCAGCCAGCTTCTTTTGGTTTCGACGAAAAATGCCGGAGAGGTCGAAAATGTTCTCCTGTATGCCGTTGCCGGTGATAACGAATTCGCAAGTGCTCGAGAACGAATTCCCTTCCTGCCGGGTTTCCACCGGCAGCACGCGGGCTCTTTGCTGGTTATTGGTGCTCTCTACCATCGCCACCGGCTCCGGCGAGATCAATGGCACGAAATACATGAAATCCCCGATCCGGTTTCCTTTCACTTCAGGCCGGCCATAATCAAACGCGAGCGTAGGACCCGCCGCGCTTGGCACCGTCAATGGACGAGCCAATCGCAGCCCGGAACCTGGCGCCTGCACATGCGGGGTGGAACATCCCCACAGCAACAACATTGACAGGAATACGAAAGGGAACGCACCCAATTTCATCGGGCTAACCATCGAATGAATCCGGGGTCGGCACAACCAAATAATGCTGCGCTACTTCAACTTGCGTAAGGTGGCGGCATCAGGATCGAGGGACGCTTTGCCGCTGCTCGCGATCAGGTCAAAAATGATGTGAAGGTCCGCGATCGGTTGCCGCAGCTCGAACTCATACGTGAAGGGTGTCCAAACGGCATTTCCGGTGAGCCGCGAAGTTGCGGCCGTAGCCGGCAGAAGCCCCCGGCTTCGAAAATTGCGGGATTCACGAAAGGGAAACCAGTCCCACTCGACTCCTTCCGTTAGCTTCCGTTCGCTCCAAACCTTGAATCCTGCGCCCCCGCTATTTCCAGCGGCGCTCACGAAGTTTCGCACGACCCCGTTCACGACTCGACGCTCCGGCATCACGGTTTGGTCCGGGTCGGTTCTCCCCACTACCCCCTGGGTCTTGATGCGCCCTTCCAATCGATATTTGCCTGCCTCGAGCCAAACCGTGCTTGCCCAAACTTGGGTGGAATTTGCCTCCAGTTCGAGTTCTTTCCCGGCTGCCTTGGTACCAGGCTGATGAGGAGCCGATTCAGCGCGCTGCTGCCATCCGGTAACCTTAATCGGCTCGCTGCCCTCGAATTTTAGCACTTGCTTCACTCCTTCCATTTGCCTCTGAAGGCTCGCCAGCCTGATTTGGATCCGGCTCAAAAGAATTGCCAGGTCGGAGTCGTAGCTCTCAGCCTCTTCCCCACGGATTGCCTGGAGCGCAGGGCGCACTCGCCTGGCCAGCGAATGGACGCGGTTGGTGACAGTCTCCACCTTCAGCTCGCCATGGAGCAGGTCCGAAACCCGAGCCAGATAGCGTTGGCGAACCTCAGGAATTTGCATCGCGGCCCTGGCGATCACGCCTTTCATGGCGGGCACAAGAGGTCCTTCGGGTTTCCAAAACATCTGGTCAAGGCCGTGTGGAAAGAAAACCATTTTGTCATGGTCCTTGTCGTGGTAGACGCGGTAATTATTCCGGTTCATCGAATAACCGTCCCAGTTCCAGAAAATCGCATCCAGTGCCATCATGGTCACAAACTTCTCCATGTCCAGATGCTGCTCGAGCAGCGCCAGGCGTGTGCTTGTTTTTGGTTCCTTGGCCGCCAGCACAAGCGCCTGCAGGTCGGAACTATCCTCTGGATTTTCGCCCGAGTTCACCTGTTTGGCCACCGTGATATCCTTGGCAAACCCCCCATCGTACAAATTGCCTTTGGTGTTTTTGTAATTCCGTTTCAGGAAAGTTTTGTCCCATCCTTCCGTCAACACGTAAAGGCCAAGGTCCTTCCCATTTAACTGCACCCTCACATAATTTTCCCTCGGAGCCGGCACTCCAGCCTTTTCATACATTTCGCGGCAGAACTTGTCGGTGATGTAGGTGCGGTCTTGGCGGGAATTGTTCAGCGACACCTTCCCTAACCCGTGAAAGGTCTGGTCCTTGGCATACTTGTCCATGTGGAGCGTGAACCCGGGTTTTCGGTCGACTGGTTGAAAGCTCCCGGCGGAGCCTTTGAGATGTACCGCCACATTGGTATAAGCGGTGTCACCTTCGCGCAGGGTGGCTTTCACCACCGGCCGTTCTTGTTTTTGCCAGTTGGTATTCCGTAATTCATCAAGGCTGGCCCTGGGTATTTCCAGGCTCAGGATGGGGATGTTGGTCTGTGTGAAAAAGAGTTCCGCGGCATCGCGCTTGGGATGCTTCCCATCGGGTTTCTTCTCCCCTAAAGCAGATCCAGGCAGGACGACTCCCGCCCCCAAAACCAACAGGAGCGCACCGCAACCTGCCACTTTCCTCCACCGTAATCTCATATATTAAGTTCGAGAGCTGTTTCGCCACTGGATTAGACGGCAATTCCGGATTTTTCCTCGAACATTTATCTCCCGCTTAGGCAAGACACCCCGTTTGCAACATTCTGAAGTTTCCGGTACTCTCCGGGCGTGTGCGAGGCACAAGGCTTCCCACTGACCGAAGTCCAAAACTGTTTTAATGCTGATCTGTCTTAATGTATGCAACGCCGAAGTTTCCTGAAAGTGACGGCCCTTTCAGCCACCGCCGCTTTCGTATCCGCTGGCTGCAAAACCATCACTGAACCCTCCCCCAAATCCGGTTTATCCATCGCCCCGAAATCTTTTGAGCTGGAGGAAACCACTTTACCACAAATCCAACACAGCCTCGAAAAAGGCAAATACTCTTCGGTGAAGCTGGCAAAAATCTACCTGGAGCGGATCCAGGAAATCGACAAGCGTGGCCCAGCCCTGAACTCAGTGCTCGAATTAAACCCCGATGCCATGGCCATTGCCACCGCATTGGACAAGGAAAGGCAAACCAAAGGCCCAAGGAGTCCTCTGCATGGCATCCCGGTATTGATCAAAGACAACATCGATACCCGCGACCGGATGACCACCACCGCCGGATCTCTCGCGCTGGAAGGTTCTATCGCGCTCAAGGATTCAGGTGTGGCACGTCGCTTAAAAGAAGCAGGCATGGTCATCCTGGGAAAAACCAACTTGAGCGAGTGGGCCAACTTCCGCGGCACCCGTTCTACCAGTGGCTGGAGCGGGCGTGGTGGCCAAACCCGCAATCCTTATGCGTTGGATCGGAATCCTTCCGGCTCGAGTTCCGGCTCGGCCGTGGCCGTATCGGCGAACCTCTGCCCCGTCGCAGTTGGCACTGAAACGGATGGATCTATCCTTTCACCTTCCTCCTTTAACGGCATTGTGGGAATCAAACCAACGGTTGGCCTGATCAGCCGCGCCGGCATCATTCCTATCTCGCATACTCAGGATACAGCTGGCCCGATGGCTCGGACGGTAGCCGACGCCGCGATGTTGCTCGGCATTTTGGCTGGGCCGGATCCTGCCGATCTCGCCACAACGCCGGCGGCTCAAAACGCTCATCGAACCTACACTCAGTTTCTTGACCCAAACGGCTTAAAAGGCGCCCGAATCGGTGTGGCTCGGAAGCTTTTCGGAACAAGCAAGCCGGTCGAAAAGATTCTCAACGAGCTACTCGAACAAATGAAAAAAGAGGGTGCCATCGTCGTGGATCCCGCGGATCTTCCAACCACCGGAAAGTTTGGGAATAACGAATTTCAGGTAATGCTCTACGAGTTTAAAGCCGGGCTGAACGCTTACCTAGCTTCACTGGGGCCCAATGCTCCTGTCAAAACTCTCAAGGATGTGATCGAATTTAACGAGCGGCAGCGCGACAAGGAGCTGCAATGGTTCGGGCAGGAAGACCTGACCATGGCAGAGGAAAAAGGGCCTTTGACCGACGAACCCTATTTGAAAGCTTTGGAAACATGTGCTCGCCTTTCCCGAAAGGAAGGCATCGACGCTATCATGGACAAACATCAGCTCGACGCTTTGGTGGCTCCCACAACTGGGCCTGCTCATGTGACCGATTATCTCTATGGGGATCGCGGAAGCGGCGGGAGCACCTGGCCAGCCGCGGTTGCGGGCTACCCCAGCATCACTGTGCCAGCGGGCTTTGTGCTCGGGTTGCCAGTAGGCATTTCGTTTTTTGGGCGGGCTTGGAGCGAACCCAAACTCGTGCAAATCGCCTACTCCTTCGAGCAGGCCACGCTTGTCCGCAAAAAGCCTGGGTTTCGATCAACGGTGCAGGCGTAACTCAAGCGAGCCGTTCAATCCACGAACATCAATTCGTTGCTCCCGAACACTGCCCGCACGAGGCTGGACCACGCCATCCTCTCTTGCTTGTCCTTGCTGATCTCGAGTTTGGCTGCCCTCTCGGAGAACCGCGCCAGATATTTTTGCACGTCATTGAGTTCCTCCCGGCGCGGTGGACGGCTGAAAGTCCATTCATAGAGTGCTCTCGTGCGCTCGGAAGGTCCCGGGTACTCGCGTAAGAGCCGCTCCGCAAATTGCTCGGCCTGCTCGTGGGCAAACCGGTCATTCATGAAAAAAAGAGCCTGCAACGGAGTGGTGCTGACTGGGCGCTCCGCGGTGCTCGCGTTCGGATCCGCGCCGTCGAACACGGCAAAGAAGGGATGCTTGCGGATCCGTTGCTGCATCACGTAGATGCTCCTTTGCCGCGTGTTATACAAGGCCGTGAAGGCGTTGTGCTGAGTGTAATTCCAAGTGCCTTCCTTGGGAAATGGATGAGGCCCGCCCTCGCTCAAGTCTAAATCATTTGCCAGTGCCAGCAGTGAATCGCGCAATGCTTCGGCGTCCAGCCGCTGGCGGCTGTATTTCCAAAGATATTCGTTCGCGGGGTCTGTGGCCAGGCCGGCCGGGTTGTCGCTGCTCCCCTGTTGGAAGGTATGGGAAAGCAATATTTGCTTGTGCAATGCTTTCATTGACCAGCCGCTCTGGATAAAACGCCCGGCCAAGTAATCCAGCAGTTCCGGATGGGTTGGCGGCCGTCCACGCAAACCAAAATCACTGGCGGTCTGAACCAGTCCCTTGCCAAAGTGATGTTGCCAAATGCGATTAACGGCCACTCGCGCGGTCAGCGGGTTTGTTGAAGCTACGAGCCAGTCTGCCAGCTCCAATCGTCCGCTTCCTTTGTTCCCCGCAGGCAGCGTTTGCCCTCCCAACACTGAGAGAAAATGCCGCGGCACCTCGGCGCCAAAGTTCCCTGGCTCTCCACGTTTCTGAATTCGAGCGTTGCCAGGCTTCCCCTCTGCCACCGCATAGGCCGAATCAAAGATAGGGGGATTTTCAATCAACCTGCTGCGTTGCTTTTTAGCCTGTCCAATCAGTTTTGCGAAGTCCTTCGCTGGCTTGCCTTTTTTGTTTGCGGGTCCTTTCCCCTGCTCTTCCAAACCTTCCAGCTTTTTCTCTTCTTCCTCCAACTGGCCGATCTGAGCGTCCGCTTGCAACAATTCGGTGGAGTATTTGAGGGTGATCTCCCTTGCCTGGTCATCTGGAATGAGTGGCACAAAATCTCGCTGCCGCTTCTTGTTTTCAGAACCTGGAAAAGGAAAACGCGTGCTCTGAAAAATTCCATACAGCGCGTAATAGTCACGTGTAGGGATTGGATCAAACTTGTGGTCGTGACATCGTGCGCAACTCATCGACAGCCCCATCACGCTCTTGCTCATCGTGTCGATCGCATCTTCGATTGTCAGGTATTGCGCCGTGTCCGGGTCAACGCTGAACCGCCGTGCCATGGCCAAAAACCCCGTCGCTATGATATGTTCCCTTTTTTCCTGTTCCGATGAATGGGGAAGCAAATCGCCCGCAATCTGCTCTCGTATGAATCGGTCGTAAGGCTTGTCGCGGTTGAATGCCTCAATCACGTAGTTCCGATATTTATAGGCTTGCGGAATGGGGTAATCGGCGTTTTCGCCCGCCGTGTCGGAGTACCGGGCCAGGTCGAGCCAATACCGGCCCCACCGCTCCCCGTAGCGGGGTGATGCCAGCAGGCGCTCGACCACGGCTTCAAAAGCTGTCGGGGAACGATCGTGCAGAAATGCTTCTACTTCTCCTGGCGTGGGCGGAAGGCCGGTCAGGTCGTAAGTGACGCGCCGCAACAACGCCCTTTTCTCGGCGTCCGGGCTTGGGAGCAGATTCTTGGATTCCAGTCGCGCCAGCACAAAAGCGTCAATGTCATTCACCACCCAGCGTTTGTTTCGAGTTGCGGGCGGGTTGGCTGTTTTGAGGGGTTGAAAGGCCCAATGTTGCCCACCCGCTGAGGGCGGGGCCATGATGCCTTTCGTCCCTGGGTCCGGCGCTCCCATGCGAATCCAGGCCTCCAGGTTTCCAACCTGTTCAGGTTCTAAACGATGTTTGGGAGGCATCTGCAAGTCTTTATCCTGGTACCGGATAGCCTTAATCAGCAGACTCTTCTCGGGATCCCCCGGGATCATTGCCGGACCAGAATCCCCTCCTTTGAGCAGCCCCTCATGCGTATCCAGCCGGAGACCCCCTTTCACCTTTTCACTGCCGTGACATTCAAAGCATCGGTCATTGAGCACAGGCCGGATTCTTCTTTCAAAGAATTCTACCCTGTCCTCGTCCGAGAGTGGTGCAGCCATGACGTGCAGCGCGGGTAAGAGGACCCAGGCTGCGCAAAAAAACGCGCGTATTCGGGTGTGCAACAACATGACTCAACCAGGACGGATAGTAGCTCCAAACGTAATCAAAGAAGGCCTGCGGAACAAGGCCAAAGGACGGCCGCCGTTCAGTCCGTTCCGAGCGCAACCCGTTGCGTAAAAAGAGCTCTTTAGGGCTATTCCCTCACATTTTAGCCTCAGTTTAAACTTGAGCCCCGCGCAAACTGCTGTCAGTTTCGAATCGTTTGAAATCGTGGCAAGCTCCAGAAATGGAAACACCATGCTTTGGAGTCTCGGAATGAAATGCGAAATGAGACAGTTTGGTCTCTGAACATTCGGAATGAGTACCGAAGAACATATTGAACTGGAGGGCACTGTTTCCACAGTGCTGCCCGGAACACTTTTCCGGGTCAAATTGAACAATGAGCACGAGGTGCTCGCTCATATTTCCGGCAAAATGAGGAAAAACTTTGTGCGCCTTACCGTGGGCGACCGTGTCCGCATCGAAATGTCCCCTTACGACCTAAGCAAAGCACGGATTACCTACCGGCTGAAGTAATTGCCCGTAGCGGTAAAAGTCAGGGGCCCCAGCTTGCGCTGAAGCCCCCGGCTTTAGGGTTGGCGGAAGGAAATGGGCGAAACAAAAAGAACTTTTACCTTTTCCGTACCCTGCCTGTTCCGCAGGAGTTCAGCCTGACCCGGAGGCTCCTGCTTCAGATCGCGAAGAAATGCTCTCACCAGCGGGATTTGGCTGAGCTCGGGAACTCCCGCCCAGGCCTTTTTGGGCGCCCCTAGAAGCAGGAAAGCAGCTCCCGTCAGGACCCAAAGGCCCTGTTTTCCAAACGGCTTCATAAAGTAACTTCCAAGTGCATGGTTGTTATTTGAGATAATGACACCCCTCGGCCTGGACGCCTATCGGGGTGCGTACGAGAGGTTGCCCGGGGAAACTTCCAACCCTCTTGCCGTGCTTCTACTGACCGATCGTTTTTGTTCGTCCTTGATTTTTCCTCCATCTCACAGCGATCTTTACTGGAACTGACGGATTATTGATATGGACGTAACACGCACAGCCTACGGAACCTGGAATGGTGGCCGTTTCATGCACTTTGGCGAACCCGTGGATGAAGAACGCTTTCTGCGGCTGATTCGCCTGGCCTACGAGAAAGGCATTCGGACCTTTATGACCGCGGATGTTTATGGCACCGGGGCCGCGGACGAGATGCTTGGCCGTGCCTTGGAAGGGATCCCGCGTGATTCGTATTGCCTGGTCGGGGCCGTCGGCCACGACTTTTATACTGGCAAACGGGATGGCTCCAAGGGTTTCCCGCGCTTTACCCATCCGTCTCTGCGCGGGCCGGACCAGTATGCGGAATACCTCCAGATGGCTGCCGAGAAACTGCTCGCCCGCTGCAAAGCCAGCAAGCTGGACCTGCTTCTGTTACATAATCCAGACTCCATCGGCTATTCCAGCGAGGCGGTCTGGAAAGGAATGACTCGACTGCAGGATCTCGGCCTTGCCGAAATGGTGGGAATCGCCCCCGGCCCTGCCAATGGGTTTACTTTGGACATCATTTCCTGCATCGAAAAGTTTGGGGCCCTGATGGACTGGGCCATGGTTATCCTGAACCCGCTGGAACCGTGGCCGGGCAACCTGTGTCTTCCGGCCGCGGAAAAAAACAACGTGAAGGTAATCACCCGTGTGGTGGACTACGGCGGCATCTTTCATGACGACGTAAAACCCGGCCACAAGTTCGGGCACCAGGATCATCGCGCTTTCCGGCCCGCCGGCTGGGTTGAAGCGGGGCATGAGAAAATGGAAAAAATGCGCCCGATTGCGCAGGCGCACAGGCTCACCATGCTGCAATTGGCTTGCGTCTGGGATCTCTCCCAGCCTGCCGTTCACAGCGTCATTCCAACGCTCATCCAGGAAACCGGGCCCGATGCCAAACCGATCGAGCAAAAAATCGAGGACCTCGCGAGCCTCCCCAGCGTCAAACTGACTGCCGAGGACTCGCAACGCATTTTAGAGATAGGCAACAACAAAGGCTGCATGAGCCTCAAGGGCGGCAGCCCGGAACATACCGGCGAGGCCCTACCCGATCGTTGGAGCCTCACTCCGGAACTCGAACAAACAGGCCAGCGCTGGGGGGTCGTGCCGGACCGGGACCTTGTGTATGCGCATGGTTGAACCGGAACACTCGTTTTGACACAACACATTTGGACATAGGGGAATTTTTATGAAGCTGGACGATACACAGAAGAAAACAGTAGCTCAATGGATTGAGGAGGGGCTCAAGCTCGCCGAAATTCAAAAGCGGCTCGGAACCGAATTTGGAATCAGCATGACCTATATGGATGTTCGCCTGCTGGTGGACGACCTGAAGCTCATGCCCAAGGATCCTGAACCGCCCAAGCAACCGGAGAAACCTGCGGCTCCGCCATCGCCCGCGGCGGCAGCCGGCCTGCCACCCCAACCTGGTGAAGCACCACTGCCCGATCTGGGAGCACCGGCAGGCGGGGGCAGTATTTCAGTCACCGTGGATGCTGTGACGCGGCCCGGCTCAATGGTCAGTGGCAACGTCACCTTCACGGATGGGGAGAGTGCGGTTTGGTATCTGGACCAGATGGGACGCCTCGGGCTGGCTGCTAAAACCCAGGGCTATCGGCCCTCGGCGGCTGATATCGAAAGCTTTCAACTCGCGCTTCAAAAGGAAATGGAAAAGCTGGGCCTATAAGCTAAAAGCCTCTGCTTGTCCACGCCAATCCCTTCGAGCGAAGGGATTGGCGTGAAGTCTTTGTTCAGGGCGAAAACACAAGCAAGTCCGCCCCTTTGCTCATCCCTGCTCATCCCTGCTCATCCCGGCTCATCCCCTGGGGCTTACCTGGCGACCCACATCACGCCCTTGATCACTGCGGCCAGAATACCGAGCCCGCCGGCCATTAATGAGAGCACGCTAATCCCTCCACCACGAACCCTCGATGAGGAAGCCATCACCAGGCCGATAATCCCGCAAATAATCGCAATCACCGCCAGGATCAGGCCGAAAATGGCGCCTGTCGCAAAACTGAGCAATGCCGCGATGATCGCTATAACTGAGAAAATACTGAAAGTCGCTTTGGTTGTTGTTGGCTCATTCATGGAGGAATGTGCCTGCGAACCAGCCCGAGAAAAAGGCGGGTAACTCCTCCATACTGAGGAAACTGTGGGATGTATTACACCGACATAACCACCTGGCGCGGCGGATGGGGCCGGGGTGAGGGGAAAGGGAGCGTGCGATTATACGTGACTGTAGCATCTTCAGCAGACTCAGCAGCCTCGGCAGAAGGACGACCCCATCACGCTTCTCGCCGGTTCCTCATGAAGCGAATCGGCAGAAGCAAAAGCAACACTCCCGCCGTGGCATAGATCATTTTCTTTTTGTTCACCGCCACAAATTCCGCGGCCACCACGGTGGGTGCCAGCATTTTCTCCTCGCACTTTGCGATGATCCCATAAAGCCGATTGATTTCCACCATCTCCGCGTCCGTTAGCCGCTTTTTGGGCAGCGAGCGGTCCGTGTAGAAGTATTTGGTCATGCCATTGAACTCGATTTCCGAGCCCAGAAAAGCCACGCCTGGATTCAGATCGGACGTCACGTAGGTGTCCTTGCTATAATGGGTGTCTTGGCTGGTGCGAATATCGACCGTCCCAAACTCGGGTTTCACCGCGCCGTCGTGGAACCAGCCTGGGCTGTAAGTTGATACCCTCATGGAGGGTGTGACCGGCAACGCCTGCACGGGTTGATTAACAATGGCGATAACTTTCGCGGTGGCTTCGTTCATCACTGCCTTGGCGTTTGCCCGGGTGATGTCGGGCTCCGTACCCGAGCTGCCTAAAAGCGGAGATGGAGCAGCGGTTGCCTGCTGTTTCGCCATGGCCGCGTCCGCCTTAGCCGCATCGAACTTGAAATGCCGTTGCATTTCTGGCTCCAAATTCTTCAACTTCGCATTCGCCACGCTCTTATTGAAAGTAAAATAAACGTCGGTGGCGGTGACAGCGGTGACGGTCACGTTACTGTAAACCTGGGTCCCCACCTTAAGTACCGACAGCTTTTCGTCAGCTCGGCCAGCCACGGCTGCGCAAATCAAACAGCAACCAATGGCACCCGCGATCCGCGTTCTTAAGAAATTCTTCATGCTTTATTCCGTGATATTCGATGCGCCATGCAAGCTGGTCATTTGGTTAATTAAGGCAGTCAATCGCCTCCTCCTCCTCCTCGCAATACATGGTCAGTCATCCAGTCGCCTTGCAGGCAGCATGAGCGGTGCCAAGCAGGATATGGGTTACGTTCTTCAGGCAGGAAGGACTCAAGACGAAGGCCACGCGGAATCACGGCCTCCCAACCCTTAAGGAGATCGGGGATCAGGAGGAGCTGCCGAACAGCGACGAGCGCCCGCCGGGGTCGATTCTCATTCGAGGTGACCCCGGGCCGATCAAATTCAAAAACCTGGCGCTGCTTCCAGCGAAGTAACAACCCGTTAAGGCTTCTGCAAACGGAAGAATTTTTGGGGCGTATTCACATCCACCGTTGCCGGGCTTTCCGCACTCACAAACCCCCAAGGGCCACTGACGTTATCTGCCTGCTGCAAGGAATAGCCACTGGCTCCCCAGGAGAGCACAAGCTGGTTGCCGAACCTGAGCGATGCGATCCTCGGGGTAGAAGCCGGATTGCCGGTTAAGGAAAAATCAAAGCTGATGTCCGAGCTCGTCAGATCGTATTGATGGATCTCCACTGCCACGACGTTGGTGCCGTTGACCAGCGTATTGGGCAGGGTAGCAGTGTCTATCGTGTTGTCCGCCGGTGCCGCGGTTATGTTAAAGTTCGCCAGGGTGGTATAAGTCGGATTCGGTGGCAAATTGCTGCTGCGAAAGACCTCGTTGCCATTAATATACACCACGCCTCCGTCGTCCCGAAGCAGCCACATCGCTAAATCCGGGTATGAGGATGCATTCGTCACTTCGAATGTGCGGCGGAAATAAAATGTCGCGATGACCGCTCCGGCCGAGTTTGTGCGCCGGAGTTTGGCCACCTCATCGCCGTCACCAAAGCCAAGCTGCGCCACCCCATTGGACCAGGTGCCATCGAAGAAATTGGGCGCGCGCCATGCCGTGCCCTGGTTGCTCCCGTCATCCATGTACTTCCATGCGGAACCGCTGGAAAGGAACGTGACCGGTTGCACTGTCGGAAGAGCATAAGCGGCCGGGCTCCCCGTTATTTCGCCACCCACGGGGTTTCTCAAGGAAACCCTCCAGGAAGCCGTTCCTGTCACCAGGGCCGGATTTGCGAAAACATTCTTCACGGTTTCTCCGGGAAGGAAAGTAAGCGTGCCACTGGCCAGGGTGCTCGTGGGCGTCTCGATTGCATAATCAACAGACACAACATTGGTCGTGAAAGTACTGAGCCTGATGGGCACCCCATTGGTGAGTGAATTGGGGTTGATAGGAAACCAATTGGCTAACCCTATCCCCACGGAAGCGGCCGGGGGCGTATGCATGAAGGGGAGCAAGCGCGACGCATCCGCCAGCGGATTCCAGAGTGTGTTGCTCGGATGAAAACTGTAAGCGGTCGTGAGCAGGTTGCTCGTGATGTTCATGTCATTCGTCCGCCAGTTCCACGTGTCATCCCAGGGCCGCCCGAGAATGTCGCGGTAGTTATAAAGCAAAAAGGAGTTGCTCACGGTTAAATGACCTGACTTCAGGCCCAGACCGGTGGTTCCGGAATAATTATCCCCGTATCGCGTCCCCACTGAATTGGCCGTGCTCAAAATGCGCTCACCGTAGCAAAGGGGACTGTTGGTCCCCGTGCTCCAGCCGCATTCCAGGCCCTGCCCACAGTTGATCATGACCGTATCATAGGTGTGAGCAATGCGCCCGCCGCCGGACCAGGCATTGGCCTCATGCAAAGCCGCTTCAATCCAGCAATTCGAAACCACTACCGTTCCAGCTCCGCCGGAGCCGGAGTCAATGGCGTCATCTTTGCAAAAGCCAATCAGGCTGTTTTGGATAATGTGGGTCCCCTCCGTGAAATAGATCGCATCGTAATCCGCATCCGAAATGGTGGCATTTTCGATACCGTCAATACTCGGAAACTCGATGAGGGCAGAATGATTGACGATAATGGTGCCGGCCACCGATTCGCCTGAAGTGATGGCACGCTGCAGCAGGCAGTGATCGTATGTGATATCCGAGTTATAACCATTGGCGATTTGCCCCGCGTTGTTGATCAGGGCGCAATTGGTCAGGTAGGCATGGCCACCTGCTCCTGCCTGAACCAGTAACAGCGCTTGTGCGGACTTATGGCTCGAGCCCGGTGCAAAGTTCCAATTCGCCCCCCCGGATCCCGTCATGATCGCGCCGTTGGCGATCAATTCCGCGCCCGGTCCATTTTGAGTCATCACGAAACCACCCCACGCTCCCGCGGGCTTTTCGGGCGCAACCCGGTTGGTGGCCGTAAACACCACCGGTCGGTCCGTCGTGCCTTCGATCCAGATGCGGCCGAAGTTCGTGATGTTCATACCCGGCATGAGGCGCACAATCGTACCCTCCTGCACTCGCAACAAGGAATTCGCTGGAACGAACAGATGCCCTGTCACGCTGATCCGCGAGTTGGTGCTCCAAAGGTTGGTCCCGGCCAAGGTGCCAGATACGGACGTCCAGGAGGTGCTGCCATCGATTGTAATTTGCTTGTTCGAGTGCAGCACCGAAACTTGCGCGGCATATTGAATTCCGGCAGCGTTGGTCGCCGGGGGCAGAAAGCCATGCCCATGCCCGCGCACCAGCCGAAATGCATTGGCCTCAAAACCGGGTGCGCTCACCCAGCCGTTCGCACGCCGTTCGTTGTCCGCATTATCGACCGCCCGGGCCACGACTGGAATTTCAAGTCCCTGGGGATAATCTTTGGGGGCGATGATTTCAAGATGGGCTCCGGCGAACTCGGCCGCCGTTGAACTCGTGGGCGGATAGGGGGTCCACTCGATAAGACCTTTCTCCGGGTCACCACGGTTGGACGACAAAACAATAAATCGGACCAGGATGGAGCTGTTATCCGAGCGCTGCACCGCCAGGTCATAATAATCCATCCGGGTGATCCGGTTGGTCACACCCGCAGGCACAGGTGCCCCGTTGAGCGTGACCTGGTAAGTGAATCCGGCGTTCGTTTGGACACGGAAGAAAGCTGTGTCCATGTAGGTGCTACGGTCTGTTACCCCATCGATCGTGATGGTTTGAGCGTTCAGGCCTCCAGCAATGGACAGCAAAAGGCCTATGAGAAATGACGTCTTTCGGAACATGGGCCGATAATATCCTATTGCGACGGGTGGGTCAATTGAGCAGTGGCTCAAAAACGACCCGCGCGAATGACCATTTTGTCATCTTTCGCGGGTGAATCGTGAGACGCTATACCGTATTTGCGGTCACCTCGGCCAAAGCCATGCTAAAGGATAGGAGAGGTAATGGGCCTTTAGTCCCATTCGAGTTCGGGAACCGATTCCTCAATCGGGGCTCTTGCAGGCATGCGCAAGTTGCCAATGCTCCTTTACGTCATTCAAACACTGGCCGTGACCAGCTTCATCGCCTCGGGCCTGGCCCCAGGAAGTCTCCATTCCCGATCCCGGCCTCAACACCGCCATTCGGCAGGCTTTGCAGAAGCCGGCTGGCCCATTGACCCAGCAGGACCTGCTCACCTTAACCCACCTGAGCGCCGGGAGCCGGCAGATCACCAATGTTGAAGGATTGGAAGCCGCTCGCAACCTACGCAACCTCGACCTAGATTCCAACTCCATCACCAATTTCTCCATCGCGGAAGCGCTCACAAACTTGACCAACCTCGACCTGCGTTCCAATCAACTCATCACCCTCACCCTGCCCTCAGGTATGACGAACCTCGCCACCCTGTTGCTCGATGCGAATCCGCTCAACACCCTCGTTATGCCGGCTCCGTTGGCGGAAACCAGTTTGGCTGGCACGGTTGCCACGCTGCGAAATCAAGGTGTTTCCGTGTTCACCTATCGTTTGGCGGTTCAGCTCACCCGCCTGCAATCGCCCATCGGAGCCTTTCGCTTTTCTATCACCGGGCCGCCGGGTGTTTACGCCGTGTTCGCCTCCACCAATCTCCCGGATTGGACGGTCCTCGGCGCTGTGCCCAACCCGGTCGGCACCATTACTTTCACGGACACCGAGGCCCATCTCGCTCCGCGCAAGTTATACCGCGCCCTTCTCCTCGCCCCGCCCATCACGCCTCCGGACATAGTATTCATCTCGCCCAACACCTTCACTTTGGGCAGCCCCTCCACCGAAGTCGGCCATCAACCCGATGAAAGTCCACAAACTATCGTCAAGCTCACTCATGGATTCTGGATGGCCAGGTTCCTGGTCACTCAGCGGAATTACCTCGACGTCATGGGTTCCAACCCCAGCGGTTTCCCGGGCGATCTGGATCGCCCCGTCGAAAAAGTCCCCTGGCCGGATGCCACCAACTATTACGCCAAACTTACCGAACGCGACCTCCTCGCCGGACGAATTCCGCCGGGCAGCCATTATCGCCTGCCCACCGAAGCGGAGTGGGAATGTGCCGCGCGGGCGGGAACTTCCACGCGGTTCTATTACGGCGACGATCCCAATGTCACCAGCTTGACCAACCATGCCTGGTACAGCGCCAACAGCGGCTTTACCCCGCGCCCCGTCGGCCAGAAGCTGCCCAATGCCTGGGGACTCTACGACATGGCGGGAAACGTTTGGGAGTGGTGTCAGGATTGGTATGGCCCCTATCCCGGCGGAACCGCCACTGATCCGCAAGGCCCCGGCCCCAATGCCATTGGTTGGAAAGTCATCCGCGGGGGTGCCTGGGAATCATTCGATTTGGACTGCCGTTCCGCCCGCCGTTCCTTCCAGGCCGCAAGTCCGTTCATCAGCGACTTCATCATCGGATTCCGCGTCGTGCTCGAACTGCCGTAAACCACCAAAGGTAGAATGGTGGAAAGGTGGTGGAACAACGGTAGAAGCGGTTGCGCTGCGGCCACTCCGCCCGCGTCCAGCGGGCGGTCTCCAATTCGTCCCGGACCCCTCATTCGTAATTCGTAATTCATCATTCCGATTTCGTCATTAGCCTCGTCTCAGATCACAAATCTCACCCCTCTCTTTGGACCTTAGCCTGGAGCTGTGTTTGCCGCCTCAAGCGCAGGAAGACCATCGATGCTCTTCCGATTTTTGAGCGCGCGATACTCTATTACCTTCTTCGGCCCCTGTTGGGCAGTCCAACGGTTCAGGGTTTCCCTGGGACCTTGAAAATCGTAGAACGGAACCGCATAGCCGCAAGAGTCAGACACGCGCGTTACTTGGATATGAATCAAAGCACGAGTGCCGGCATGGGCAGGAAACAGTGAAAGAAGAGGTTCGTACTTTGGATGTCCTGGCGTCAAGGCCGTGCCGCGCCCGTGCAGCCGCACAATTTGGGGCGCGCCCTCGAACGCGCAGAACATAATAATAATCCGTCCGTTTTCCCTCAGATGAGCCACCGTTTCAACCCCGCTCCCGGTGTAATCCTGATAAACTACCTCCATGGGCCCAAGCACCCGAAAACTATCCCCACCCTTCGGCGAGATGTTCATATGACCCGTGGCTGAAAGGGGTGCCGTGCCCACAAAGAAAACCTTCTGCTTGACAATCCATTCCGCCATCTCCGGGCCAATGTTCTCGTGTTGTTTACTCATAAGTGCGTCCGGGCTTCATCCCTTCTGTCACAAACTTATCGCTTTGCTTCCCGGTGTCGAGCCCTCGTAGACGGCACATCGATCCTTGGAACATGGAGACTTGAAACTATTTTTTGCATCGCCCTCTGCCCTGTGTCATCGGTCCTCAAACTCGTCATTCCCTCATTCCGGTTTCGTCATTCATCTTTTTTGAAATCTGAAATTTCAGATTTGGGATCACCCTCACTTCTCCCACTGCGCGACCGTTGCAGGCCAAAATATTATATCTCCTGTCCATGGCTACTTTTGTAAAAAAAGAATGTCCGATTTCCTTCCGGGCGCACATTAATAGAGCAGATGGCTGAAGCGGACGATTTTGAATTGCTGACCGACTATGCGAACCGGGGATCGGAGAGCGCATTCACCATTCTTACCAAACGTTATATCCATCTGGTTTATTCGGCCGCACTCCGGCAGGTCCACAACCCTCACCTTGCCGAGGAGGTCACTCAGGCAGTTTTTATTATCCTCGTCAAGAAGGCGCATACCTTTCGGCACGGGGTTATCCTCTCCGGTTGGCTCCTGCGCGCCACGCGTTTCACCGCCTCCAACCTCCTCACAAGTCAATCCCGTCGTCTCCAGCGCGAACAACAGGCTGCTCACATGGAACCTGCCGCTTCCGAATCCGCTTGGGAACAGATTGCTCCTTTTTTGGACGCCGCCATGGCTCAGCTGGGCGACAAGGATCGTGACGCGCTGGCGCTCCGTTTCTTTGACCAAAAACCGCTCAAAGAGGTCGGGCTGATCCTTGGTATTGACGAGGATACGGCCCGCAAACGCGTCTCCCGCGCGGTCGATAAATTGCGCCAGATCTTCCTCAAGCGGGGCGTGACCTTGTCGGCGCTAACCATCATGGGCGTGCTGGCGACTAATGCCGTTCAGGCAGCTCCTGCGGCCATCGTCGGTTCGGTGGCCGCAGCCGGGTTTCTCAACGCTACAGTCTCCTCCTCAGCCCTGATCAAGACCACTGTCAAAATGATGGCATGGGCGAATTTTAAATGCTTAGTGCTGACCGCCTCCCTATCGCTTCTACTCACCATCACCGTCACCGCGACCGTTGCGGCGTTCCAGCTTTTTGGGCAGACCAGTGCCGCCACCATTCCTGGCGGCCGACTCCGGCTGCCCATCGGGACAAATACTCCCGCCATTGCCATGGGTTCAGCCCACGGGGTAATTCTGGCCTCGGACGGCAGCCTCTGGACTTGGGGACAGAACCTTCGAGGCTGGCCCGTGCTCGGGTTGGGAGAGATCAATACCCAGAGGTTCCTCCGCCGCATTGGCAACGAAAACGATTGGGTAGACGTAGCGAGTTCTCCTACTCACGTCATGGCTGTCAAATCCGACGGGACCTTATGGGGATGGGGAGCAAACTCGGAGTATGAATTGGGTGACGGCACGGATTCACCACGCAAGCAGCCAGTCCCCTCTGAGCCAGGCAACGATTGGAAGCAGGTGGCGGCGGGTGGCACCCACACGCTCGCGCTCACAAGATCGGGAACACTTTGGGCCTGGGGCAACAATTGGGCCGGGCAATTAGGGATCGGCACACGAAAATTGAGTCCAGAAGCGGTCCAGGTGGGATCCAACAGCAATTGGGTCAAAGTCTGGTCGCAGGGGATCCAAACGGTCGGCTTGCAGTCCGACGGCAGCCTTTGGTTCTGGGGCTCGCTCACAGGAGGAGCCAAAGATACCCATCGATTCTTCGTGCCGACACGTGTCTCACCGGATACCAACTGGGTGGATGCCTGTTTTGGTTATTTTTGTGTGCTGGCCATCAAGGCGGACGGCACGTTGTGGGCCTGGGGCCGCAACGCAGGAATATACACGGACGCACCGATCGAACTCGTGAACCCATCCCCGGTTCGCGTGGGAAACGAGAGCGACTGGAAAGCCTGTGCTTCCACGGAATACTTTTATCACTTACTGACGAAAAAGGATGGTTCCCTCTGGGCCTTGGACGCCTCGGACCATTCCAAGGGACTTAAAACGCCTAAACCCGCCGAATTCAGGAAGATCAACTTGCGAAAGGAGATCGTTGCCTTTGGCACCACAGGCCGAGACGGCATGGGAGCCGCCCTGACACGGGACGGCGAAGTATGGACATGGGGAGCGGTTTTGGGGGAATACAAACCAGTTCGCCCCAATGCGAAGGACATCGTCTACGAACCCGTCCTTCGTAAGGAACCTTGGCTGCTCCCGAACATCCCTCCTTCTCAACCATCCCTTCAGTAAAGGCACCCTACTCTGGCGTGGCTTCGCAATGAGTTGTTTAACTGCCTCAACCGAGGCATCCCCCCAATAGGACCACGCGGGCGATTCCCAGAAAAGGAAAGGGTTGATTACAATCAAGCAAAACTTCCGCACCTCGTTGCGCCCGGATCAAAACGAGTCGAGGGCGCTCAAGAAGCGGTCCAAACCGTATCCCTTGCTCAATAAACCGAGACACCAGTTCGAGGAAACTCCACACCGGAACCACTACTGGAAAAACAAACCCCGCATTTTGCGGGGGCTTAACGAAGGGCCATTCGGTGACCCCGTCACTGGAATAAAGAGATGAAGGGGGCTCATCCTACTTTGAGCCTCGCCCTTCACTCACTCTTATTTTGCTAATCGATA
The DNA here is from genome assembly GCA_028293425.1 of Verrucomicrobiales bacterium. Classification (GTDB taxonomy): domain Bacteria; phylum Verrucomicrobiota; class Verrucomicrobiia; order Limisphaerales; family JAQGOV01; genus JAQGOV01. The sequence goes on from JAQGOV010000392.1 coordinate 40,548, forward strand.
AAATTTATTGCCGCTGGCTCCGCTGTTGGTCATGAAATGCTTACTTCCAATAAGGATGGGAGCTCCCAACACATTCGACCAGGCGATCGATGGAGTGAGGTTCGTTTTGAATTGCAGCGTGTAGCCGGTGTCACTCACGGGCCATGAAAGCACCACCTGGTTCGCTGAGCGCGCGACATTTAATATAGGCAGGTTCAACTCAAAAGCCCCGATGTCGCTGCCATCACCACCCGCAGCATTGCCGATGCCCGCGAAGTCATACGGCCGCAGCCGCCCGCGCTGGTCGGTAACGAGCCCAAAGCGGTTGCCCTTGTCAATGGCCGGGCTGTTGGCTGACAAACTCATGGTCGGAGTTGGGCCGCCATTATCAGCCAGTGGAGCGAGCAATGGATCAATGGGCGAAGCTTGAATGCCTGCCTGATCATGATTGACCCCATTCGCAAAGCCGCTGCTGCCATCCTGAATCCCGATGAGGTTATACCCATGCGTGGTAAAGGATCCGCCGAGATCGGGTGAGACGCCTGCGGTATTGCCCGCCACAATGCTGTCGCCGAACGTGCCCACACTGGCGACGCCATAAATTCCGCCGCCCGCGCCCCCCGCGCCATTGCCGTCCAAGTTGGCGGTATTGCCGGAAATGGTGCAGCCGATGGCATCGAATGCCGCGACGCTATAATAGACTCCGCCTCCGTAGCCATTGGCTGTGTTGTTGGCCAACGTTGAAACGCTTTTTGAGACTGTGCCGGCGACAGATGCCAGACCGCCGCCAAACCCGGTGCCAGTAAGTCCTTCGCCACCCGTCCCCGTGCCGTGCGCCCCGAAGCTGGCGGTGTTCGAACTGATCGTGCTGGCGATAATTACCATGTTACTCTCATTGTAAATGCCACCACCCAAGCCATTGCCGCCGGTCCCGGGAACACCAGTGCCGCCATTACCACCAAGCCCCCCGTTAACGGAGTTGTCGTGAATATAACAACTGCTCAGTGACAGCGTGTTGAAGTTGGCAAGGCCCCCGCCTGCACCCGAGCCGCCATGTCCAGCACTCGAACCACCTTTGCCCCCGAAAACGGTATTGTTGAAAACTTCACATGCGGAAAGGCTCAGCACGCCATAGTTGAGGATGCCAGCACCTGCATTGTCCCGGCCCCGCTGCCCGCTCGCAGCGGATCCACCACTCACAAGTCCATTGCGAATGCCAAGCCCGGAGATATGCACAGTGACATTGGTAATATTAAATACCCGGCTCGAAGTATTGCCACTGATGGCGAGAACCGCTGCGCCGGGACCGATGATGCTTAGATCTTTGTTCAGCAGCAATTCACCGGTGGTCAGGATAATGGTGCCAGTGAGACCGGGAGCGAACGTGATCACATTTCCCGGCGCGGCGCTCAGCACAGCCTGACGCAGCGAGCCGGGGCCGCTGTCCGCCGTATTGAGCACGATAATCGGATTAATTTCATAAGCGCCGATGTCCACATGAGCGCCAAATTTTCGCGCATACCCGCGTTGATCCGTGAGCAGGTTATATGGAGCGTTCGTCACTGCGTCATCGCCGGCATCAATCGCCGCGCTATTCGGCAACAATGCCATGGTGTAAGTTGGGCCGCCGTTGTTTTGCAAGGACCCGAGCAAGGGATCAAATGGGGCGGCAATTGTGCCAGTGAGATCACTGCCGACCCAACCGCTGCTGCCATCGGTGTTGCCAATGAAATTGTGGCCTTGGCTGCTCACGGGTCCATTTACGTCCGGGCCAAGTACAGCACCTCTGATCCCGCTGGTGAGACTGTTATTCGCGATGATTACATTGCGGTAATTGCCACTGCCGGCGTCAAATACTCCACCACCTTGTGCATTACCTCCATTGTACGAGTCAACGGCCACCCCACCAATGGCGGAGTTTTGGCTGAACGTGCAGTTGACGAGGTAGAGGGCGCTTTCATTTGCGATGGCACCACCCATTCCGTTTCCTCCACCGCCCAAGGCGAGCCCCATGGACAGCCCTCCGAGCCCTCCGTTTGCAGTGTTATCGCTAAACGTGCAATTGGCGATATTCAGGGTGCCCTGATTCGCTATAGCGCCGCCCCGTCCATCGCCTCCAATCCACCCGGGGTCGGCGGAACGGGCGCTCGTTCCAGAGCGATCGTCGGGGCCATCCCCGCCTGCCGCCGAATTGCTCCAGAGTGCACAACTATCCAGATTGAGTGTGCCTTGGTTGAGAATGCCTCCTCCTTGCCCATCGCCACTGGCCGCGTTTGGCGGAGCCCCCGTTGTGCCGACCACATGGCCATTGATGATGGTAAGCCTCGAAATATTGACTGTGCCAGCCGTTATGTTGAACACCCGGCTGGCATTGTTGCCGCTGACCGTGATGCCGCCTGCTGGACCTATAATCGTCAGGTTTCGTCCAATCCCAAGCTCGCCATTGGTTAGCGTGATGGTGCCAGTGACGGAGAAATTGATCGTGTCGCCGTTTGCAGAAGCATTGACAAACGTCCGCAACGTGCCCGCCCCGCCATCGTCAGCCGTACTGGTGACGGTGCGCGTTGTGGCAGCGTGTGCGTGGTCCGCGAACACCGCGAGGCAAAGCAGCGCCAGCGCGATCAAAAAAGAAAACGAAGCGGGCGCGAAAGCTCTCCCGATGCCTGTGCCTTGGCTTTCCATAGGGTTTTTGATTCGGATGGCCAAAGTAGTCCTGTCGGATCCCGCCAGGGCAAAGCGATGCCGCATTGGTATCACGCTGGCCTTCATTTCACAAGCGAATTTGCCCAGTCAGGCATCTCCTATTTTGCCAGCCGATAAAATTTATTGCCGCTGGCTCCGCTGTTGGTCATGAAATGCTTACTCCCAATAAGGATGGGAGCTCCCAACACATTCGACCAGGCGATCGATAAAGTGAGGTTCGTTTTGAATTGCAGCGTGTAGCCGGTGTCACTCACGGGCCATGAGAGCACCACCTGGTTCGCTGAGCGCGCGACATTTAATATAGGCAGGTTCAACTCAAACGCTCCGATGTCGCTGCCATCACCACCCGCAGCATTGCCGATGCCCGCGAAATCATACGGCCGCAGCTGCCCGCGCTGGTCGGTGACGAGCCCAAAGCGGTTGCCCTTGTCAATGGCCGGGCTGCCGGTCAGTAGCGCCATGGTCGGCGTGAGCCCGCCGTTGGAGGCGAGCGACCCGAGCAAGGGATTGAGCGGCGAAGCCTGGGTGCCCGCCTGGTCATGGTTCACGCCGTTGGCAAACCCGCTGCTGCCATCAATGGCGCCGATCAGGTTGTAACCCGCCGTGGTAAACGCGCCAGCCACATCCGGTGAGGCAAAGGCCGTATTGCCGGCGATGAGGGTGTCGCGGATCTGGCCATTGCCGTTGACACCGCCACCGCTGGCGTCGCCGCTGTTGCCGGAGATGGTGGCGTTGTAAATCACCAGCGTGCCCTGGCTGAAGATGCCGCCACCACCGCCGGTCGAGCCGTTGCCGTTGACAATGTTGTTGGCGATGGTGGAAGTGTAGAGGGTTGCGTTTCCCGTTGGATTTGCGAGACCGCCCCCGCTCGCAGCGCCGGGAATGCTCTCGCCCAAGCCGCCCGTGCCGCCCGAGCCATAGGTGGTGCTATTGGCGTCCAGCGTGCACGCGCTGAGCACCAGGCTGTTCACGTTGTAAATACCACCGCCCGATCCCACACCACCCGGGCCCGAGGCTTGGTTGCCGCTCGCGTTCCCGCCGTGGCCGCCGACAACGAAATTACCCCGGACCGCGCAATTGGTCAGCG